>NZ_JBIAVW010000010.1:0-325857 GCF_042894785.1 Streptomyces sp. NPDC001502
GGGGGGGGGCGGGGGGGGGGGGGGGCGGGGGGGGGGGGGGGGGGGGTGGGGGGGGCGCGGGGGGGGGGGGGGGGGGGGGGGGGGGGGGGGGGGGCGGGGGGGGGGGGGGGCGCCCCCCCCCCCCCCCCCCACCACCCTGGGCCGAGCGGCCGTACGGGTCAGGCGATCGAGAAGGTCACGACCGTCTGGTAGGTGTCCGCGAACATGAAGGGCGGGAGCTGGATCATTCCGGCGCCGCCGACGGCGAACTCACCGCCGGTCAGCTCGTCCCCGCCGGCGGCCTGGGAGGCCACCTTCATCGGGACGTCGGAGATCGCGCCGGGCGTGCCCGCGGTGCAGGTGCTCGGGCTGTCCGGGTTGGTCACGGTGCAGGACGGCTGGATGCCGATCTGCGCCTTCGCCATCGAGTGCCCGGTGGTCTGGTTCAGGAACGGCGTACGCGTCGCCGTCACGTCCCAGCCGAGCGAACCGCCGCGGAAGTCCTGGACGGTCGCGGCGTTGAAGACGCCGACCACCGACTGGGCCTTGCCGTTGATGGTGACCGCGCCGAAGCTGACGGCCGGCTGGCCGTCCTTCGGGCCGAGGGCCAGCGGGCCGGGCAGGACCTCGACGTCGACCGGGTTCTTCACACCGGCCTGCTCCTCCAGGAACACGAAGGCCTTGTACGGGGTGATCGAACCGTCGATCCTGATCGCGTCGGCCTTCTTGGTGACCGTGATGTTGCAGGTGGCCGCGCCGGACGCGTCGGCCGTGCCCGCACCGGTGTCACCGGTCACCGCGCCCGCGAGCAGGGCGGAGCAGGTGACGGCGCCGGCCGGGAAGTTGGCGCCGGTCACGGCGACGGCGGTGCCCGCCGGGCCGCTGTTGGGCGTCAGCTTCGTGGTGATCGGGTCCTTGGGCAGGGCCTCGACCGCGACCGAGCCGAGCGAGGCGCTCGGGCGCGGAGCCGGGGTGCAGGTGGTGGTGAAGACCGAACCGGAGAGGTCCGCGTCGGTGACCGCCAGGTCGAGGGCGACCTGGACGGTCGTGCCCTCGGTGCCGTCCGGGATCTTGATGGTTCCGGAGAACGCCTTGGGATCGAGCGGCTGTCCGGCGATGACGGAGACGGTCTCCGGCGGGCTGGTGACCACCTGGGTGGTGGTCCCGACCTTGAGGGTGATCTTGGAGGTGTTCACCGTGGTGACGGAGAACCCGGGGATCAGCGGGCTCGCGCCCGGGTCGATCGTGATCGGGACGACGTCGCCGGCCTTGGCGCCGTCGGGCAGGGTGACCGTCCAGTTCTGGTTGCCCGAGCCGTCCGGCTGCGGCGCCGGGGCGTCGCAGTTCTCGAAGACGGCCGTGGTCTTGGTCGCGGCCTGCGCGGATCCCGTCAGGGCCACCACGCCGCCCGTCAGGGCCAGAGACAGGGCTCCCGCCCCGGCCAGCACTCTTCGTCGATACGTTCTCGTACTCACTGGGTCGCGACTCCTTCGTCATGACGAACCCCTCCCCCCACCCGCTGTGTGGGGGAGGCCGAGCCGGTGCGGTGGCCGACATTGACGCGTCGCCGTGATGAGAAGTCAATGACTTGCTTTCGCCCGAAGCACACAGAAATTGATGGGCCATCAGGGAGAGTCTGATGGCCCATCGGATACCGACCGGTCGGGGTGCCTGGGAAGGGGTGGGGCTAGCGCCCGGTGGGGGTGTGGAGCAGCAGGTTCGGGGTGCCGGCCGGGAGCCCGGTGATCCGGTCGGACACGGCGCTGTGCAGCAGTTCCTCGGTCACCTGCGCCGGGGTCCGCGCCGTACCGCGCGCCAGGATGAGAGCGGCGACCCCGGCCACGTGCGGGGCGGCCATCGAGGTGCCGGAGGCGCGGGCCGTGGCGGTGGTGGAGTCCTTCCAGGCCGAGGTGATGCCCACGCCCGGAGCCGAGAGGTCCACGCAGGGGCCGTGGTTGGAGAACGGCGCCCGCCGGTCCTCTGCGTCGGTCGCGGCGACCGTGATGGCCTGGGGGACGGAGGCCGGGGATCCGCCGCAGGCGTTCTTGCCGTCGTTCCCGGCGGCCGCGGTGAAGGTGATCCCGGCGGACACGGCCCGGACCACGGCCGTGTCGAGGGCGTGGCTGCGGGTGCCGCCCATGCTCATGTTGGCCACGGCCGGGGTGGCGGGAGCCCTGGCGGCGTCCTTCACCACCCAGTCGAGACCCTTCAGGATCGCCGAGAGAGACGCGGAACCATCGCAGTCGGCCACCTTCACCCCGACGAGCGAGACCCCCTTGGCCACCCCGTACGTCTCCCCGCCCACGGTCGCCGCGACGTGCGTGCCGTGGCCGCTGCAGTCGCGGGAGCTGCCGAGGAAGACCGCGTTGTAGCCGAAGCGGGCGCGGCCGCCGAATTCCAGGTGGCCGGTGTTGATGCCGGTGTCGACGACGTAGACGGTGACGCCCTCGGCCCTGCCGGGGTACGTGTACGAACCGTCGAGCGGGAGTTCGCGCTGGTCGATGCGGTCGAGGGACCAGGGCGCGGGAGCCTGCGGCGCCATCTGCGGCTCGGGGGTGCCGGTGGCTCCGGGGGTGTCGGGGGTGTCGGTGGTGTGGAACTCCGCGTCCGGCTCCACCGAGGCCACCCGGGGGTCGGCGGCCAGGACGGCGGCCCGGGCGGCGGTGGTGCGTACGGCGAAGCCGTTCAGGGCGGCGTCGTAGACGGGTCCGACCTCGTCCCCGGCGTCCACGGCCGCGGCGGCCAGGGCACGGGTCGGGGCGCGGGAGGTGGTGTCCTTGAGGACGACGACGTAGGGGGAGGCGGCATCGGGGCCGGGATCCGGAGGGGATCCGGTGACGGTGGCGGCGAGCAGGGCGGCGGCGGGGAGGAGCGCGGCGAATGCGGTCATGCGGCCGATGCTCCGCGAGTGGCGGCGCGGGCGCGCGGAGGGTGCGCCGGGTGGGCGCACGACACGCCGCCGCGCGGGCGGATCCGGGCCCGGCCCGGGCCCGACCCGGGCCCGCGCGGCCGACCCCTCCGTCAGGCCGCGCGCCAGACCGTCATGTCGACCGACAGAAAGCTGTTCACCCCGGCCATCTTCCAAGTTTGCTTGATCGTCAGTACGAGCAGTGCGATGTCACCCGACGGGTGTTTGACGCAGAACTCGCTGCCGACCGGTGCCAGGATCAGGCTCTCGCTCTTTTCGTCGGCGTGTTCGAGCGCGGTCCGGCAGGCTTCGAGCGAGCCAGGCGCTTTGCCTTGCAGCAGGACGATCACACTGGTGTCACTTTCCAGTATGCAGTCGTCCCCTTCGCAGTTGAGGCGGAGGTCCCCCGTGCGGTCCTTGCGCTGGACCGGCTCCTTGATGCTGACCGAGTCCGCCTTCCCCATGACCAAGAAGGGGTAGGGAATGGGTCTTGGCGGGCCGCTCGGGCTCGGGCTGGGTTTCACGGCCCCCGGGGTCGGGTCGCCGCTCGCCGAACGGGACCCGCCCGCCGGTGTTCCCCCGGCCGTCGGGGACTTCGCCCGGTCGCGCATTCCGTCCACCGCCTGGTCGATCACCACCCAGAGCGTGCCCAGCAACATCGCGGCCGTCGCCACCGACGCGACGGTGAGCAGCGCGTTGCGCCGCCGGCGCCTCCGCCTTTGCTCCGGTCCTTCCGGAGCCGGCTGCGGAGGCTGCCACACCTGGCGCATCGTGTCCGGGGAGAGGGCGGCCGGGGCGCGCGGCGCCGCGGGTGCCGGTACCGGTGCCGAGCCGGGTACGGGCTCGGGCAGGGGCTCCGGGACCGTCGGCTCCGGTCCGGTCACCTCGCGCCAGAGCGCCGGGCCGCCATCCGCGTCGGCGTCCTCGCCCAGTTGCGTCCGGCACCACGCCACGATCTCCGCGGGGGTGGCACGCTCCCGCGGATCGGTGGCCAGGCACCGGGCGATCAGCGGGCGCAGCTCCTGCGGCAGCCGGGACAGGTCGGGCTCGGAGTGCACGATCCGGTACAGCACGGTCGCGGAGGGGCCGGTGCCGTACAGCGGCTCGCCCAGCGCGGCGAACGCCGCCGTCTGGCCCAGCGCGAAGACGTCGGCGGCTGCGGTGACCTCACCCGCCGACGCCTGCTCGGGGGACATGTACTGGGGCGTGCCGATGGTGGCGCCCGTGGCGGTATGGGCGGTGGTGTCGGACGCCAGCGAGATGCCGAAGTCGATGACACGGGGCCCGTCGGCGGCCAGGAGCACGTTCGACGGCTTCAAGTCCCGGTGCACGATGCCCGCGTCGTGGATGGCCTGCAGGGCCTCGGCCACGCCCGCCGTCAGCCACAGCACGGCGGGCAGGGGCAGCGGTCCGCGCCGGGCCACGGCCTGCGACAGCGAGGGCCCGGGTACGTAGAGGGTGGCCAGCCAGGGCGGTGTCCCGTCGGCGTCGGCGTCGACCAGTTCGGCGGTGTACGCGCCCCGGACCCGCCGGGCGGCCTCCACCTCACGGCGGAACCGCCGTCGGAACGCGGGATCCTCGGCCAGTTCCGGGCGTACGACCTTGATCGCCACCGGCCGCCCGCCCTGGGTGTGCGACAGGTAGACGCGGCCCATGCCGCCCGCGCCGAGCCGGGCCGCGATGCGGTATCCGGCCACGGTGGACGGATCGTCCGCCCGCAGCGGCTCGAACACCTCGGTCGCGCTGTTCATGGGCCTCCCCCCGATCCCCTCGTCGACCGAAGGGCCGACCAGCGAACACCCTAAGCGCCGGGCAGGAGCCGGAGGTTGCCGGGGAGGCGGCGCGCGGAGCGCCGGGCGGGCGCCGGGCCGGGTCGGGGCGGGTCGGGCCGGGTCGGGGCGTCCCGGCTACGGGGCGAGGGGCCAGCCGCGCATCGAGAAGACACCCTCGTCGCGGGCGCCGGCGGCGTCGTAGGTGGCCAGAGCGGCCTCGTTGTCGGTGTCGACCCCCACCCACATGCCGTAGCAGCCGCGGGCCTTGGCCTCCTCGGCGAGGGCCAGCGTCAGATCGCGGCCGATGCCGCGACGGCGGTACCCCTCGTCCACGGAGAGCTCGTACAGACACATCTCGGTGCCCTTGTCGGGGTGGCTCATCTCGATGCCGGAGACCATCCCGGCGGGCACGCCGTCGACGTAGGCGATGAGCATCAGGTGTCCCGGGGCGGCGAGGAAGCGCTCGGACCACTCCGTGCGGGCAGGCCCGTCGAAGAGGGACTCGGCGGCCGTGAGCTCGGCGGGGGTGAGGGCCCGGCGGATGTCCATGGCGGCCACGATAGTGCGCGCATGACGGATGGTCAGCCGATGTCCGATACGGCGTGGCGGCCGCGGCGCACCCCTGCGCCCGGCCGGCACTTAGCCTGTTCCGGCTGTCGAAGAGTGCTGCCGAACCACTTGAGGGGGAGCATCGTGAGGAACGCCGTGGTCACGCCCGAGGGCGACCGGATCCGCTGGGTCGAGCTGGCGGGGGAGGAGCCGGCCCGGGTGTACGTGCACGGGCTCGGGTCCACCTCGCCCGCCTACTTCGCGGCGAGCGCCACCCATCCGCTGCTGGCGGGGCGGCGTTCGCTGCTCGTCGATCTGCTGGGCCACGGGCACAGCGACCGGCCCGAGGGGTTCGGCTACACCCTCGAAGCGCATGCCGACGCGCTGGCGGCCGCCCTCACCGAGGCCGGTGTGGAGGGCGCCGAGCTGATCGCCCACAGTATGGGCGGGGCCGTGGCCATCGTGCTCGCGGACCAGCACCCCCACCTGGTGTCCCGGCTGGTGCTCGTCGACGCCAATCTGGATCCGCAGCAGCCCGGTCCCGTCATGCCGGGCAGCAGCGGGATCGCCTCCTATACCGAGGAGGAGTTCCTGGCCGGGGGCTGGGCCGAGGTACGGGACAGGGTCGGCGCGCACTGGTGGTCCACGATGCGGCTGGCCGGCCGAACCGCCCTGTACCGCACGGCCGTCCACCTGGCCGCCGGCACCACGCCCACCATGCGTGAGCTGCTGCTGGAGTCGAAGATCCCGCGCACCTACCTGCTGCCCGAGGCGGACGGCCCGCTCCCGGGCGCCGAAGCCCTCCAGGCCTCGGGCGTGGCCGTGGTGTCCGTCCCCGACTGCGGGCACAACATCATGCTCGACAACCCGGACGGCTTCGCCCGGGCCACCGCGGAGGCACTGGCCCGCGACTGAGCGGCCCTGCCCTGCCCTGCCCGCCCGCCTGCCTACCCCGCCCGCCCGCCCGCCTGCCTGCCGCGCCTGCCTGCCCGGCCGGGCAGGCGGAGTGGTCAGCCCTGGGTCCGGGGCGCGGAGGCGGCGCCGTCCCGGGGGCCCACGGAGCCCGGGGACGGGGTGCCGTCCGTCCAGGCGTAGACCCGCTTGCCGCGCACCACGACCTGGTACTGGTGGGCACCCCGGCACTCGGACCGCACACCGTCCCGCAGGCTGCCGGGCCACCATTTGGCGTGCAGATCCGGCGCGGCGCCCACCGGCTTCGGCGTGCCCGCGCCGCACTGCGGGCCGTCCAGCGGGGTCGCGCCGAGGGTGAACCGGATCAGCCGGGCCTCGCCGCTGGTGCGCACCCGTATGCGGACGTCGGTGGCGTCCTTGGGTATCCAGGACGGCAGGGCGAAGGGCGCCTTCTCCCGCGTGGGGGCATCGGCGGCGCTCGCGAAGCGCTTGCCCTTCTCCTTGTACACCTTGCTGTCGATCGTGTCGGTCACGGGGTTGGGCGGCAGATTGGGCAGCGCGAAGGCGGCGGTGGCGAGGACTCCCACGGTGGCTGCGGCGACGACGAGCGGGCGGCGGTTCATGCCTTCCAGTCTCGGCGGGCGGGCCCCCGCCGCGCGTCCCTCCTCAGGACGAACCTGAAGTGCGCCGCAGGTCCCATACGGACTCATACCTGGGAGGGTGTCGGGTCCGGTTCCGGCGAGGCGCAGTAACCGCCCGGTGCCCGGGGGAGTTGGCCGGAGGTGACCCGTCCGCCCAGGCACCGAGGAACCCCATGCGCCGTCGCCGCCTCGTCCCCGCTCTCGCCGCCGCCACCGCCACCGCGGTGCTCGCCCTCGCCCCGGCGGCCTGGGCGACGCCGCAGGTCCCGGCCGACAAGCCGCAGGTGCTGAGCCGCTGGACGCAGACCAGCGCCGCCAGCTACCACGAATGGGCCGAGGCCGGCGAGCACCGGGCGGCCTGGGCGGCGTACGGCTTCGACTGGTCGACGGACCACTGCACCTCGTCCCCCGACAACCCCTTCGGCTTCCCCTTCGCGGACGCCTGCGCGCGCCACGACTTCGGGTACCGCAACCACCGCGCCGCAGGGCTGTTTCCGGCCGCCAAGACCCGGCTCGACCTGGCGTTCCACGCGGACCTGAAGCGGGTCTGCGCGCAGTACTCGGGCTCCCGCAGGAGCTCCTGCGACGGCACCGCGTGGACCTACTACCAAGCGGTGCGGCTTCTCGGAATTTCCTAGGGATCACAGGGTCCACACACGTCCCCTCCTCTCGTTCACACGTTCTCCGTTTCTGCTTCACCCATCCGTGTGCCGAACTGCCCTACGCCCCGTGGATTGTCATGCCCGCGGCCATGGGTGGGTGGCCGATTTCAGGCCACGCACGGCTTGTGGGGAAGGGGGCGGACCGGTGTCTCGGCCACGTTTTCTGTTCGTGTCGTGGGTGGACGTCGCACGACGTCAGGGGCCCGGGCGCGCCGCGGACCAGGGGGGTGCCGGAGGCTGTCCCGCAGCGGTGACCTGGCGTCTGGTCGGCGCCAACAACCACGAGCTCGGCCGCAGTCCGCACGTGCACAGCAGCCTCACGGCCTGCTGCTCCGCCGTGGAGCGGCTGCGCGCGGAGGCCGCCCGGGTCAGCGCGCTCGTGGTGATGGCCCCCGGGACCGGCGGCGGCACAGGCGGCGGGACCGGCACCGGCGGCGGGACCGGCGGCGGGTCACCGGCCGCTGCCGGGGCCACCGCCGGGGCTACCGCCGGGGCCCCTGCCGGGGGTGGCCCCGGTGCCTGGACCTGGCAGCTCAACCTCGACGAGCACTGCGTGGCCGTGGCCGTCCGCACCTTCCGCCGCCAGCGCGAATGCCGTCACAGCCTCCAGCTCTTCCTGTCCGCCGTCACCGAGGCGCAGGTCGCCTCAGGCGTCACCTACACCCGGCGGCTGCGCGGCCTGCGCCTGCCCGGCGCCGGTGACGCGCCGGGGCTGGCCGTCCGCGGAGGAGGCCTGCTGTGACCACCGCGACCACGACCGTCGTCACCGCGCCCGAGCCCGCCGACCGGGGCGACGCGCCCCGCCCCCTCGTCAAGGGCGGCGACCCGGCCGACCGCATCTTCCGCGGCTCCGCCCGTGGCGCCGGCGCCACGGTCCTCCTGATCATGACCCTGGTCGGCGTCTTCCTCGGCGGCCGCGCCCTGGAAGCCCTGAGCGACGCCGGCCCGGCCTTCCTCACCACCTCCGCGTGGGAGCCCGACTCCCACCGCTTCGGCATCGCGACCGTCCTCACCGGCACCGTCCTCATCGGAGCCGTGGCGATCGTCTTCGCCGTGCCGCTCGCCGCGGGCACCGCCCTCTACATCACCGAGTACGCGCCGCGCCGCCTCAAACGGACCCTGATCAGCCTGGTCGACCTGATGGCCGCGGTGCCCAGCGTGGTCTACGGCCTGTGGGGGCTGTTCCTGTTCCAGCCGAGCGTCGTGGGCCTCTCCCGCTGGCTCACCACCTACTTCGGATGGTTCCCGCTCTTCGCCGTCGACGGGGACAGCCCCCGCGACCCGCTCAGCCCGAACACCTTCTACACCTCCTCCACCTTCATCGCCGGGATGGTCGTCGCGCTGATGGTCACGCCGATCGCCTGCTCGGTGATGCGCGAGGCCTTCGCCCAGGCCCCGCCGGGCGAACGCGAGGGCGCCTTCGCCCTCGGCGCCACCCAGTGGGGTGTCATCCGCTCCGTCGTCCTGCCCTTCGGCAGGGGCGGGATCATCGGCGGCACCATGCTCGGCCTCGGCCGCGCGCTGGGGGAGACCATCGCCGTCTACCTGATCATCTCCCCGGTCTTCGTCCTCCAGCCGCACGTCGTCCAGAACGGCGCCAACTCCGTGTCCGCCCTCATCGCCCTGCGCTACGGGTCCGCCAGCGAGTTCGGGATGTCCGCGCTGATGGCCGCCGGCCTCGCCCTCTTCCTCATGACCCTCGTCGTCAACTTCATCGCGTCCTCCGTGGTCGCCCGCAGCCGGTCCGGAGCGGGGGCCGAGGCATGACCGTCACCACGCACCCGACCGCCGCGGCCACCGCCGACGTGTCCCGCACCGTCTGCCCCGAGGTCGTCCCCGACGGCCCCGGCGCGCCCGCCGAACAGCGCCGCAACACCTCCTCCCTGCACGCCCGCGACGTCCTCGCCCTGCTCGGGGCCGCGGCCGCCGCACTCGGTCTGACCTCCCTCCTCTTCGGGCGGGTGCTGCCCTTCGACGCGCCGCTCGGCTTCACCGTCGTCCTCTACCTCGCCTTCATGGCGCTGTACGCGGTCCTCGTCTCCCTCGACGAGAACGGCTCGGCCGTCCGCGCCCGCCTCGCCCAGGCCTTCGTCCACAGCGTCGCCGCCCTGCTGCTGGCGGCCCTCCTGCTCGTCGTCGGCTACGCCATCGTGCGCGGCCGGGAGGCACTGGCCCACCTCAACTTCTTCACCGAGGACATGTCCGGCACCGGCCCGCTGGACCCGCTCACCCAGGGCGGGGCCCTGCACGCCATCGTCGGCACCCTGGAGCAGATCGGCATCGCCCTCGCGATCACCGTCCCGCTGGGGCTGGCCTGCGCCGTCTTCCTCAACGAAGTCCCCGGCCGCTACGCACGGTTCGTCCGCACCATCGTCGAGGCCATGACCGCGCTGCCCTCGATCGTGGCCGGCCTGTTCGTCTACGCCACCTGGATCCTGCTCCTCGGCCACGACAAGTCCGGCCTCGCCGCCGCCCTCGCCCTGTCCGTGATGATGCTGCCGATCATCATCCGGGCCTCCGACGTGGTGATCCGGCTGGTGCCGGGCTCGCTCAAGGAGGCCTCCTACGCCCTCGGCGCCGGCCAGTGGCGCACCGTGTGGACGGTGGTGCTGCCGACCGCCCGCTCCGGGCTGACCACCGCCGTGATCCTGGGCACCGCCCGCGGCATCGGCGAAACCTCCCCGGTGCTGCTCACCTCGGGCATCGCGGCCGGGCTGAACGCCAACCCCGTCGAGGGGCCGCAGATGTCGCTGCCGCTCGCGACCTTCAGCCTCGTCGGCTACCCGGACAAGACCATGATCGCCCGCGGGTTCGGCTGCGCCGCCCTGCTGATGGCCCTGGTGCTGCTGCTGTTCGTGATCGCCCGCGTCATCGGCGGCCGGGCTCCGGGACAGCTCAGCCGCGGCCAGCAGCACCGCCGGGTCCTCGCCTCGGCGCGCGACGCGGAGCGCATGGCGGCCAGGGCCGAGCAGCGCGAGCAGGACCTGACCGAGGAGCCGGTGGGGCCGGGGGAACCGCACGGGCCGGGGAAGCCGGGTGAGCCGCACGGGCCGGGGCAACCGCACGGGCCCGGGGAGCCGGAGGGGGTGGACCTCGGCGGGGCGGGAGGGCCGGCTCCGGGAGGTTCCGCTCCGCTCGCGCAGCCGGCCGAGCGGCGGACCGAGCCTCCGCCCCGGGCGTAGCCGTGCCCGCGCTCCGCGCATCCCGCCGCACCACGCTTCGTACGATCCGTCACCGATCAGGAGAGTTCCCGATGCCCGGACGACCCCCGGCCCACCACGGACGTGCCCCCTCGGGCGTCCTCGTCCGCGCGCTCGCCCTGCTCCTCGCCGCGGTCGCCGTCGCCCTGCCCGGTGCCGCGCCCGCCGCCGCCGAGAGCTACGTACCGGTGTCCGGCGCCGGTTCCACCTGGAGCCAGAACGCTCTCGACCAGTGGCGCGCCAACGTCAAGCAGTACGGCATGACGGTCAACTACAGCGGCACGGGATCGTCCGACGGCCGCAACCAGTTCCGCAACGGAACGGTCGACTTCGCCGTCTCCGAGATCCCCTACGGCATCAAGGACTCCGGCGTCGTGGACCCGGCGCCCTCACGGAAGTTCGGCTACATGCCCATCGTCGCGGGCGGCACGGCCTTCATGTACAACCTCAAGATCGGCAACCGCCGCGTCACCAACCTCCGCCTCTCCGGCGAGGTCGTCGCCAAGATCTTCACCGGTGCCATCACCACCTGGAACGACGCCGCCATCAAGGCCGACAACCCGGCCCTCGCCGCCTCGCTGCCCGCCCGCCGGATCGTCCCCGTCGTCCGCTCCGACGGCTCGGGCACCACGGCCCAGCTGACCAACTGGCTGGCCCAGCGCCACGGCGGTCTGTGGGACGCCTACTGCGCCAAGGCCGGCCGCTCCACCCCCTGCGGGCAGACCTCCAACTTCCCCGTCGTCGCAGGCCGGGGCTTCGTCGGCCAGTCCGGTTCCAACGGCGTCTCCGGCTACGTCGCCCAGGACGGCAACGTCGGCACCATCACCTACGTCGAGTACTCCTACGCGGTCGCCACCACCGGCTTCCCGGTCGCCAAGATCCTCAACGGGTCGGGCTACTACACCGAACCCACGGCCCAGAACGTCGCCGTCTCGCTCACCAAGGCCAGGATCGGGGCCGACCTCACCCAGGACCTGTCCCAGGTCTACGACGAGAGCAGCGACCGCCGCAACTACCCGCTCTCCAGCTACAGCTACATGATCATCCCGAACGCGCAGGAAGCGAACTTCAACCCGCAGAAGGGCAAGGCGCTCGGCGCCTTCGCCTACTACTTCCTCTGCGAGGGCCAGCGCTCGGTCGACCGGCTCGGCTACTCGCCGCTGCCGATCAACCTCGTGCAGGCCGGACTGGAACAGGTCCGCCGCATCCCCGGCGTCACCGCGACCACCATCGACATCAAGAACTGCAAGAACCCGACCTTCTCCGCCGACGGCACCAACACCCTCGCCACCACCGCGCCCCAGCCCGCCGAGTGCGACAAGAAGGGCGCCACCCAGTGCGAGGTCGGCACCGGCGGCAACAAGACCCCCACCCAGACGGGCAGCGCCTCGGGCGGCTCGGGCGGCTCCGGCGGAGCCGCCGCGTCCGGCGGCAGCGGCGGTGGTACGGGCTCGGGCGCGTCCGGCGGCGCCGCGGCCACCGGCGGATCCGGTACGGGCGGGGGCGGGGCCGACGGCGGGGCGGCCGCCACCGGCGGCTCCGGCTCCGGCTCGGGTGGCGCCGAGGGCGCCGCCGACGGCGGCGCGGGAGCCGTCGACCCGGAGACGGGCCGGCCCCTCGCGGCCGGGGCGGGCGACCTGTTCGGCATCCCCGTCACCACCGCCACCGGCATCGGCGGGCTGCTCCAGACCGCCCTGATGGTGCTGGGCGCGCTGATCCTGCTCACCCTCACCGTGGGCCCCCCGCTGCTCACCCGGCAGCTGGCCCGGCGACGCACGGGAGGCGGTTCCTGATGCGCATGCTCCGCATACCCCGGATACCCCGCATACCCCGCATACCCCGCGTACTCGGCATACCCCCGCGGCTCCGCCTCGCGCTGGGCGCGCTCTGCCTCGCCCTGCTCCCCGTCGTGGCCGCCACCGGCCCCCTCGGTCCCTTCGGCCCCGGCGCGCAGAACGCGTACGCCGCCGACGGCCCGGCCGCCGGCGGATCCGCGGCGACGGTCACCGGCTCCGGCGACTTCGCCACCCTCAAGGTGACCGTCAGCCAGACCCGCAACCTCGTCGACCAGGTCGTCAAGGTGTCCTGGACCGGCGGGGCGCCGACCGTCTCGGACACCGCCTACGCCGCCAACTACCTGCAGATCATGCAGTGCTGGGGCGACGCCGCCACCGGCCCGACTACCGACCAGTGCCAGTTCGGTGGCTCCTCGGCGCTGGGCGCGGGCGCCGGCAACCAGGCCGCCGGCGCCTACACCAACAGCCGCCAGCTCAACTACGGCGACCGCCTCAAGGACGCGGAGAACCAGCCGCTGCCGCCGCCCACTCCGAGCGGGATCTCCTTCGCCCCCTTCCGGACGGTGGGCGACGACCCGGTCAGCCCGGGCAACTGGAACGAGTTCTTCGACGTCAACAGCACCAACGAGGTCCCCTACGCCCGCACCAACGCCCGCGGCACCGGCGAGGTCTGGTTCGAGACCCAGACCGCCATCGAGGCCCCCGGCCTCGGCTGCGGAGCCGGCGTCCGCGATCCGCAGGGCGCCACCACCGGCCGCGGCTGCTGGCTGGTGGTCGTCCCGCGCGGCACCGCCGAGATCGACGGAACCCCGTACACCAGCCAGTCCGGCGGGCAGCTCCAGTCCTCCCCGCTCAGCCCGGCGAACTGGAAGCACCGCCTCGTCGTCCCCCTCGGCTTCGAACCGCTCGGCAGCTTCTGCCCGATCGGCGCCGAGGAGCGCGGCACGCTCGGCAGCGAGATGGCCGCCGAGGCCGTCACCCGCTGGCAGCCGGCCCTGTGCCAGACCGGCGGCAAGGCCATCTACGGCTACGCCCAGGTCCCGGACGAGACGGCCCGCGTCAAACTGCTCTCCGGCAGCCCGGGCCTGGTCTTCCTCGGCCGGCCGGCCGCCGCGTCCGCCCCCGGGTCCGAGACCCGCAAACCCGTCTACGCGCCCGTCGCCCTCTCCGGCATCACCATCGGCTACTTCATCGAGAGCCAGGCCGGTTTCGGCGCCCCCGACGAGGTCAAAGCCCGCAACGGCACCCGCCTCGGCTCCCTGCGGCTGACCCCGCGGCTCGTCGCGAAGCTGCTGACCGAGTCGTACAAGGACGGCAACTCGCGCTTCGCCGAGAGCACCGCGAAGAACCCGGAGAACCTGGGCCGCGACCCGGAGTTCATCCGCCACAACCCCGACTACACCGGCCTCGACTTCGGCGGCAGGCTCGGCGACGCCCTCGTACCGCAGCCGCTCGCCGACACCACCCGCCAGCTGTGGGAGTGGGTGGCGCAGGACCCGGCGGCCCGGGAGTTCCTGACCGGCGTGCCCGACAACGCGGGCACCTACGGGGACCGCGCGTACGCGGGCATGGCCGTCAACCCGCACTACAAGGACCTGGCGCTGCCGAGCGACAGCTTCCCCAAGAGCGACCCGTACTGCCAGCCCTTCGACGACCGGCCCTCCTTCCCGCTCTGCATCCAGGACAAGCACCCCTACGCCAGCGACATGCACGCGGCCGCCCGCGCCGCGAGCCGCGGCGACACCCTCGCCCGTACCTCCTGGGACGCGACCGCCACACCCCCCGCGTACAAGAAGGACCCGCCGCAGCCGGCCGGCGCCCGGGCCGTGCTCGCCGTCACCGACACCGCCACCGCCGACCGGTACGGCCTCGTGCGTGCCGAACTCCTCAACGCGGCGGGCCGGTTCGTGGCACCGGAACCGGCCGGTCTCATCGCCGCGGCGGGCGCCCGCAAGCCGGGTGCGGAGGGCGCGGAGGGCGCGGACGGCGCGGACGGAATCAGTTCCCCCGACCCGGCGGCCAAGGACCCTGCGGCCTACCCGCTCACCGTCCTCACCTACGCGGCCACCGTGCCCGCCGACCTCACGGTGGCGGAGGGCAAGGACTACGGCAGCCTGCTCGCCTACGCGGCCGACCGGGGCCAGACCCCGGGCGTGGCCGCCGGAACCCTGCCGCACGGCTACGCCCCGCTGCCCGAGGCCCTGCGGGCCCGGACCCGCGAGGCCGCGCGCAAGGTCACGGCCGAGGCGGGCAAGAAGCCGGCTCCGGGCGGGCCGACGGGCGCCGAGACGGGCGGAGCCACTGCCTCCGGCGGTACGTCGGCCGCCGCGGGCGGTTCCGCCGGCGGTGCGGCAGCCGCCCCGGGCTCCGGCGGGTCCACCGCCACCGGCGGCTCCGCCCCCGCCCCCGCATCCGCCGCGGGCGGCGCGGCTCCGGCCGCCGCGGCTCCGGCCGCACCCGGCGCATCCGCGGCACCCGCCGCCACCGCGGGCCAGGCGCCCGCCGCGCGGGCCACCGGTGACACCCCGCGCTGGGTGGTCGGAGCCATCCGGCACGTGCTGCTGATCTGCCTGATCGTGGGCGCGCTCGCGGCCTTCGCCGGCCCGCTGCTGCCCCGCTTCTGGCCCCGTCTCCTGCCCCACCTGCGCGCACTGCGCGCGGGCGCCGCCCACCGCGACGAAGGGAGGTGATACCCGGCCACAACCGTCTGATTCGTCCGCGCCAACGGAACTTCACCCAACGCGTGCCGGGCACCACCCGGGGCGCAGCCTAGCTGAGGGGCAAACCCGCGTGAACAAGAAGAAGATCGCCTTCGCCGCCGCGGCGGCCGCACTGGCGCTGGCCGCCACCGGCGGCAGCATCGCCTTCGCCGACCCGGCCGGCCCGCCGCCGTACCGCCAGCTGTCCGGCGTCGGCTCCGACACCACCCAGGACGTCATGAACGGGCTGGCCGCGGCCATCACCGTGAACGGCCAGAAGGTCATCGGCTCGTACGACGCCACCGGTTCCGCGAACATCACCACCAAGGACCCGGCGGCCAACCCGAACTGCACCATCGCCCGCCCCAACGGCAGCGGCGCCGGCCGCTCCGCGCTGCTGACCTCCCTCCAGGCGAGCAACGGCTGTCTGGACTTCGCCCGTTCCTCCTCCCTCAACCTGGCGGCCGCGGCCCCGGGCCTGACGTACGTCCCGTTCGCGGTGGACGGCGTCAGCTACGCGATCACCCCCGGTTCGGCGATCCCGCGCAAGCTGTCGCTGACCGACCTGAAGGCGATCTACCACTGCGACCCGAACTACGTGGGCGCGGGCCCCAACTACGACATGACCGTCTACCTGCCGCAGGCCGGTTCGGGCACCCGCAGCTTCTGGGAGTCCCAGATGGGCATCACCGACGCCGACGTCGTCGCGGGCGTCTACCCCTGCATCAAGGACAAGAAGGGCAGCGCCCCGGTCCAGGAGCACGACGGCCGGGTCCTCGACGACAAGTCGATCGTGCCGTTCTCCATCGCGCAGTACCAGTCGCAGTCCTCGCAGACCATCGCCGACCTGCGCGGCCGCGCCATCCTCGGCACCGTAGACGGCCTGGCGCCCACCGTGCTCAACAGCGGCTTCGGCGTGAAGCGCGACGTCTACAACGTCATTCCGACCGGCAAGGTCGCCACCGCGCCCTGGAGCACGGTCTTCGTCGGCGCGAACTCCGAGATCTGCAAGCAGAGCGCAGTGATCAACACCTACGGCTTCGCCACGAACCCGAACTGCGGCGACACCACCAAGCAGACCCCCTGATCACCGATCACCGATCCCTTCGTGATCTCTGATCTCTGATCTCTGATCTCTGATCGCTGATCACCGATCCCTGAACGAGCCTTGATCTTCTGATTCTGGAGACTGCTGTGCTGAAGAACAGAGTTTCACGGGCCCTGGCCCTGGGTGTCGCCGCGGTGACCACCGCCTTCGCGGCGGGCCTCGCGGGCGCGAGCGCCGCGTACGCCGCCCCGATCGGCACCATCGAGATCAACCCGGCGACCGGCGCCGACACGTCCGGCATCGCCTTCACCACCTCCGGCGCCTGCCCCGCGAACGCCACCAACGTGCTGGTGAAGGTGGAGGGTTCCGGCTTCCCCGCCGGCGGGCTGAACGTGGTCGGCAACTCCCCGATCACCACATACCCGACCGCGCCCAACGGCGGCATGGTCATCCCGCTGACCTCCACCATGCGGGACTACGCCAGCCAGGCGGGCTTCACCACCCTGCAGGGCAAGTACGACTTCACGGTCATCTGCCGGACGGCCTTCAACGGCACCAGCCTCGGCGACTACACCGGCGCGGTCTGGTTCACCTCGAACACCACCTACCAGAACACCGACCCGGCGGTGAAGACCGACACCACCACCGCGCTCGCGGTCACCCCGGCCGGCCCGGCCCAGGCCGGCACCCCGGTCACCCTCACCGCCACGGTCGCCCCGGCCGGCGCCGGCGGCACCGTCCAGTTCAAGGACGGCGCGAACAACCTCGGCACCGCCGTCACCGTCGTGGGCGGCACCGCGGCCCTCACCACCAGCAACCTCGCCGCCGGCACGCACGACCTGACCGCCGTCTTCAGCCCGGCGAGCGCCTCGTACAACGGCTCGACCTCGGCCCACGTCTCCTACGCGGTCACGGCCGTCCCGGCGGCGCCGACCACGACCGCCCTCGCGGTCTCCCCGGCCTCCACCGCGCCGCAGTTCAGCCCGGTGACCCTGACCGGTACGGTCACGCCCGCGGGCGCGGCCGGCGCGGTGAAGTTCACCGACACCGTGGGCGGCGCCACCGCCACCCTGGGCACCGTCCCCGTCGCGAACGGCACCGCCGTACTGACCACAAGCAGCCTGCCGGTCGGCGCCCACTCCTTCACCGCCGTCTTCGTGCCGGCCGACGCGGGCGCCTACCTCGGCTCCGACTCGGGCGCGATCCCGTACGTGGTCGGCGCGTTCACCGGAGTCACCGCCTCCGAGACCATCACCACGACCGTCAACGCCGGCGCGCTGGTCATCAGCGTCGCCAACCCGCAGGTCACCCTGCCCTCGCCGGTCCTGAACGCCGACGGCGACCTGCTGACCACCGCCGGGTCGATCAACCCGGTCACCCTCACGGACACGCGTGCCGGCAACCCGGGCTGGACCGTCAGCGGCCAGGTCACCGACTTCTCCGACGGCGCCACGCACGCCATCAACGGCCAGAACCTCGGCTGGTCCCCGAAGCTCGTCGACAAGGCTCCCGCGCAGACCGTCACGGCCGGCTCCGTCGTCGCGGCGGCGCACGGCGCTGCCGCCGGTGACGCGGGCACCGCGGGTCTGAAGTCCGCCCGCACCCTCGCGAACGGCGCCGGTCTCGGCACCGCGCACGTCACCGCCGACCTGGCGCTGAACGTTCCGACCTCCACGGTGGCCGGCACCTACAGCGCCACCCTCACCCTCACCGCCATCTGATCCAGGCGTGAGCCCCGGGACGGAACGGGCCCTTCCCAGCATGCCGCCCGTTCCGCCCCGCCCCTGACGCCTCGATCGGACCGATCGCCTCGATCGCACCGATCGTCCCCCTACGCCCGGATCGGACGCCCGCGCCATGACCTCCACCGCCCTCGCCCGGCGCCGCCCGGGCCCGTCCGCCGCCGCTGCCGTGCCGGTGGCCCTGCTGCCCCAGCTGGCCCTGCTGGCCCTGCTGCTCGTGCTGTTCGCCGTACCGGCGGCGCACGCGGCCCCGGCCCCGACGGAGGACCGGAAGTCCACCTTCGGCGTGCAGCCGGCCGGACCCAAGGAACCCGACGCCCGCGCCCACTTCTCGTACGGGGTCACCGGCGGCGCGGGGCTGCGGGACCAGATAGCCGTCTGGAACTACGGCGACGAGCCGCTGACCGTCGCCGTCTACGCCAGCGACGCCGTCAACACCGTCGACGGCGGCTTCGACCTGCTCCCGGCCGGCCAGGCGCCGAAGGACGCGGGCAGCTGGATCAAGCTGGAGAAGGACACGGTCACGGTCCCGCCGAAGGCCAACGTCATCGTGCCCTTCACCCTCGCCGTCCCCCGGGACGCCACCCCCGGCGACCACACCGCCGGCATCGTCGCGACCCTCGCGGGCGGCGGCCAGGACGCGCAGGGCAACAAGGTCCGCCTCGACCAGCGCGTCGGCACCCGCGTCTACCTCCGCCTCGCCGGAGAGCTGACCCCGCGGCTGGCCGTGGAGGACGTGAAGGCCTCGTACGCGGGAACTTTCAACCCCTTCGGCACCGGCTCGGCCACCGTGACGTACACCCTGCGCAACACCGGCAACGTCCGCCTCGGCGCCCGCCAGGCCGTCCGGATCAACGGCATGCTCGGCGGCTCCGTCACCGCGGGCGGACTCAAGGACCTCGGCGATCTGCTGCCCGGCAGCTCGCTGACCATCACGGCGAAGGCCGACGGCGTGGTGCCGACGCTGCGCTCCTCCGCCGTCGTCTCCGTCCAGGCGGTCGCGACCCGCGAAGGCGTGGACCCCAAACTCCCGTCCCTGACCCGCTCGGTGTCGCTGTGGACGGTCCCGTGGACGCTGCTCGCCCTGGTTCTCGCGATCACCGCGTGCGGGCTGCGGCTGTGGCGCCGCCGGCGCCTGGCCCGGGCGGCGGCCACCGCGTCGGCCCGCCGGCGCACCACACCCGAGATCGCCAAGAAGGAGCCCATCGTGCAGTTCACCCGTCCCACCCGGCGCGACGCGGCCGGAGCCGCAGTGCTCGCCGCCGCCGTCGTGACCCTGGCCGCAACGGCCCTGCCCGGGGCGGCGGCCCAGGCCGCCCCGACCGGCACGGCGGTGATCAACCCGGCCACGGGCACCGACACCACCAGCGTCGACCTCGCCACCTCGGCGGCCTGCCCGGCGCCCGCCACCAACGTCCTGGTGAAGGTGACCGGCAAGGGCTTCCCGGCCGAGGGCAAGAACGTGGTGGGCAACTCCCCGATCTCCACGTACGGGCAGGCCCCGTCGGGCGGCATCGTCATTCCGCTGACGATGACCATGCGCGACTACGCCAACGAGGCCGGCTTCACCACCCTGGAGGGCCGCTACGACCTGACGGTGGTGTGCCGCAAGGCCTTCGGCAGCGACACGTACGGGGACTTCACCGGGTCGATGTGGTTCACGTCGAACACGGAGTACCGGACGACGGACCCGGGCGGCGGCCAGCCGACCCCGACCCCCACGGCGACACCCACCCCGACGCCCACGCAGACGTCGACCCCGAGCCCGACGCCGACGCCGACTCCGACCACGACCTCCACCCCGGATCCCTCCGCGACCCCGACGCCGACCCCCACGGCCACCGCCACCGGCGGCACCGGACTGGGCCTGTCCACCAACGTCACCACCGGCGGCACGGGAACCACCGCGGGCAGCACCGCCGGCAGCACCGCCACCGGCGGCTCCGGCGGCTCCCGCGCGGGCGGCGGCCTGGCCGACACGGGTACGGACGCCACCACCCTCGCCCTGATCGCCGCGGGCCTGGTGCTGACCGGCGGCTCCGCCGTCTGGTGGGCCCGCCGCCGCGGGCTGCTGAGCTTCCCGGGCGCCTCCCGCACCCCGGGCAACTGAAGCAGCCGCAGCCGCAGCCGCAGCAGCCGCAGCGGCCGTACCGCCCGCACGAACAGCAACCGAGCGACGGAGAAGGACAAATGACCGCCACCGCCACCGAGCCGGTGGACGCGCGCCCCGACCCCGCAGGAGCCGTCCGTGCTCCGGCGGGGCCGGGGTCCGCCCCGGCAGCCGGCCCCGGCCTGTGGGCCGCCGGCGCCGCCCTGGCCATCCTGGGTGCGCTCCTCCTCGGCTTCGTCGCCGAGGTAGGACCCCTCGGCCACCTCCGCCACGAGCGGGACCGCCGGGTCGGGTACGCCGAGCTGCGCGACCAGCTCGCCAACGCCACCGCCCCGCTGGGCCCGACCGAGGCCGGCGCCCCCGTCGCGCTGCTGGCCATCCCGCAGATCGGCGTACGGGAGGTCGTCCGCGAGGCGACCACCGCCGAGGTGCTGGCATCGGGCCCCGGACACCGGCGCGACACCGTGCTCCCCGGCCAGCCCGGAACCAGTATCCTGATGGGCCGCCAGGCGGGCTACGGCGGCCCGTTCGGCCACATCGGCGACCTGGAGCGGGGCGAGACCTTCACCGTCACGACCGGGCAGGGCGAGCACGCGTACCGGGTCCTCGGCGTCCGCCGGGCCGGGGACCCGCAACCCGTCAGGCCGACGGGGGAGGCGGGCCTGCTGACCCTGATGACCGCCGACGGAACCCCGTACATGCCGGGCGGTGTGCTCCAGGTCGACGCCGAGCTCGTCTCGCCCGCCCAGCAGTCCGGCGGACGCGCCCCCGGCCGGCTGCCCGCCGACGAGGCTCCGATGGCCGGGCAGTCCTCGGCCTGGATGCCGCTGATCCTGTGGGGCCAGGCCCTGCTGCTCGCGGCGGCCGCCCTGGCCTGGGCCCGCGTCCGCTGGGGCCGCGCCCACACCTGGCTCGTGGGTTTCCCCGTGCTGGCCGCCCTCGGCCTCGCCGTGTCCGACCAGGCCGCCCTGCTCCTGCCCAACCTCCTTTGATCGAGGCCCCCATGACCGAGACGCTCACCCTGCCCCAGGCCACCTCCACGGGTGCCTCCTCCCTCGACGCCCGCGGGATCTCCGCCTGGTTCGGCGGCCGCAAGGTCCTCAGCCGGGTCTCGCTGGAGATGCCCGGCAGCCGCGTGACGGCCCTGATCGGCCCCTCGGGCTGCGGCAAGTCGACCTTCCTGCGCATCCTCAACCGCATGCACGAGCTGATCCCGGGCGCCGAACTGGCCGGGGAGGTCCTGCTCGACGGTGAGGACATCTACGCCCGCGGCCGCCGGCTGACGGACGCCCGCCGGCGCATCGGCATGGTCTTCCAGAAGCCGAACCCCTTCCCCGCGATGTCGGTCTACGACAACGTCACGGCGGGCCTGAAACTCACCGGCGTGCGCGCCTCGGGGGCCGTGAGGGACGACCTGGTGGAGGAGTGCCTCAGCAAGGCGGGGCTGTGGAAGGAGGTCCGCGACCGCCTGCGCCAGCCGGGCGGCGCCCTCTCCGGAGGCCAGCAGCAGCGCCTGTGCATCGCCCGCTCGCTGGCGGTCCGCCCCCGGATCCTCCTCATGGACGAACCCTGCTCCGCCCTGGACCCCACCTCGACCCGCCGCATCGAGGAGACCATCCGGGATCTGGCCGACGAGGTCACCATCGTGATCGTCACCCACAACATGCAGCAGGCGGCCCGCGTCTCCGACCAGTGCGCCTTCTTCCTCGCCGAGCAGGGCACCCCGGGCCGGATCGTCGAGCACGGCCCCACCCCGGCGATGTTCTCCGCCCCCTCCGACCAGCGCACCGCGGACTACGTCGAAGGCCGCTTCGGCTGACGGCGCACCGCTGTCCGCCGTCGTCCCCCCGCCCCCCGCTCAGCAGCACAGGACCGGGACGTCCTGGACCAGGTTGTTGCCGAAACCGCCCCGGTTCCAGGGCTGTTCGAGGGGCTGCGTGCCGCCCTCGGTGTCCGTGGCGCGGACGGTGAGCGTGTGGCGGCCCGGCGCCGCCGCCCAGACACAGGACCAGGCCTGCCACGCCCACCTGTGCGGCCCCGGCGGCGCGACCTCGGCCCGGGTCCAGGAGCGGCCCCCGTCGGCGCTCACCTCCACCCGTTCGACGGCCCCGTGGCCGGACCAGGCCCGCCCCTCCAGCGGTACGGGGCCGGGGCGCACGACACGGGTGCGGGACATGAAGTCGGGGAAACCGGGCGGGACCATCAGGGCGCGCGGCGCGATCCGGGTGACCGGCTCGCCGGGGTCGTCCGGATCGTCGGCGGCCCGCCGGTAGCGGTAGGCCACGGCCTGCTGGAATCCGGTGAACGGCGCGTCGACGAGGGTGATCTCGCGCAGCCATTTGACGTGCGCCATGCCGTACCAGCCGGGGACGACCAGCCGCAGCGGACACCCGTGCTGCGGGGGCAGGGGCAGGCCGTTCATGGCGTAGGCGATCAGCACCTCGGGGTCGTCCCCGGTGGCGGCCGCCACCGGCAGGCTGCGCCGGTAGTCCTGCTCGACGCCGCGTTCGACCCCGTGGTCGGCGCCGGTGAACACGGCCTCGACGGCGTCCGGCCGCACCCCGGCCCCGGCGAGCACCAGACGCAGCGGTACGCCCGTCCAGTCGGCGGTGCCCACCGCCTCGACCAGCCACGGCTGGCTGACCGGCCGGGGCGTCAGGCGGGCCCGGCCGTTGCCGGCGCACTCCATGGTGACGCGGTGGGTGACCGCGGGGAACGCGCGCAGGGCGGCGAGGTCCAGGGTCAGCGGGGTACGGACCCGGCCGCCGACGGTGAGGGACCATCCGGCCGGGTCGGCGGCGGGTATGTCGTAGTGGACCAGGACGTAGTGGAGTCCGGGCGGTGTGACCTCGTAGCGCAGGGCCTCCAGCGGAAGCCCGTGGTTGCGGGCGGCGAGCGCCAGCTCGTCCGGGCCGATGCCCTCACCGGGCGACGCGATGCGGCCCGGGGTGCTGACATCCTGCACCGACGCCTGCTCCATCTCCTCATGGTCGCGCGTGCCGCCGCCGGCGCGCCACCGCTGCCGTCACCACCGCTGCCGTCACGGCGCGACCGGTCCGGTCCGACCGGTCCGGTCTACGAGGGCACCAGGTGGCGGGTGAACCAGTCGCGGGCCAGGCCGGCCACCTCCTCCAGGGCTCCCGGCTCCTCGAAGAGGTGGGTGGCCCCCGGGACGATCTCCAGTCGGTTCTCGCAGCGCAGCTCGCGCTGGGCCCGGCGATTGAGGTCGAGCACCGTCGAGTCCCGGCCGCCCACGATCAGCAGCGTGGGAGCCCGTACGGCGGCGAGCCGCGCACCGGCCAGGTCCGGCCGGCCACCGCGGGACACCACGGCGCCGATCTCCGCGCCCGTCTCCCCGGCCGCCCACAGCGCCGCCGCGGCCCCGGTGCTCGCCCCGAACCAGCCCGTCGGGAGGGCCTCGCGGCGGCGCAGCCAGGCGGTGGCGTCCGCGAGCCGCCCGGCCAGGGTCTCTATGTCGAAGACGTTGGCCCGGTCGGCCTCCTCGTCGGGCGTGAGCAGGTCGAGGAGCAGCGTGGCCAGGCCCGCCCGGTTGAGGTCCGCCGCCACCGACCGGTTGCGCGGGCTGTGGCGGCTGCTGCCGGAGCCGTGCGCGAACACGACGACCGCCCCGGCGCCCTCCGGCAGGGCGAGGTCCCCGGCCAGGACGATGCCACCGGCGTCCACCTCGACCTCGGCGGCCCGGACGGGCGGGCGGGTGACAGGGTCGGCGGCCGCCCGCGCCAGCAGGAAGACGACCTCCTCGTCGGGGGTCTGGGTGAAGTCCTGGTACCACTCGCCGACGGCACGGAAGGCGTGCGGTGTGGCCAGGCACACCACCTCGTCGGCCGCCGAGCCCAGCCGGGCGACCGCGTCCGGCGGGGCCACCGGAACGGCCAGCACCACGCGCGCCGCGCCCTGCGCCCGTACGACCTCGCACGCGGCGGCGGCCGTGGCCCCGGTCGCGATCCCGTCGTCCACGACGATCACGGTCCGGCCGTCCAGGGGCACCCGCGGCCGGTCCCCGCGGAACCTCCTGGCCCGCCGGGTGAGCTCCGCCTCCTCGGCGTGCTCGACCGCCTCGATGTCCTGCGGTCCCAGGCGGCTGCCGCGGACGATGTCCTCGCTGATGACGCGTACGCCGCCCTCGCCGATGGCGCCGAAGCCCAGCTCACGGTGGTGGGGGACGCCGAGCTTGCGCACCACGATCACATCGAGCGGGGCGCCGAGCGCGCGGGCCACCCGGTAGGCGACCGGTACTCCGCCGCGGGGCAGGCCCAGTACGACGGGATCTTCCCCCTTCAGGTGCCGGAGTGCCTCGGCGAGCTTCTCGCCGGCCTCCGCGCGATGGGTGAACAGCACGATGGCTCACCCCCAACCCAGGGGAGACGGAAACCACGTACCCATCTCCTTCGACGCAACCGCATCCCCGGCCTTCCCGCAAGTCGGTCGGGGTACGGAGGTCGGGGCCCGGCCGAAGAGCCGTCTCGATGATCCGGCCGAGCAGGTTGCAGCCGGCCTGGCCGTAGGAGGCGCGGGTACCGGGCGGGGCGATCAGCGGGAGCTCGGGCAGGTGTGCCACGAAGCCGGCCAGGGTGCCGGCCTCGTCGCCGGTGAAGATCAGGTTCCACTCCAGGCCCGCGGTGTGGTGGAGGAGGTTCAGCACGGTGATCCGCTCCGGCGCGCGCTCGTCGGCGAGCTCCAGCCCGGGAACGTACCGGCGCACCGGAGCGTCGAGCTCCACCCGGCCCTCGGCGACCAGGCGCATCAGCGCGGTGGCGGTGAAGGTCTTGGTCACCGACGCCAGGTGGAAGAGCGTGTTGTCGTCGACCGGCTGCGGGTGGTCGAGATGGGTCACCCCGTAGGAGACGCAGGCCTCCTGACCGTCCATCAGCACCCCGACGCAGACCCCGGGAATGCCGAACTCCTCGGCGGTCGCCTCGACGAACGCGGACAGCTCGTCCCGCCGCATGCCGTTGCTTTCGATGCTCATCTCAGGTGTCTCCTGGGGGTGTGGCCCGGTCCTGCCCGACAGGAGGACGGTGCGGCCACCCGCTGACGACCGGCTGACGGCCCGCTGACACCGGTCCGCGGCCGCGGTGTCCGGTCGAACTCGCGGCGGAACAGCGCGAGATGGATGCACGGTGGCTCGGACGAGGGGGCGCGGCGCGCGCGTCCAGAGATCGGCCGGCCGCTCGCGGGCGGCCGGTTGCCCGAACCGGCGCGCGTCCATGTCCACGTCCGCGTCCATGTCCTCGGCGCGGAGCGGCAGCCGGTGGCCCGCTGCGGCCTCGAACGGCCCGAGCGGAGCGACGCGCGCCGGGATCCCTCCGGCCGAGGTGGGGCGCCCAGCCCACCCCCGTGGGACTCGGCGCGCTTGAACTGTACAGGTCGGTTCATATGAACTCAACTGATCAGTTCAGGGGCTGCTAGGCTGGCGCCCGACCGGTGGGGGACGGGTCGAGGATTGCGAAGGCGAGCGGAGCGGTGATGGAAGAGACCCCGCGGGTGCCGACGGGCGACCGGGCCGCCCGCAAGCGGCTGGCGATCGTCAGGGCCGCGCGAACGGCCTTCGTGCGGGACGGCTTCAAGGTCGGCATGGACACCATCGCCGCGGAGGCCGGAGTCTCCAAGGTGACCGTCTACAACCACTTCGGGAACAAGGACGCGCTCTTCCTGGCCGTCATCGGGGACGCCCTCGAAGAGGCCCTGGGCGCGGCCGTCGAAGGCACCGCCGCCCGCCTGGAGGACATCGACGACCTCCGCACCGCGCTGGTGTGGACCGCCGAGGCCTGGGTGAAGGGCATGATCCGGCCCGACGTGATGGCGCTGCGTCACCTGGTGGTCAACGAGACCATCCGTTTCCCCGAACTGGGCCTGGCCTGGAAGCGGAGCGGCCCCGACCGGGTCCGTCCGGCCCTGCTCGACACCTTCGAGCGGCTCATCGCGGAGGGCCGCCTCGACATGCCGGACGTCGAGGTCGCCATCATCCAGTTCTACTCGCTGGTGCTCTACCCGCACCTGATCCACAGCGCCTACGGGGTGGGTCTGCCCCAGGAGACCACCACAGCCCTGAGCGAGACCGGGGTGGACATGTTCCTGACGTACTACAAGTACCGCCCGGCGCGGGACATCTAGGGCGAGTCGCCGGGCTCCGGGGCAGGTCCGGCGGAGCCGGCCCACACGAAAACCCTCCCCGGGGGGAGGGCTTGAGGCGGGACGTGAGGAGTGCCCCCGGCAGGACTCGAACCTGCGGCCAAGTGCTTAGAAGGCACCTGCTCTATCCACTGAGCTACGGGGGCCGGAAGGCGGCCTTGGTGGGCCTGGAGCCCCCGGTGGGGGTGGGGCTGAGGTCCGTGCCGGATCAAGGATAGGGCTCCGGTCGCCTTGTCCCGGTTGCTTCACCCGCGAGCCACGATGTGGAGGTTCGGTGAAGCGGTCCCGATAATCGCAGGCAGGTGCGATTCTCGCATCGCTTTTGCGCCGCGGCGCCCCTGGTGTTGTGCACTCGTTATGCCTGTGCCCCACTCGTCCGTCGTGCCCAGAATGTCCCACTGGAGTCGCGGTCGGCGCGCAGAGGACGTATAAGCTTCAAAAATGGTCCCAAATTGGGCATTCTTCGCATGTGGTGACCTTGGATGTTCGGCCTCAGCTGCTCGATGCCCTGTCCGCCCTGCGCGACCGGGTCGCGTCCGTGCGTCTGCCGCTGCCCCTGCCCGGCGCTCCGCGCGCCCGCCAGACCAGAGCCGAGCTGCTCGCGCAGCTCGACGACTACCTCGTACCCCGGCTGAAGGCGCCCGAGGCGCCGATGCTCGCCGTCGTCGGCGGGTCCACCGGGGCCGGCAAGTCCACCCTCGTCAACTCCCTCGTCGGCCGACAGGTCAGCGAAGCCGGGGTGCTGCGCCCGACCACGCGCACACCGGTGCTCGTCTGCCATCCGGATGACCACCACTGGTTCGCCGGAATGCGCGTACTGCCCGACCTGATGCGGGTCTGGGTGCCGCACGGGGAGGAGGAGGTGCCCCCCGCCGCCAGAACCCGGGCCCGCGACCGCGGACCGGCCGACACCCACGCGACCCGCGAGATGCGGATCGAGACCGTTTCCAGCCTGCCGCGCGGGCTCGCCATCCTCGACGCCCCCGACATCGACTCCCTGGTGGTCGAGAACCGGACCCTCGCCGCCCAGCTCATCTGCGCCGCCGACGTCTGGGTGATGGTCACCACCGCCTCGCGGTACGCCGACGCCGTCCCCTGGCACCTGCTGCGCACCGCCAAGCAGTACAGAGCCACCCTCATCACCGTCCTCGACCGGGTCCCGCACCAGGTGCTCGCCGAGGTCTCGCGGCAGTACGGGGCCCTGCTCACCAAGGCCGGGCTGGGCGACGTACCGCGGTTCACCGTCCCGGAGCTGCCCGAGTCCACCGGCGGGGGCGGCCTGCTGCCGGCCAGTGCCGTCGCCCCGCTGTTCGCCTGGCTCGCCCACCACGCGCAGGACCCGGCCGCCCGGCAGTACGCCGTCGGGCGCACCGCGCTCGGCGCGCTGGATTCCCTGAGGCGCCGGATGCCGGAGCTCGCCTCCGCCGTCGCCGCCCAGCACGCCGCCGCCGTACGGCTGACCTCGGCCGTCGAGGACGCGTACAAACGGGAGGGCAAGCGGGTCCGGGGCCGTCTCGACCACGGCGCCGTACTGGCCGGGGACGCGCTGACCCGGTGGCGCGGCTACCCGCTCGACACGAGCGCCGACGAACTGCTGGACTCGCTCGCCGAATCCCTCGCCGCGCTCCTCCAGTGCGCCGTCGCCGCCGCCGACGAGCGAATCGCCGAGGCCTGGCGGCGCGAGCCGGCCGCCGGCGCGGTCTCGCTGCCCGCGCCCGACCGGGAGGCGGGCGAGCGCATCGGCATGGCCGTACGCCGCTGGCGACGGGTCCTGGAGGAACTCGCCGAGGAGGAGGTGGCCAAGAGCGACCGGCAGCCCGCACCCGACCCCGACGGCGTGGCCGCCCTGCTCGTCGCCGCCCTCCTCGGCGGCAAACGGGCCCGGCCCGCAGGGGAGAAGCTCGCCGAACGGATCGGCGCGCAGGCCGCCCTGCGGCTGCGCGACCGGGGCGGGGAACTGGTCGGCGACCACCTCGACCAGGTGCTGCGCGCCGAACGCGACCGCCGGCTCGCCCCGCTGGAGGCGCTCGAAGTGACCCCGGAACCACAGGCCGAGCTGATTGCCGCGCTGTCCGTACTGCAGAAGGAGAGGTGACGCGGTGACCGCCCTGACCGACCGCACCGACGACCGCTGGGACGACGGACTCATCGCGCGCTCGCGCCCCCGGCCCGTGGACGGGAACGAGGACGAGGAGGGGGGCGACGGGTACGAGGGCGACGAGGCCCTCGTACGGGCCGTCTCCGGCGCGGGCAGTGACGGCGGCAAGTCGACCGCGCCCCCGCTCAGCCCCGAGGGACAGGCCCTGCGGCTGCGCCTCGACGCGCTGCGCCAGCTGGTCGGGCTGTCCCGGACCAGGCTCGACGGAAAGACCCTCGCCGAGGCCGGGCGGGTACTGGACGAGGCGGCCGCGCGCCGTGGGCTGTCGCCCCAGCACACGGTCGTCGCGATCGCCGGAGCCACCGGAAGCGGCAAGTCCACTCTCTTCAATTCACTCGCCGGTGTGCAGATCTCCGAGATGGGGCTGCGCCGCCCGACCACCGCCGCGCCCATCGCATGCAGCTGGTCGGACGGAGCCGCCGGACTGCTGGACCGCCTGGAGATCCCGGGGCGGCTGCGGCGCCGGCCCCGCGAGACCTCGGAAGCGGAGGCGCTGCGCGGGATGGTCCTCGTCGACCTGCCCGACCTGGACTCGGCGGTCGGCGCGCACCGGGACCACGTGGACCGGGTGCTGGCGCTGGTCGATGCCGTGGTGTGGGTGGTGGATCCGGAGAAGTACGCGGACGCCGTGCTGCACGAGCGCTACCTGCGGCCGCTCGCCGGGCACGCGGAGGTGACCTTCGTCGTCCTGAACCAGGTGGACCGGCTGCCCGGGGAGGCCGCCGACCTCGTACTGGACGATCTGCGCCGGCTCCTCGACGACGACGGCATCGCCCTCGGCGAGCACGGCGAGCCCGGCGCCACCGTCCTCGGGCTGTCCGCACTCACCGGGGAGGGCGTCGGGGAACTGCGCGAGCTCCTCGGACAGTTCACCCAGGAGAAGGGCGCGGCCACCCGGCGGATCTCCGCCGACGTCGACCGCGCGGCCGTGCGTCTGCGACCGCTGTACGTGGCCGACGGGCACCCCGGGCCGGAGATCGGGGAGGCGGCGCGCGCCGAGTTCGAGGACCGGCTCGCCGAGGCGGTCGGGGCGTACGCGGCCGGGCTCGCCGCCGAGCGCGCGTGGCGGCGCAACGCCGGGAAGGCGTGCGGGACGCCGTGGCTGCGGCTGTGGCGCTGGTACGAGGGCCGCCGTGCGCCCCGCAGCCTGGCGGGTCTGGCCGCCCTCGCGGCGATCGGCGGGCGCGGCCCGGCGGTCGCCGAGGCCCCGGCCGAGGAGGAGGTGACCGCGCGTCAGCGGGTGGAGCAGGCGGTGCGGGCGGTCGCCGACGAGGCCGTGTCCGGACTGCCGGACCCGTGGGCGCAGGCGGTCCGCGAGACCGCGGTGCGCGGCGCGGAGCGGCTGCCGGAGGCGCTGGACGAGATCGCGGTGACCCTCGGGGCGGCGGTCGCGGTGCCGAGCGTCAAACCGCCGCGGCCCACATGGTGGCCGGCGGCGGTGCTGGCGCAGGCGGCCATGACCCTGCTGCAGATCTACGGCGGGCTGTGGCTGGTCGGGCAGATCGTCGGGGTCCTGGAGCCGAGGCTGCTGCCGCCGGTACTGCTGATGGTGGCGGGCATCATCGGCGGCCCGCTGGTGGAATGGTCCTGCTCGATCGCGGCCCGGGGCCCGGCGCGCAGGTACGGGCAGGACGCGGAGCGCAGACTGCGGCAGGCGGCGGCCGGGTGCGGCCGGGCCCGGGTGCTGGAGCCGGTGGCGGCGGAGCTGCTGCGCTACCGGGAGGTGCGGGAGCAGTACGCCACGGTGGCCGCAGGGGGGAGCAGGTTGTCCACAACCCGGCAGTAATCCACAGGCCGGAGCGGGGATCGGCGGCCTGCCCCAGCATGGTTCGTACCCCGTACGGATGGTCCGTGCGGATGGTCCGTACGGATCCGTACGGACCGGAACCATGGGGGAGGGCGACCGGGATGTACGACACCCAGGTGACGCTGGTGGGCTATGTGGCGACGCAGATCGACTACAAGGAGACGGTGAACGGTCCGGCGGCGCGGTTCCGCTTCGCCGTGACGCCGAGGTACTTCGACCGGCGCAAGGACGCCTGGACGGACGGGACCACCAGCTTCTACACGGTGTGGGCGCGGCGGACGCTCGCCGTGAACCTCGCCGGTTCCGTATCCGTCGGCGAGCCGCTGGTGGTGCACGGAAGGCTACGGGTGCGGGAGGACCCGCCCGACGGAGAGGGCAACCGGTGGTTCTCCGCGGAGATCGACGCGACGGCCATCGGTCATGACCTGAATCGCGGTACCGCCGCCTTCCGGCGCGTGGTACGGACGGATACACCGCTGATGGTCACTCAGAAGGCGGCGGTGGTCTGAGTGTTCGAGGCGGATAGGATTCCCCGGTACTCACGGGCACCTGGGTCTTTGGCCCGAAGGGGAAGACTGTGTCGATTGCCGTTCCCGCATTCTCCGCTCCTGATCCCACTCCTGCGTCTGCGCCTGCGTCTGCGCCTGTTCCAGCTCCAGCTCCAGCTGCTGCTCCTGCCCCGGTTCCTCTCGAACCTCCCGCCGCGGTACGGGGCTCCGCGCGCCGGCCGCTGGCGGTGGCCCTGCTGGCCGCGGCCCTCGCCACCGCGCCCGCGGCGCGGGCGGCCGCCGACTCCGGACCGGTGGCGCCCAGGTCACCCGAGGGTGCGAGCGCCGTGCTGGACGGGCTGAAGACGTTCGGGCAGGCGGTCCTGCGGTCCGGGGACGGCTCGGTCCGGCAGATCCCGGCCGGGCTCTACGAGATGCGGGTCGACGGCGGCGGGATGCTCCAGACGTACGGGGTCGGCGTGACGGGCAACGCCCAGCCGCAGGCCCGGTACACCGAGAGCGGCTGGAGCGGCAGCCCGCTCGCCGGGAACCGGGAGGCGGGCCGGATCCGCTGGGTCCTGGAGCACTCCTACCCGCAGCACAACGATCTGGCCGGGCTCGCCAAGGCGGCCGGGGCCGGGGCCCTCACGGCGCAGAGCGCGGCCGCCGGAACCCAGGTGGCGATCTGGCGGCTGGCGGAGGGGGCACAGGTCGAGGCCGCGGACCCGGCGGCCGAGAAGCTGGCCGACTACCTGCAGCGGGCCGCCGGGCAGCTGCCGGAGCCACCGGCCTCGCTCGGGCTGGACCCGGGCGAGGTGTCGGGGGCCGTGGGCACCCGGCTCGGCCCGGTGACCGTGCGGACCGGGGCGCCGAGCGTGTCGGTCATCCCGGACGCGGCGGCCGTCGCGATGGGGGTGCGGGTGGTGGACGCCGAGGGGCAGCCGCTGACCACCGCCGTCAACGGCAGCCGGCTGTACTTCGAGGTGCCCGCGGGCACCCCCGACGGGACGGCCTCGGTCACCGTCCAGGGCGCGACCAAGGTGCCGGTCGGGCGGGTCTTCACCGGTGAACTGCCGACCCACGCCCAGATCGTGGCCGGCTCCAGCGAGTCCGCGGCCGCCGCCACGGCCACGGCGGTCTGGCCGCAGCCCCCGGCCCCGGCGCCGGGAGGCACCTCGGGCGATGTCTCGGGAGCCGGTTCCGGCTCGGCGGCCGAGGCGCTGGGCGAGCGGTCCGCGGCCCTCGCGACGACCTCCCCGGACGACGAGCGGCTGGCGACCAGCGGCAGCTCGGCGGCCACCCCGGTCATCGCCTCCCTGGCGGTGGGCCTGGTGGTCCTGGGCGGTCTGGTGGTGCTGCTGCTCCGCAAGCGCCCGCTGGACGAGGAGGACACGCCCTGAGGTCCTGCGGGGTGACCTGACGATCGGGGCCGCGCGGCCCGACCGGATGGGCCCGATGGGCCGGGTGGCCGCGCGGACCGGTTCGGATCCGCCGCCCGGGGTAAGGGCAGAAGATGGCTGATCAAGAACTGACCTGGTCCGGCGCCTTCGCCCGGTGGGACCGTCGGCTGTTCGACGCGGTGGCGCAGCGGCACTGGCCCGGGGCCGACCGGGTGCTGCCGCGGCTCGGCCGGGCCGCGAACCACGGGGTGCTGTGGGGCGGGGCCGCCGCGGCGATCGCGGTCTTCGGGTCGAACGGTGCCCGCAAGGCCGCCGTGCGCGGGGTCGCCTCGCTGGCGCTGGCCTCCGCGACCATCAACACCGTCGGCAAGTGGTCCGTACGCCGTCCCCGGCCGCTGCTGGAAGGCGTACCCCTGACCCGGCAGCTGGCCACACAGCCGCAGACCACCTCCTTCCCGTCCGGGCACTCCGCGTCGGCCTTCGCCTTCGCCACCGGGGTGGCGCTGGCCTCCCCGGGCTGGGGGGCCGTCCTCGCCCCGGTCGCCGCGTCCGTGGCGTTCTCCCGGGTCTACACCGGGGTGCACTACCCCTCCGACGTGCTCGTGGGCGCGTCACTGGGGGTGGCCGCCGGATTCGTCGTACGCCGCCTCGCGCGCGACGCGCAGGAGGCCCGGGTCGTGCCGGGCGACGAGCGGCCGGCCGCCGGGGCCCCCGCACTCCCCGACGGGGCCGGGCTCACCGTGGTGGTCAACACCGGGTCGGGGACGGCCGCCGCCGCGGGTCTCGACATCCTGCGCACCCGTCTGCCCGCGGCGGAGGTGATCGAGTGCGAGGGCCAGGAGCTGTCCGCCGCCCTCGCGAAGGCGGCCTCGCGGGCCACCGTGCTCGGGGTGTGCGGCGGCGACGGCACGGTCAACGCGGCCGCCACCGCCGCACTGCGGGCCGGGGTGCCGCTGGCCCTGTTCCCCGGCGGCACCCTCAACCACTTCGCGATGGACTTCGGCCTCGCCGGAGCCGAGGCGACCTGCGAGGCCGTGGCGCAGGGGCAGGCCGTCCGCGTCGGCGTGGGCCGTTTCTCCCCGGGGCCCGGGGGAGAGCCCGGCTACTTCCTGAACAACTTCAGCATCGGCGCCTATCCGGAGCTGCTCGGCCACCGGCTGCGCTGGGCCCCGCGCATCGGCGGCGGCCCGGCCGCGCTGCTCGCGGCCTGGCGGGTGCTGCGCTCCCAGCGGCCCGTGCGGCTGCGGCTGGCCGGGCGGCCCCGGAGCGTATGGCTGCTCTTCGCGGGCAACGGCACCTACCACGGCACCGGCCCCACCCCGCGCCGCCGTGACCATCTCGGCGAGGGCCTGCTGGACCTGCGCCTCGTCCACGGCGGTGGCCGCCCCGGCCCGCGGCTCCTGGCCGCCGCCTTCACGGGGCCGCTGAGCCGCTCCCCGATCCACGTGGCCACCCGCCTGCGCAGCCTGCGTATCGGGGACATCCCCGCGGGCACCCCGCTCGCCTACGACGGCGAGTACGCCGAGGCCCCGACCGACCTCGTCCTCGACGAGCTCCCCGACGCCCTGACCGTCTACCGCCCCCGCTGACGGGTCAGGCGTCCGCGGCGGTCGGGCCCGGACTCACCCCCAGGTCGGCCCGCATGAGGCCGCGCATGTTCTTCCAGTGGTCCCCCAGCTGCAGCAGCTCGGTCTGTATCTCCTCGAACGACCAGCCGGGGTGCGGGTCGCCGTCCTCCAGGTGCAGGGTGCGGCTGTACGCGCCGGCCAGGGTCGCCGTCATCGCGTCCAGCTCCTGCAGCACCGCGTCCGAGGCGACCATCTGGGCCTCCGCGAAGGCGGTGTGCATGGCCAGCCGCGTCTCCTCCAGATCGGTCCGCGCCTGCGCGGTGACCTCGCCCTTGTGGACGAGCCACAGGTACTTCATGAGCTCGATGCGGTAGCGGCGGTAGCCGGAGTTCGCCGTGACGTAGCAGGCCCGCCGCTTCTCCACCCCCGCCACGCGCTGCTCGCGCACCCACTGGGCGTCGGCCGCCCGCTCCTGCCGTTCGAACTGCTGCGTCTGCACGCGTGCGAGCACGCGCTGGGAGAGGATCGGCGCGAGCAGGGTGCCGGTCACCGCGACGATCGCGCCGGCGAGCGCCAGCAGCGCGTTGTTCACATGTACCTCCGTGTACGGCTGACGGAGGCCGCGCCCCCGCACTCCCCGCCATCCTGCCCGGCCAGGGACGGCCAGGGACGGCCAGGGACGGCCCGGGGCCCGTCCCGCGGGGGCCGTCCCGCGGGGGCCGTCCTCATGCACCTCGGCCGGCGGCTGTCCCCGCTCGCCGTCCTGCCTGCTGCTCTCCCCGCCGAGTGCCCGCGACACCCACCACGGCCACGGCCACGGCCAACGCAATCAGTGTGTTCCCCACTGAACCCCCCGGGTATCCACGTCCGTTCGCCCTGCCAGAGGCGTCCTGCCCCGCGGCGAAGCGGCGGCGGGTGCCGTCCGGGCGGATCGGCGCCGCCGCACCCCGCGGGGGCGTGCGTCCCGGGCTCGCGCACCGGCGATGACCGACAGTGACCGAATGTGGAGGCTCCCCCTCCGGTCGCGCCGCAGGTCAGGGGCGCCTGACCTACCCATTCGCCCGAGGGTATGGACGTACGGCAAGATGGGGTGTATCTGCCCACCATCGATCTGCCGGACGGTTTCTCTTGGCTGAGTTCATCTACACCATGCGCAAGACGCGCAAGGCGCACGGCGACAAGGTGATTCTTGATGACGTCTCCTTGAACTTCCTGCCCGGCGCGAAGATCGGTGTGGTCGGCCCCAACGGCGCCGGTAAGTCCACCGTTCTGAAGATCATGGCGGGCCTGGAGCAGCCGTCCAACGGTGACGCCTTCCTGTCGCCCGGCTTCACCGTCGGCATCCTCATGCAGGAGCCCAAGCTCGACGAGTCGAAGACGGTCCTGGAGAACGTCCAGGACGGCGCCGCCGACGTCATGAAGAAGCTCAAGCGCTTCAACGAGGTCGCCGAGCTGATGGGCGTCGAGTACACCGACGCCCTCATGGACGAGATGGGCAAGCTCCAGGAGGACCTGGACCACGCCAACGCGTGGGACCTGGACGCCCAGCTGGAGCAGGCCATGGACGCCCTGGGCTGCCCGCCCGGCGACTGGCCGGTCACCACCCTCTCCGGTGGCGAGAAGCGCCGCGTGGCGCTCTGCAAGCTGCTGATCGAGGCCCCGGACCTGCTCCTCCTCGACGAGCCCACCAACCACCTCGACGCCGAGTCGGTGAACTGGCTGGAGCAGCACCTCTCGCAGTACAAGGGCGCCGTCGTGGCCGTCACCCACGACCGGTACTTCCTGAACAACGTCGCCGAGTGGATCCTTGAGCTCGACCGCGGCCGCGCGCACCCCTACGAGGGCAACTACTCCACCTACCTGGAGAAGAAGGCCACCCGCCTCAAGGTCGAGGGCCGCAAGGACGAGAAGCGCCAGAAGCGCCTCAAGGAAGAGCTGGAGTGGGTCCGCTCCAACGCCAAGGGCCGCCAGACCAAGTCCAAGGCCCGCCTCGCCCGCTACGAGGAGATGGCCGCCGAGGCGGACAAGATGCGGAAGCTGGACTTCGAGGAGATCCAGATCCCGCCGGGCCCGCGTCTGGGCTCGATCGTGGTCGAGGTCAACAACCTCTCCAAGGCGTTCGGCGACAAGGTCCTCATCGACGACCTGTCCTTCACGCTGCCGCGCAACGGCATCGTCGGCATCATCGGCCCGAACGGTGCCGGCAAGACCACGCTCTTCAAGATGATCCAGGGCCTGGAGGCGCCGGACTCCGGCTCCGTCAAGGTCGGCGAGACCGTCAAGATCAGCTACGTCGACCAGTCCCGCGCCAACATCGACCCCAAGAAGACCCTCTGGGCGGTCGTGTCGGACGAGCTCGACTACATCAACGTGGGCCAGGTCGAGATGCCGTCCCGCGCGTACGTCAGCGCCTTCGGCTTCAAGGGCCCGGACCAGCAGAAGCCGGCCGGCGTCCTGTCCGGTGGTGAGCGCAACCGCCTCAACCTGGCGCTGACGCTCAAGGAGGGCGGCAACCTGCTGCTCCTCGACGAGCCCACCAACGACCTCGACGTCGAGACCCTGTCCTCGCTCGAGAACGCGCTGCTGGAGTTCCCCGGTGCGGCCGTGGTCATCTCCCACGACCGCTGGTTCCTCGACCGGGTCGCCACGCACATCCTGGCGTACGAGGGCGAGTCCAAGTGGTACTGGTTCGAGGGCAACTTCGAGTCGTACGAGAAGAACAAGGTCGAGCGGCTCGGTGCGGACGCGACCCGTCCGCACCGTGCCACCTACAAGAAGCTCACCCGAGGCTGAGGTCGCGGTCATGGCCAGACACCACTACCGGTGCCCCCTGCGCTGGGCGGACATGGATGCCTTCGGGCACGTCAACAACGTCGTCTTCCTCCGCTATCTGGAGGAGGCGCGGATCGACTTCATGTTCCGCCTCGCGCCGGGGGAGGGCAGTGAGTCCTTCACGGGCGGGTCCGTCGTGGCCCGTCACGAGATCGACTACAAGCTGCCCCTCGTGCACCGCCACGAGCCGGTCCTCATCGAGTCCTGGGTGACCCGGATAGGCGCCGCGTCCCTGACCATCCGCTACGAGGTCAAGGACGAGGCGACCGAGGACGCGCCCGAGACGGTCTACGTGCGCGCCGAGACCGTGGTCGTGCCCTACAACCTCGCCGCGGGGCGGCCCCGCCGCATCACGGCCGAGGAGAGGCACTTCCTTGAGGAGTACCTCGACGCACCCGCGACCGGGTCCGAGTCCGGCACCGGCCGGGAAGGGCCCCTCGCGGCATGAACGACCAGCTGCGCTTCGCCGATTCCGGGGAGGCGGCGGACCTCGCCGCCTTCCTGGGCCGGCTGGTGCACTACGACCGCGCCGCCGCCGTACGCCTGCAGGCCGGCGGCGGCGCGCTCGCCGTCTTCGGACGGCCGCCGTCCTTCGACATCCTGGCCATCCGTACGGTGCGGCTCGCCGCGCCCGTCGCGATGCCACTGGACCTGACGGTGTCAGCCGGTGAGCTGCTGGAGTCCGTGGACGAGGCCTCGGCCGAGGCCACCGTGCCCGGGCCGGTCACCGGACCGCCCTGGGCCGGCGTGCTCCCGCCGCGCGGCGGCTGGCGGCAGGTTCCGGGGCTGCCCGGCCCCGAGGCGATGGGAGCGGCCGTGGCCGCCGCCGTCGCCGAGTTCCGGGCCCGGGACGAGGCCCTGCCCGCGCAGCACCGGACCCGGTCCGAGCGCGACCGCATCGGCCGCGAGATCTGGTCCCGCACCCTGGGTGACACCGAGCTTCCGCTGCGGGCCGTGCACGCCGCGCAGTCCCTGGGCTTCCTGCGGCCGGTACGGGCCGCAGTGCCCGCCGCCGCAGCAGCCCCGCTGCCCGGCGCCCCCGCCTCCGCCCCCGTGGCGCTGCTCGCCGCCGGGACCTGGCTGCGGCTGCGCACCCCGTACGGATCCGTCGCCATGCGCCGCCCCGGCGGCACCGGCGGCCTGGGCGCCCTCCAGGTCCGACCGGTCTGACAGGTCTCACAGGTCTCACAGGTCTCACAGGTCGGACCGGTCCGACCAGTCCGACCGGTCCGGTCCCCCGGCAGTCCGCTAGCCCGCCGTGTTGATCATCGAGGCGGCGGCGTACGTCAGGTACTTCCACAGCTGCGCCTCGTGCTCCGGCGCCAGGCCCAGCTCGTCCAGCGCGACCCGCATGTGCCTCAGCCACGCGTCGTGGGCGGCCGCGTCCACCTGGAACGGCGCGTGCCGCATCCGCAGGCGCGGGTGGCCGCGGTGCTGGCTGTAGGTGGTCGGACCACCCCAGTACTGCATCAGGAACAGCGCGAACCGTTCCTCGGCGGGGCCCAGGTCCTCCTCCGGGTACATCGGGCGCAGCAACGGGTCCTCCGCGACCCCCTGGTAGAAGCGCCGGACGAGACGGCGGAAGGTGTCCTCGCCGCCCACCTGCTCGTAGAAGGTCTGCGCCTGAAGCGTGCCCCGCGGAATCTCATTCACCCGACCATCGTCTCAGACGCCCGGATCGAGGACCGAGGTCCTAGGACCATCCCCCGAAGCCCTCGCAGGCCCCCTTGAGGCCCCCGAGCCCCCTCGCGCTCGCACGCGGCGGCCCGGCGCAGGACAGTGGAGGCATGGCCGCACACACCGGGCACACCGAGACACGGGACCTGCGGGAGACCGCGCACGCCGCCCAGGTGCGGGAGCTGACCGCCGCCGGGGTGCTGGAGGACCCGCGCTGGCGGGCGGCCTTCGCCGCAGTGCCCCGGCACGTGTTCGTCCCGTACTTCTGGACCGGCCGCGGCGCCGGTCACGAGCGGCTCTGGGCGCAGGACCCCGACCCCGAACGCCGGGCCCGCTGGCTGCGCGGGGTCTACGTCGACACCCCGCTGGCCACGCGGATGCGCGACGGCCTGCAGGTCTCCTCCAGCAGCCAGCCCTCGCTGATGGCGAAGATGCTGGCCGCCCTGGACGTGAGCGACGGCGACGACGTCCTGGAGATCGGCGCGGGCACCGGCTACAACGCGGCCCTGCTCTGCCACCGGCTCGGCGAGGAGCACGTCACCACCGTGGACCTGGACGAGGAGATCACCGAGTCCGCACGGGCGCACCTGGCCGGGCTCGGCTACCACCCGGTGGTGGTCACCGGGGACGGGGCGCGCGGCTGCCCCGCCCGGGCCCCGTTCGACCGGATCATCGTGACCTGCACGCTGCCGCTGATCCCGCACGCCTGGCTCGGCCAGTGCCGGCCGGGGGCACGGATCCTGGCGCCGCTGTCGACCGGCCTGATCGCGCTGACCGTCCGGGACGCCGGCTTCGCCGAGGGCAACTTCCTGCACACCTCGGCGTACTTCGTCCCGCTGCGCGGCGCCACGGCCGCCCCGCCGCCCGACCCGGCCGGTACGGGGTACGGGGTTCCGTACGAGCTGGTGGAGAACGAGCGCTTCCAGTTCATGCTCGTGCTGACCGCGGGCGTCCTGCACCCCCGCGAGGCCCTGGACCTGTGGCGCAGCGAGGGCCGCCCGGCCCGGGAACGCTTCGGGGTCTCGGTCAGCACCGAGGGCCAGTGGTCGTGGCTCGACGATCCCCAGGGGCCGTACGTGTGGCCCCTGGGGGAGGGGTGAATCAGCCGCGGCGGATCGTGATCGTCGTCCAGGCACCCACGTGGACCCGGTCGCCGTCGGCGAGGGGGACGGGGACGTAGGGCTGGATCGGCTCCTCGCCGCCGTTGATCGTGGTGCCGTTGGTGGAGTTCTGGTCCACCACCGCCCAGCTGAGGTCGGGCTGCTGGACGAGCACCGCGTGCTGGTGGGACACGCCCGGGTCCTCCGGGGGCACCGACAGGTCGATGTCGGGGGACTCGCCCGTGGAGGCGCGGCGGCGGCCGATGGTGATCTGGCCGCCGGACAGCGGAAGGTGCTGCTCCGGGGAGTACGCGGGCAGGTTCAGCCCGGCGGCCTCGGGACCGCTGCGCTGCATCATCGCCATGAAGTACGAGCGGTCGGGGGCGATCGTCGCGCTCCAGGCGCCCCCGCCCTGGGGCGGGAAGGGCTGGTGCTGCGGCGGAGGCTGCTGCTGGTACTGCTGCTGGGGCGGCGGTCCCTGCTGCTGGTACTCCTGCTGGTACTCCCGCTGGTGCTGCGGCGGGGGCTGCTGCTGGTACTGCGGCTGCGGGGCCCGCTGGTACTCCAGCGGCGACTCGTGCGCGGGCGGCGGCAGCAGCCAGTCGTCCTCGCGCTGCAGCGGCTCGGCCGGACGGTTGACCCGGGACGGCCGCGAGCCCTGGTACTCGAAGTGGTCCTGGGAGTAGGTCCCGGGAGCGGGCACGGGCGGCGGGGGCGTACCGCGGCCTCCGGCACCGCCACCCACGCCGGCACCGATGCCGGCACCCGTCGCCTGGGGTCCCGGTTCCGGGGCCGGCGGGGCATACGAAGTCGGGGTACGGGTGAGGAAGTTGTAGCGGCATTCCTCGCAGAACGGGGCCATGGCCTCGCGCGGGGTCCGGCACTGCGGGCAGAGCTCGGCCTGGGCGGTCGGTTCACCGGCGGTCGGGGGGAAGCCGTAGCCGTAGGACGGCACCGGGGGCGGGCCCTCCGAGGCAGCCATGCGGTGGCCGCAGACCTCGCACCAGTCGTCGGACGCGGACTGGTGCCCGTTCGGGCAGGTCGGCATGGCGGCGCTTCCCCCTTCTTCTCCCTGCGTCATCACGTCAGGTCTTCTCAGGTCTTCTTCACTCGGACGGTCTGTGTCGAACGCGTGTCAAGAGTCATCTCGTCGGCATCGGCGACCTTCGCTTTCAGCCGCACAGTACCCGCCACCGCGTCCACCACATCCACCACCTTCGCCAGGAGTCGTGCTGTGTCGGCGTTCCCGGAGGAACTCGCCAGTTGTACCGCACGCCCCAGCTTGGCCGTGGCACCACCGACATCGCCCATTTTGCGGGCTTCCAAACCTTGCTGGATAGCCTCCGCCAGCTCCGCCTGTCCGGTGTAGTGGGCGACCTGCGCGTTGATGGCGGTGGACGCCGCCAGATCGTCCGTCCACACCGCGCGCACCAGGCCCTGGGCCAGGACGGCCGGTTTCCCGTCCGGCCCGCCCGCCGTGGCCGGGAGCACGAGCGTGGCGCGGGCGGCGAGCATCTCCTGGCCCACGGTGGCCGTCGGGACGCGCACGCACACGTGGTACTCGCGGGACTCGTCGCCCCACGACCCGGTCGGGTAGTCGCCGGCGCGCGGGCCCGCCTCGGTGCGGCGGTCGGTCAGGTCCTGGAGGACGGGAGCCACCTGCTTGACGTACTGGATCTCCACGCCGACCGGGGTCCACAGGCGCAGCGCGACATCCGCGACCTCCTTGCCCATGACGTTCTCCATCATGCGCGTGAAGTCCTCGGCGAGATGGGCCGGGTCGGCCACGATGTCGGCGGAGCCGAGCAGCGCGTTCGCGATCCCGGTGACCTCCTTGACGTCCCAGTCGGTGCCCACCCCGCGGGCGTCGCAGGTGAAGCGGCCCGCGCACGCGTCGAGGGTGGCGCGGAGCACGGCCGGCTCCTCGTGCTCGTTGCGGCCGTCGGTGAGCAGGACGCCGTGCCGGATGGCGGCGGTGGAGCCGCGCAGCAGGCCGTCGGCGAGGCGCAGCCAGGTGCCGATGGCGGTGCCGCCGCCCGAGCTCAGCCCGCGCAGGGCCTCCTTGGCCTGGGCGCGGGTGGTCGCGTCCGCGACCGCGAGGCGGCCCTGGCCGGGGTAGACCTCCTTGGCCACGTGCGTACCGGCGATCACGGCGAAGGCGGTGCCGTCGCGCAGGGTGTCGACGGCGGCCGCCGTGGCCTCACGGGCGCCGCGCATCTTCTCCGGCGGGTACTCCATGGACCCCGAGCAGTCGACCATGAGCACCACGGCCGCCGTGCCGTCGGTGACCGGCGCGCGCGTCGCGGCGGCACCGCCGCTGGCGGTCACCGTGACGATCGCGTGGACGTCCCGTCCGCCCTCGGGGAGAAACTCGTTCTGGTACACCTCCACGCTGAACCGCGGGGCACTCGGCTTGGCGAAATTCGCCATCGGTTGGACTCCTAGGGGGCTCGGGCAGGCGGGTCAGACCTGCGGGCGCGCTTCCACTTCCTATTCCGGTCCTGCCGCCGGGCCCGGCTCCGCATCCGGTCCCGGTTCCTGCTCGGGGTGCGTGGCGAACGGCACGACCGCCACGGTGACGTTGTCGTGGCCGCCGCCGTCGAGTGCGTACCCCACCAGTACCTGGGCGCTGTGCAGCGGGCGGGTCGCGGCGTCGGCGGGTACCACCTGGGCCATCTCCCGCGCGGATTCCGCGTAGTTCCACAGTCCGTCGGTGCAGACCACCACCACCCCGGGGTGGTCGGGCTTGAAGGTCGCGGTGTGCGGTTCGAGGTCGTACGCGTCGGCCCCCAGCCAGCCGGTGATGGCGTGCGCGCGGACGTCCGCGTAGGCCTCGGCCTCGCCCATCAGACCGGCGGCGACCATCTGGGCGGCCCAGGAGTCGTCCTCGGTGAGGCGGCGGGGCAGGGCGGCGCGGTCGTCGGGGACCCAGTAGGCACGGCTGTCGCCCACCCAGCCGATGGTCAGCAGGCCGCCGCTGACGACGGCGCCGACCAGCGTGCAGGCGGGGGCGTTCTGCGCGCCGGGGGTCTCCGGGGCCAGGGCGTTCACCGCTTCCGCGGCGGCCAGGATCGCCTCGTGCATGGCCTCCTGGGGGTGGGCGCCGCGCGGGAGCGCTTCGAGCAGCGCCTCGTTGGCGGCGACGGCCGCGGCGGCCGACGCCTCGTCGGGGCGGCTGGCGGAGGAGACGCCGTCGCAGACGATGGCGACGGTGGCGGCGGAGCCGTCGGGCAGGGCGGTGGCCGACACGGCGAACGAGTCCTCGTTGCGGTGGTGGCGCAGTCCCCGGTCGGTGACGGCGGCGACGCTCCCGAGCTCCTCCTCGATGTGGTCGCGCTCGCGGGGCTGCGCGTGCCCGCAGTGCTCGCAGTACCCGTCGGTGTCGACGTGCCCGGCGCGGCAGGCGACGCAGGTCTTCCCGCCGGCCGCGCCGCCGGGCTGGGCCGGATTCTCGTACGGGGCCTCGCCCGCGCCCCAGGGCGTCCCCTCCGCAGGCGTGCCGGGGTCGCCCCCGGGCCGGTCGTGGCGGGTCTCGGGACCGTCCGCGGCGCCGTACGGGTGCTCGGCCGCGCCCCACGCGGTGCCTTCCGGCGGGGTGCCGTTGCCGTACGGGTTCCCGTGGCCGGAGGCCGCGTAGGTGACCCCGGCCGGACCCTGCCGCGGCTCCGGTTCCGGCTCCGGTTCCGCCGGGGCGGTGACCCAGGCGGCCGGATCGCCGACCAGCGTCGGCGCGGCCGCGGCCACGCTGCCCCAGCCGGGGGCGGGCTCGGCGGCGGCGCGCGGGACGCCGGGGGCCGGGACGCCGGGGGCCGGGCCCGGGCTCCCGTAACCGCCCGCCGCGGCGGCCGGCCGGGCCGGTGGCGCCGGCGGTGCCGGTGGGATGGGGATGGTCGGGTGGTCCACGGCGGCCGGGGGAGGCGCGCTCACGGCGTAGCCGCAGACGCCGCAGAAACGGTCACCCTCCTCCAGGGGTTCCGCGCAGCTGGGGCAGCCCGACAGCCGATGCATCGACATCACTCACACCCACGTCCGGGGACGGAAACGGTTTGCCCGCTCCACCAGTTCGATCCTCTCCTCGCCACGCCGCGCCAGCCGTGCGAGGACGCGGTACGAGCGCTCCAGTCCGAAGCGCAGGCCCCGCTCGTCCAGTTGACTGCCGAGCAGCGAGGTCCGACCGGGGTCGGAACCCCGGCTACCCGACAGTACCCAGTCCAGGGCCGAGCCCAGAACCTCCGTCGCCAGCCGCTCCTGCCGCTCCGGGTCCAGTCCGAACCGCCGCAGGGCTTCCACCTGGTCCGCGGCGGCCGCCAGGTCGGCCAGCAGCGGCTCCTGCGGGGACCGGTCGCGCAGACGTGCGCGTACGGCCGCCACCCGCGCGGCGGTGTAGTGGATGGACGCCTCGGGCACGGATTCCAGCGTGCGCACGGCCGCGTCCCGGTCCCCGGCGGCCAGCTGGACGCGGGCCAGCCCGAAGGCCGCGCTCACGAATCCCGGGTCGGTGATCCACACGAGGCGGTAGTACTCGGCGGCGTTGTCCAGCTGGCCCAGCACCTCCGCGCACAGCCCCAGCGCCAGCTTCGGCGCGGGCTCGCCCGGGAAGGCGTCGTAGATCGCGTCGAAGGACAGGGCCGCTATCTCGTCGTCACCGGTGGCCAGCGAGGCGATGCCACGGGCCCACACCACCCGCCAGTCGTCCGGATGCCGGGCCTCCAGATCCGCCAGGGTGTGTCCGGCCTCGGGCAGTTCGCCCAGCTCCAGGCGGGCCCGCAGCTCCCGCAGCCGCAACTCGGCCGAATCGGCCGGCGCCGCGCTCAGGGCGCCCAGCAGGTCGCCCGGCGCGGAGGCCAGCAGACCCGTCAGGAAACCGGCGTTCGGGTCGGCCGCGTCCACCAGCGGTACGGGCAGGGCCAGCGCGGTGTCGCGCGCGTCGAGGGTCGTCGCTCTCGCGGCAGCCGGCTCCGGGGACAGGAGTACGGGTACGGGTGCGGCCCCCGCGCCCTGGACCGCGGCGGGCGGCGCGGGTCGCGGACCCGGCACGCCCGTCACCCGCGTGGCGGTGGTCCCGAGCCCGGCCACACCCGCCCCCGATCCGCCGGTCGCGGGCGCCCACGTACCCGCCGCGCCACCGCCGGACGCCCCGGGCACGGGCGTGCCGCCGGGCGGGGCGCCGCCGGCGGGGGTACGGCCCTGCGGGCCGAGCGCCCCGGCGGCCGCCGCCCCGGGCAGTGCGGTGCCACCGGCCGCGTGCGCTCCGGCCACGGCCCGGCCGCGCCCGGCGCGCCCGAACAGCGCGCCGCCCCGCCGGGACGCGATCGGCCGGTAGCCGAGCCGGGAGACGACGGTGTCGGCCGCGTCGGCGAACAGCCGGGTGTCCGGAACCCGCAGCTCCGGGCCGAAGAGGGTCGACAGCTGCGGCCGCGGCCGGCCCGTCTGCAGGGCGACCACCTCCCGCAGCACGCCCGTCAGCTGGTCCGCCATCTCCTGCGCGGACGAGAACCGCCGCCCCGGGTCCGGATCGGTGGCCCGGACCAGCAGCCGGTAGAAGGACTCGTACCGCCGGAACACCTCGATGTGCTCGGGATCCGGCAGCGAATCCACGAACACATTGGTGTAGCCCTGGAAGTCGAAGGTCAGCACGGCCAGCGTCCGCGCCACCGTGTACAGGTCGGAGGCGACCGAGGGGCCCAGCTCCGCGACCTCGGGGGCCTGGTAGCCCACCGTGCCGTAGATGGCCGACTCGGCGTCGTCCATCCGCCGTACCGCGCCCATGTCGATCAGCTTCAGCTGGTCCTGCTGCTGGATCGCGTTGTCGACCTTGAAGTCGCAGTACAGGAGGTTCCTGCTGTGCAGGTGGCCGAGCGCCTCCAGCGCCTCGATGCCGTAGGCGCACGCCTGCTCCACCGGCAGCGGGTCGCGCCGCCCGTCCGGCCGGCGCCGCTCGTTCGCGATCTCCTTCAGCGATTTGCCGCCGACGTACTCCATGACGATGTACCCGTCCAGCGAACCGGTCCGCTGGTCCAGGTGCTCCACGAAGTTGTAGATCCGCACGATGTTGGAGTGCTCGATCTCCGCGAGGAAGCGCCGCTCCGAGATCGCGGCCTCCATCGCGTCCTGGTCCCCGGTGTCCAGCAGGCCCTTGAGCACCACCCACCGGTCCGCGACCGCCCGGTCCACCGCCAGGTACACCCAGCCGAGGCCGCCGTGCGCGAGGCAGCCCGCCACCTCGTACTGGCCGCGCACCACATCACCGGAGCGCAGCTTGGGCACGAAGGAGTACGGGTGCCCGCACTTGGTGCAGAACCCTTCCGTCCGGCCCGGCCGGTCGCCCCGGGAGCGGCCCACCGGGGCCCCGCAGTCCGAGCGCGAGCAGAACCGCTTGCGCTCCGGCACCTCCGGGTTCTCCAGGACCGCGGTCGAGGGATTGGGACGCGGCACCTCCGGCACGTTGACCAGACCGGCGCCCAGCCGGCTGCGGCCCGAGGCCGCCGAGCCCGAACTGCGCACCGACACCGAACGGGTGGAGGTCGTCCCCGACACCGAGCGCGACAGCCGCCCGGACACCGAGCGGCGCGAGGAGGAGGACCGGGAGGACCGTGCCGAGGCCGAGGACCGCGCCGAGCCGTGGGAGCCCTGAGAGCCCATCGAGCCACGGGACCCGCCGGAGCCCAGGGAGCCCCGGGCCGCGCTCGTCATCCCCGTCGGCGGCGACACCAGCTCGTCCGCGCCCGCCGCGATCGAGCCGATCGGCGCCAGCCCGCACGTGTCGCAGTAGACCTCGCCGCCGCCCATGTCCTCGTACGCCCCCGGACAGCCGGGACGAACGCAGGCGGTTCCGATCAGGCTCATGCGTCCTCCTCCCCGGCCCCGTCGGGCCGCTGTTCCTGGTGTCGTGGTTGCCCGGGCCGGTCCTGGGGCGCCATCAGCGACTCCGCCGTCGCCTGCTGGTAGCGCAGCACGGCCTGCTCGGCGGCCCGCAGGTCGCAGGGCGCGCTCCACAGCATCCGCCGGGCGGTGTCGTACCGCTCGATCAGCAAGGGGTCCTCCGCCATTCCGTGACGGGCCACCTTCGCCTTGTACGCGTCGAGCCGCCCGCGCAGCTCGGCCCGTACGGCCAGGGGCGCCGTCACCGCGGTCAACGATTCACGGGCCCGCCGCAGTTCCTCCTCGGCGCGATCCTCAAGGGATTCCAGCAGCGGCGAGAGCCGGTGCCAGCGCGCCTGGCGCCGGTGCTCGGCCGCCGCCGCGAGCTGCTCCTGGAGCACCGTGGGCGGGCCGCTCACCGCGGGCACCTCGGACGCGGCGATCTTCGCCAGCACCTCGCCGCGTGCGGTCCGCGCCTCCGCCAGGGTCCGGTCGGCCCGCGAGAGCACGTCCCGCAGGGCGATCAGCCGCTGTTCGGCGTCCTGCCGTACGTCCAGCACCGCCTCGATCTCGCGGCGTACGTCCTCCAGCGCGAGTGCGGCCCGGTCGTAGCGCCCCGTGTCCGGACGGCCGCCGCCGGGCGCGGAGCTGCCCGTCGCCGGCAGCCAGAAGGCCAGCGGGTCCGCGATCACCTGGGTGCGCAGCTCCGTCAGCTCGGCGGTGATGTCCTCCAGGTCGTCGCCGGAGGGGTGCTCGCCCGGCCGCACGCCCACCGAGTGGGCCAGCGAGCGGGTGCGGTGCAGCTCGGCGGCGAGCAGGTCGATCCGGGCGGGCAGCGCCGACCACACGGCGTCGGCGGCGACCACCACGTCGAGCGAGCGCGCGTACAGGCCGTTCATCCTGGCCACCAGCTCGGCGAGCGAGAGCCGCTCCGCCAGCGCGACGCCCTCGGCGCCGGCCCCGGCGATCAGCACTCCGGGCCCGCGCAGCCGCTCGGTCAGCTCGATCAGGTCCTCGCGGTTCGGCCAGCGGCGCCGCTCCCGCACCTCCCGGGCGGCGGTCAGGGCCCCGCTGTAGGCGTCGAAGTACGTCCACAGCCGCGTGATGTCCGCGTCGGCGGCCGTCCACCGCTCCTTGGTGGCCCCGCTCAGCGCGGCGCCCTCCAGCAGCCGGCGCCCGGCGTGGTCCTGGAGGGCGAGCAGCGAGGTCTCGACGGCCTCGTGCTCCGCGCCCAGCCGGGCCAGGGCGCGGTCGACGTCGTCCCGGTCCATCACTGCAGACCCCGCCTCCACCGACTGTGCCTCCGCTTCCGCCGCCGCCTCCGTGTCCGTCCTCGTATCCTGCCCCGCGCCCGGTCCCGTGTCCGAAACCGTCACGGGCCTCAGCCGTCCCGGTACTTGGGTGCGGGGGGCGCCGTCACGCCGGGCAGTACGGGCTGCAGGTGCTTGAGGTACGCCCTCATCCACGGGCTGTCACCGCCGCCCGCGCGGTAGTTCTCCAGCACCCTGTTGACCCGGCGGACCAGGTCCGAGGCGTCCTTGTTCATCGCCACCCCGTAGAACTCGCGGGTGAAGGGCGAGCCCACCAGCTGCACCGACGGGTCCTGCGCGGCCTGACCGGCCGCGAGGGCGTTGTCCGTGATGATGCCGTCGACCTCGCCCAGCTGCAGCCGGACCAGGCAGTCCAGCTGGTTGGCGACGGTGACCGGCACCGAGCCGTACGACTGGGCCTTCAGGGCCGCCTCCGCCGTGGAACCGGCCGCGAAACAGATCCGCCGGTCCTTCAGCGAGGGGTCGTACCCGGTGATCGGCGATCCCTTGGGCGCCAGCACCTGCTGCCCGGCCTCGAAGTAGGCCGTCGAGAAGGCGACGTCCTCCAGCCGCTTGCAGTTGATGGTCATGGTCCGTACGACGATGTCGACGCGCCCCTCCTGGAGGGCGGGGACGCGCTGACTGGTGGGGATGGCCCGGTAGATGACCGCGTTCTCGTCGCCCAGGATGTCCTTGGCGATGGCCTTGACCAGGTCGATGTCGAAGCCGTCGAGGCGGCTGCCCTCGGCGGTCTGGTTGCGGTAGCCCCAGCGGAAGCTGTTCTGGTCCACTCCGGCGACGAGCTTGCCGGCCGCCTTGATCCGCGCGATGGCCGCGCCGTCCACGTCGGAGGGGCGCAGGCTGGCCTCGGGGTCCTGGCAGGTGTCGGTGAGGGCCCAGGGCGCGGCCGGGGCCGCCGCCATCGACGCGGGCCGGCGGACCACCGGCCGTCCGGTGTCGGGCGTCGCGTGGGCCAGCGGCAGCAGCACGACGGCGGCGGTCGTCGCGCAGGCGACGGCCATCGCGCTCACCCCGCCCCAGCCGCGCAGCCGGCCCGCGGCGCGGCGGATGCCGGAGGCCGCGCCCGCGGTCGCCGCCCGCCCTACCCGGCCCGCCCGGCTCTCCCGGGCCGCGTGGTTCTCGTGGCTCTCGTGGTTCTCGTGACCTTCGGCGGCCCGCCTCGCCCGTATCCGCATCGCGCTCACCTGTACTCCGAAAGCCTGCGGCCGATGCCGAGCAGGGCCGCTGCCGCACCGATGACCACCAGGACCGCGGCCCCCGTCACCAGACCGCCCAGCGCGCCGAGCCCGTCCTGGGCGGACCGTGTGAACTCCCGCTGCTCGTGGGCGACGGCCTGTTCCAGGGAGGCGTCCACCGTGTCGAAGGCGGCGCCGCTGCTCTCCTTGTGCTTCTCGTCCCCGACGACCTGGGGCAGCGCGGCCTCGTAGTCCCCCTTCAAGTCCGCCTCCCGGGCCGCCGTGTGCCGCTGCTTCCACTGCTTCACGCCGTCCGCGGCCCGGCTGACGGGGTCCCGGCCGGCCGCGTCGTCGGCGAGCCGCAGCGCGGTCGCCAGTCCGGCGTCCAACTGCTTCATGTTGTTCGTGAAGTCCACGTCGTACTTGTCGGACTTCTTGTCTTCGGCCAGTACGGCGCCCCGCGCGATCAGGGTCAGGTTCTCACCGGCCCGCGCCTGCAGGGAGGCGATCCGCGCGTCGTTGAGCACCTTCATCGACTCCTGCCCGTCCGCCCGGGCCTCGCTCAGGGAGGAGCGCGCCACCGTGTGTCCCACGGTCAGCCACAGCAGGACCACCACCGACGCGGCCGTGGCGGCCACCAGTCCGTGGTTGAGGACCCGGTTCGTGTGCCGGTAGTTGCGCCGCTGCGCCCAGACCAGGGCGGCGACCGCGAGCAGGCCCAGCCCGATCGAGGCCAGCGGCCAGGACCGGGCGTCGTCGTGGTCCGTGTAGAGCCGCTTGGTCTCCGACTCGTACAGCCGCTGGGCGGCGGGCAGCAGCTGGGTGGTCATCTGCTCGTTGGCGTAGCGCAGGTAGGCGCCGCCCAGCGGCAGGCCCTGCCGGTTGGTGGCCCGGGCCTGCTCGATCAGACCGGTGTAGCGCGGGAGCTGCTCGCTCAGCACGGTGATCTGCCGGCGGGAGTCCTCGTTGCCGCCGGTGTTGGCGGCCGCGCTCACCAGTAGCTTGGAGGCGTTGGCGATGTCCTTCTCGTACCGTTGGCGGACCTCGCGCGGCTCCTGGGCCCCCAGCAGGAACCCGCTGGAGGAGGTCGTGTCGGCGTCCGCCAGGGAGCGGTAGATGCTCGCCGCGTCCGCGCTCAGCGGCTGGCTGCGGCCCACCACGTCGTCGGCGGCCGCGGCCCGGTCGGAGATCTCCCAGACGCTCACCGTGCCGAACAGCATGATCAGGGCGGCCAGTACCGCGCCGATGATCCGCAGCCGGCCCGGCTCGGTGGTCGCCGCCTCGCGCAGCCGCTCCACGCCCTCGGCCCAGGCGGTGCCCCGCCCGGGCGGCCCGTCGGGCGGCGGCGCCGTCGGCCCGGCGGACGGCACGGAAGCACCGCCCCCGGGCGCGGGCGCGCGTGATGTGATCGCCACCGTGACCTCCCCCTCGGTCCTGTCGTCCTCCAGCCGACGCTGGGAGGTACCCCCTGCGCAGCAGTATGGCCGTAGTGCCGGTCGACCACAGCACCCGGTGCTGGATCCAGGGCGATCCGTCCCTGAGGGCCCCCTTCGTCGCCCCTTCACCGTCAATACGTCCGTACGGGCGCCACGGTTCCAGACCGGAGGACTTCCGGGGCGGGTTCACCCGAAATGGGCACGGAGTTTTTCGTATGCCTCGGGCGGGGAACCGAGGGCGTCGAGGCCCAGCAGGCCGGCGCCGAGCACCGGCGGCGCCGTGATCACGGAGATCCGGGCGCGCGGGGCCCGTTCGGCGAGTCCCGCCGCGATCCGGTCGTTGAGCTGCGGGTGCCCGGCCGCCAGCACACTGCCGCCCAGCACCACCGGTACCTCCCGCTCCAGCAGACCCAGGCGACCCAGCGCCACCGACGCCATGGCCACCACCTCGTCCGCCTGCCGGTGCACCAGCGACAGCGCCACCGGGTCCCCGGCGGCCGCCACCGCGAACAGCACCGGTGTCAGCTCGTGCCGCCGCGCGTGCGGCACCCGGCCCAGGTGCATCGCCTCGATCAGCGACGCCATCGACGCGTGGCCGAGGTACGCGGGCAGCGCCCGGGCCAGCTCCGTCGGCCCGCCCCGCCCGTCCTCGGCCCGGGCCGCGAACCACAGGGCCTCCTCGGCCAGTCCGCCCCCGCCGCCCCAGTCGCCGGAGATCCGCCCGACCGCGGGGAAGCGCGCGGTCCGACCGTCCGGGGTCATCCCGACACAGTTGATGCCCGCCCCGCACACCACCGCGACCCCGCACGGGCCGGCGCCCGTCGGCAGCCCGGAGCGCAGCAGCGCGAAGGTGTCGTTGTGCACCGCCGTCGCACGGCCCCAGCCGCGGCGCTCGATCTCCCGCGCCAGCTCCCGCTCCTCCACCGCGAAATCGGCGTTGGCCAGGCACGCCGACACCCGCTCGGCCAACGGCCCGGCCGCCGGGTCGGGGCGCAGCCCGGCGTCGGCCATCGCCTCGGCCAGCACGTCGACGGCCGCGGCCACCCCCGTGCGCGGCGGCTGGAAGCCCCCGGCCTGGCCGGAGCACAGCACCGAGCCGTCCGGGGCGAGGAGCGCCACGTCCGTCTTGCTGTTGCCCGCGTCGATCGCCAGCACCGAGGGGAGGGTCACGCCCATGGCAGGTGCTCCTTGTTGTGCGCGAGGAGCCGGTCGGTCAGCCCTTCGGCCAGGTCGAACTGCCCGATGAGGGGGTGCGCCAGCAGTGCCTTGAAGACCCGCTCGCGCCCGCCGCGCAGGGCCGCGTCCAGCGCGAGGTCCTCGTAGGCGCTCACGTGCGCGATCAGCCCGGAGAACAGCGGGTCCAGCCGGGGCACCGCGAGCGGGACGGGGCCGGACCCGTCGACGCGGGCCTGCACCTCGATCACCGCGTCGTCCGGCAGGAAGGGCAGCGTGCCGTTGTTGTACGTGTTGACCACCTGCACGGCCGGCCCGCCGTCGCCCAGCAGGGAGGAGGCCAGGTCCACGGCGGCCTCGGAGTAGAAGGCGCCGCCCCGTTTCGCCAGCAGCGCCGGCTTCTCGTCGAGCGCGGGATCCCCGTACAGGGCGAGCAGTTCGCGTTCCATCGCCGCGACCTCGGCGGCCCGCGAGGGTTTGGTCCCGAGCTCCCGGACGACCTCGTCGTGGGCGTAGAAGTAGCGCAGGTAGTACGAGGGCACGACGCCGAGCCGGTCCAGCACCGCCCGCGGCAGCCGCAGGTCCCCGGCGACGGCCTCGCCGTGCGTGGCGAGCAGGGCCCCCAGCAGGTCCTCGCCGTCCGGGCCGCCCCGGCGCACGCCGAGCTCCCAGGTGAGGTGGTTGAGGCCCACGTGGTCCAGGTGGATGTCGGCCGGCGCCAGGTCCAGCAGGGCCGCGAACTTCCGCTGGAGGCCGATGGCGACGTTGCACAGCCCCACGGCCTTGTGCCCGGCCTGCAGGAGGGCCCGGGTGACGATCCCGACCGGGTTGGTGAAGTCGATGATCCACGCGTCCGGGCTGGTCCGCCGGACCCGCTCGGCGATGTCGAGGACCACCGGGACCGTGCGCAGCGCCTTGGCGAGCCCGCCCGCGCCCGTGGTCTCCTGGCCGACGCAGCCGCACTCCAGGGGCCAGGTCTCGTCCTGCAGCCGGGCGGCCTGTCCGCCCACGCGCAGCTGGAGCAGGACCGCGTCGGCCCCGTCGATGCCCGCATCGAGGTCGGTGGTGGTGGTGACGCGGCCCGGGTGGCCCTGCCGGGCGAAGATCCGCCGGGCCAGGCCGCCGATCAGCTCCAGCCGTTCGGTGGCCGGGTCGATCAGCACGAGCTCGCCGACGGGCAGGGTGTCGCGCAGCCGTGCGAACCCGTCGATCAGCTCGGGGGTGTAGGTGGAACCGCCGCCCACCACTGCGAGTTTCATCGTCGTCAGCCTTTCACGCCGGTCAGGGTGACTCCCTCGACGAACGCCTTCTGGGCGAAGAAGAAGAGGACGATCACCGGTGCCATGACCAGTACGGTCGCGGCCATGGTCAGGTTCCAGTTGGTGTGGTGCGCCCCCTTGAAGGACTCCAGTCCGTAACTGAGGGTCCAGGCGGCCGGGTTGTCGGAGGCGTAGATCTGCGGGCCGAAGTAGTCGTTCCAGGCACAGAAGAACTGGAAGAGCGCGACGGCGGCGATCCCGGGCCGGGCCATCGGCAGGACCACGCGCAGCAGGGTGCGCACCTCGCCGCAGCCGTCGACGCGGGCCGCGTCCAGGTACTCGTCGGGGATGGTCAGCAGGAACTGGCGGAGCAGGAAGATGGAGAAGGCGTCGCCGAACGCCATCGGGATGATCAGCGGCCACAGGGTGCCCGACAGGTCGAGCTGCTTGGCCCAGAAGAGGTACATGGGGATGACCACCACCTGCGGCGGCAGCATCATCATGGCGATCACGAGGAGCAGCGCGAGCCGTTGTCCGCGGAAGCGGAACTTGGCGAGCGCGTACGCGACGGGTACGGAGGAGACCACGGTCAACAGGGTGCCGAGTCCGGCGTACAGGAGCGTGTTGCGCCACCAGGTCAGGAAGCCCGGGGTGTGCCACACCTTCGCGTAGTTGCCCCATTCCCAGGTGTCGGGCCACAGGTCGCGGGTCAGTGCCTGCCGGTCGCCCATCAGGGAGGTGAGGAGGAGGAAGACGAAGGGAAGGACGAAGAAGAGGGCGGCGGCCACGCCGAGCGAGTGCACCCCGACCCAGTGCAGTACCGCCTTGGAGGATCTCCTGCCGGTGTGCGCGCTGCTCATCGACCTGCTCCGATCAGACCGCCACGGCGCCGCATCAGGAGCGCGGTGAAGGCCATGGAGAGGGCGAACAGGACGAGCGCGACGACACACGCGGTGCCGTAGTCGAAGCGCTGGAACCCGAGGTTGTAGACGAGCTGGGGCAGCGTCAGGGTGGACTTGTCGGGATAGCCCGGCTCGAACTGCTGGCCCGAGCCGCCGATCACGCCGGCCGCGACCTTCCCCGCCACCAGCGGCTGGGCGTAGTACTGCATGGCCTGGATGACCCCGGTGACGACGGCGAACATGATGATCGGCGAGATGTTGGGCAGGGTGATGTGGCGGAACCGCGCCCAGGCGCCGGCCCCGTCCAGCTCCGCGGCCTCGTACTGCTCCTTGGGTACGTCGAGCAGCGCGGCCATGAAGATGACCATCAGGTCGCCGACCCCCCACAGGGCGAGGGCGGTCAGGGCCGGCTTGGACCAGTCGGCGTCGGTGAACCAGCCGGGGGTGGGCAGTCCCACCGCGTCCAGCAGGGTGTTGACGGGTCCGGTGCCGGGGTTGAGCAGGAAGACGAAGGCCAGGGTCGCGGCGACCGGCGGGGCCAGGTAGGGCAGGTAGAACAGGGTCCGGAAGATCCCGGTCCCCGTCTTGATCTTCGTGATGAGCAGGCCGATGCCGAGGCCGAAGGCGACCCGGCAGGTGACCATCACCAGGACCAGCCACAGCGTGTTGCGCATGGCCGGCCAGAAGAGCGGATAGTCCGTGAAGACGTAGCTCCAGTTGTCCAGGCCGTTGAAGGCGGGCTGCCGGAAGCCGTCGTACCGCGTGAAGGAGAAGTACAGGGTGGACAGCAGCGGGTAGACGAAGAAGACGGCGAAGCCGATCAGCCACGGGGACAGGAAGGCCGCGGTCCGAAGGGCGGAGCGCCGCCGCTTCGACCGCAGGGGGTGGACGCCGGTCATCGGTCTACTTCGCCTTCGCGATGTCCGTGTCGATCTGCCGGTCGGTCTTGGCGAGACCGGCCGGGATGTCGCCGAAGTCGCCCTTCTCGACGGCGTACGCGAAGTCCGTGAACGTCAGCTGGTAGGTGCCGCCGTCGGCCTTGGCCGGGGTGGTGCTGGACTTCGGGTGCCGGGCGATGTCGAGGAAGGTCTTGAACTCCGGGGTCACCTGGAGGTTCGGGGAGTCCAGGGCGGCGAGCGTGGACGGGATGTTGTGGATGGCGTTGGCGAACGCCACCACCGCCTCGGTGTCGGTCGTCATGTACTTGACCAGCTCCCAGGCGGCGTTCTGCTTCTTGCCGCCCGCGGCGATGCCCATGATCGTGCCGGAGAGGTAGCCCTTGCCGTAGTCGGCGGCCTGCTCGTCGGGGACGGGCAGCGGGGCGGTGCCGATCTCGAAGGCGACGCCGGCCTCCTTCGCCATCGAGGCCCGCCACTCGCCGTCGATCTGCATGGCCACCTGGCCGGTGTGGAAGGGGTGTTCGGAGCTCCACTCGTCCCCGAAGGTGTTGCGGAACCGCTCCAGCTTCTCGTAGCCGCCGAGCTTCGCCACCAGGTCCTTCTGCGCGGTCAGCATCTTCGCGAAGGCCGGGTCCGCGGCCAGTCCGGAGCTGCCGTCGGCGGCGAAGTAGGTGGGGCTCCACTGGGCGGCGAGCCGCATGGGGGTGGTCTCGTAGCCGTGGAAGGTGGGCATCAGGCCGACCTGCTCGTACGAGTCGCCCTTGAGCTTGGTGAGCTTCTGCGCGACCTCGGTGAACTGGCTCCAGGTCTTCGGGGGTTCGGTGATGCCGGCGGCCGCGAAGGCGGTCTTGTTGTAGACGAGTCCGTACGCGTCGTGCAGCAGCGGCAGCGTGCACTGGTTGCCGTCGAACTGCGTGTACTCCAGCAGGGTCTTGGGGAAGACCTTCGTCTTGTCCACCCCGGACTTCGCGAGGAAGGGGTTCAGGTCGGCGAAGGCGCGGGAGTTGCAGAACTTGCCCACGCTGTCGGTGGTGAAGGAGGAGACCACGTCGGGGGCCTTGTCCCCGCCCGCCCGCAGCGCCTGGTTGATCTTGTCGTCGGTCATGTTGCCGGTGACCTGGACCTTGATGTTCGGGTGCGCCTTCTCGAACCGGGCGATGTTCTCCTCGATCGCCTTGGCCTCGCTCGGCGCGGACCAGCCGTGCCAGAAGTTGAGGGTGACGTCCGCCTTGGGATCGTCGGAGGCGGTGTCCGCGCCCTGGCCCGTACAGGCCGTGGCGAGGGCGGATATCGCCGCGAGGACGGCGGTCGCGGTGGTCAGGCGTCCGGTTCTGGGCATGGCGGGGCTCGCTCTCTGCAGGAGGAACTTCCGTGGGGGGTGCCGGTGGGGATGGCGGTGGGGTCTGGGGGTGTGGGTGCGCCGGGGTGCGGGGTGCGGGGTGCGGGGTGCCGGGGTACGGGGTGCAGGGGGGAAGGCGGGGACGGCGGGCGCCGGGCGGTTCAGCCCGAGGTGTCGAACACTTCGTCCCGGGTGGCGGCCAGCGCGCTCTCCAGCGCGCCGTGCAGGACGGGCCGTTCCCGCACCTCGCCGGGGACCAGCCGGGGCCGGGAGGGGGCCAGTTCGGCGAGTTCGGCCTCCAGCAGCGCGCGCAGCGGCTCGCCGCCCGCGCTGATCGCCGCCCCGGACAGGACCACGATCTCCGGGTCCAGCACGGCGACGACCGAGGCGAGACCGGTGGCCAGCGCGGTGGCGTACGACTGGAGGAACCGCAGGTGCGCCCCCTCGGGGGCGGCGGCGGCCCGGGTGAGCAGGGCGACGGCCGCGGCGACCTCCGGTCCGTGGGGTGCTCCGGGGATCTCGGGCGCACCGGGGGCGTCCGCCGGCTCCATGCCCAGTTCCGCGGCGAGCCGGGGCAGTCCCTCCACACCGGCCAGCTCCTGGTACCCGCCGGAGTTGGCCCGGGTGACCTGCCGGACCAGGGGGCGGCCCGGCACGGGCAGGAAGCCCACCTCGCCGGCGCCGCCGGTCCAGCCGCGGTGCAGCCGGCCGCCCAGGACCAGTGCGGCGCCGAGGCCCTCCTCGTTCCACAGCAGGACGAAGTCCTCGTGGCCGCGGGCGGCGCCGAGCCGCTGTTCGGCGACGGCGGCGAGGTTGACGTCGTTCTCGTACTCGACGGGCATCGGCAGGGCCGCCGCCAGCTCCTCCAGGAGGGTGGGGGAGTGCCAGCCGGGGAGGTGGCTGGCGTAGCGCAGGCGGCCCGTCTGGGGGTCGAAGGCGCCCGGTGTGCCGATGACCACCCGGCGCAGGTCGGTGCGGTGCAGTCCGGCGGCCTTCACGGCCCCGCCGAGGGCCTCGGTCACCTGGTCGACGGCCTCCGCGCCCTCGGTGTAGGGGACCTCGTGGGTGGCGACCACCGTGCCGGTGAGGTCGGCGACGGCCGCCAGTACCCGCTCCGGGGTGACGTCGAGACCGCCGACGTAGGCGGCCCGCGGGTTGATCGCGTAGAGCTGGGCGCTGGGGCCCGGGCGTCCCCCGTCCGTGCCGGTGGCCACGACGAGTCCGACCGCTTCGAGGCGGGCGAGCAGCTGGGAGGCGGTGGGCTTGGACAGCCCGGTCAGGTGCCCGATGCGGGTCCGGGACAGCGGGCCGTGCGTCAGCAGGAGTTCGAGTGCGGCCCGGTCGTTCATGGCGCGCAACAGGCTGGGCGTTCCGGGCGTGGCGGCGGGCATCGAGCGGCTCTCCCTCACCGAGGTGATCTGTTAGGTAAGTTTCCTATCACCTGTTGAAGTGTGTCAATGCCGCTGCCCCGCAGGCTGTGTCATTTCACGTGTCATTTCACGGATGACCTGCGGGGCAGTGGGGTGAGCGGGGCTCGTGCGACGTACGGGTACCCGCTATGCGGCTACTTCGTGATCCGCGGGCCGGCCGGCGGCGGGATCGGGGCGGTGGCCAGCGACTGGGGGGAGGCCGGGTTCGAGAGGGCGGACGGCGCGGCGACCGAGGCCGACGGATCCGCCGGGGCCTCCTCGTCCTCGTCGGCAGCCGGCATACCGCCGATGATCCGGATGCCGGCGGCGTCGAAGGCCTCCTTGATCCGCCAGCGCAGCTCCCGCTCCACCGCGAACTGCTGGCCGGGCATGGTCTTGGCGGACACCTTCACGGTCATCGAGGCGAGCAGCACCTCGTCCAGGCCCAGGACCTCCACCGGACCCCACAGGCGCTCGTCCCACGGGGACTCCTTGGCCATGGAGTCGGCGACCTCCTTGACCACGGCACGGATCCGGGACAGGTTCTCGGAGGGCTTGACCTGGACGTCCACGCCCGCGGTCGCCCAGCCCTGGCTGAGGTTGCCGATCCGCTTGATCTCGCCGTTGCGCACGTACCAGATCTCGCCGTTGTCCCCGCGGAGCTTGGTCACGCGCAGTCCGACCTCTATGACCTCGCCCGAGGCCACACCCGCGTCGATCTTGTCGCCGACGCCGTACTGGTCCTCCATGATCATGAAGACGCCGGACAGGAAGTCCGTCACCAGGTTCCGGGCTCCGAAACCGATCGCCACACCGGCCACACCGGCACTCGCCAGCAGCGGGGCCAGGTCGATCTTCAGCGCGGCCAGGACCATCAGCGCGGCCGTACCGAGGATCAGGAACGAGGCCACCGACCGGAGCACCGAGCCGATCGCCTCCGAACGCTGGCGCCGCCGCTCCGCATTGACCAGCAGCCCGCCCAGAGCGGTGCCCTCCACGGCCTCGGCGCTGGTGTTCATCCGGGTTATGAGCTTGGTCAGCGCCTTGCGGACCGCCGAGCGGATCACCGCCGCTATCACGACGATCAGCAGGATCCGCAGGCCGATGCTCAGCCAGGTGGCCCAGTTCTGCTCGATGAAGCTGGCGGCCTCGGTGACGCTCTCCTGCGCCTCCTTGACCGATGCGGGCGCGTCCGGAACGTCGGCTGCCAGCGGCAGCAGGGCGGCGGGCCAGGGCACGACGGGAACCTCCAGGTGTAGCGGTCTGCCCGCGGAACCGGGGGGACCCCCGGACGGATCCGGGGATATGCGGGACAGACCAACCACACTAACGGGGCAATCCCTTCACCTTGGTGCCGTGTTCGAGGGAGAGACCAGACTCACCTGGGGATGACTGACTGTGGTTGAAAACACCTCGGACCCGTTACGGGCGAGTGGTGGCGTTTCGACCAGCCGTAAGGAGAGACTGGAGAGCAGATCGTCCCGGCGCGAGCCACGCGCCGCCGACGTACAAGGAGGCAGTCCGTGCCGCACGTCCTGGTCCTCAACGCGTCGTACGAGCCCCTCGGCGTCGTACCGCTCCGCCGCGCGCTCGTCCTCGTCCTGGAGAACAAAGCAGTCTCCCTGGAGGAATCCGGCGCCTTTCTGCACAGCGCGACAAGGGTCGTCCCCGCGCCCAGCGTGGTACGGCTCAAGCGCTTCGTGCGGGTCCCCTACCGGGGGCCCGTTCCACTCACCCGGCGCGCCCTGTTCGCGCGGGACGGCGGTCGCTGCATGTACTGCGGCGCCGTCGCCACCAGCGTCGACCACGTCATTCCGCGCAGCCGGGGCGGCCAGCACGCCTGGGACAACGTCGTCGCCGCGTGCCGCCGGTGCAACCACGTCAAGGCCGACCGGCACCTGCTGGAGCTCGGCTGGCGGCTGCGCCACCAGCCGGCGCCGCCGTCCGGGCTGGCGTGGCGGATCATCGGCACGGGGCACCGGGATCCGCGGTGGATGCCGTACCTCCAGCCGTACGGGGCCGAGGATGCGCTGGACCGGATCGGGGTCGCGGCCAGTTAGCTCCCGCCGGGTTGCTTGCCGTGGGGCCGCCGGTTCCGTGTGGGGTCGCGCCCGCCGGTGACCTGCGGCCCGGCCTCCCGGGGCTCCGCCCCGGACCCCGCGCCTCAAACGCCGGCGGGGCTGGAGGAGCGCCTCAAACGCCGGCGGGGCTGGAGGAGCGCCTCAAACGCCGGCGGGGCTGGAAGGGCGCCTCAAACGCCGGCGGGGCTGGACGGGCGGGGCCGGGAGCGCCGGGTTACGGGGTGACCGCGTAGGCCTCCGCCGACCAGAGGGAGCAGCCGTACCGCGTCGCGCGGGTCTCGCACGTGATCCGCAGGAAACGGGTGTCCGGGGCGTCCATCCGGAGCGACTCGTGGCCGCCCCGGGAGGCCGTCACGGCTGCCGCCGGGCGCCAGGTCACCCCGTCCGCGGAGGTCTCCACCCGGTACGCCGACGGGTACGCGTCCTGCCAGTGCAGTTCCAGCCGGCCCACCCGCGCCGGGGCGGGCAGCTCCGCCCGCCACCACGCGCCGTCCACCGCCGGTGACGACCAGCGCGTGGCCGCGGAGCCGTCCACGGCCGCCGAGGCCGGGAAGTCGGGGGTCTCGTTCGCCGAGGAGGTCGCCCGCGCGTTCCGCAGCAGATCGGGACCGCCGGTACGGGCCACCGCACGCACCGTCAGGGTGCGTGACTCCCCGTCGAAGGTCACCGGCACCTGGTAGGTGCCCGGCCGGGTGCCCGCGGCGACGCTGACCTCCAGCGGGATCGACACCTGGCCGCCCCGCGGGGCCACCGCCGTCTGCGGAAGGCGGACCTCGATGCCCGCCGGCGGCCGCGCCGACAGCGGTCCGCGGACCTCGCCGGGACCCAGCGCGGACAGCTGCGCCGAGACCCGCTGCGCGGCGCCGCCGATCTCGGCGTCGGCCGAGGCCCCGTCCGTCAGCTCGAAGCGGGCCCGCGGGCCGTCCCCGAACCACGGCACCACCTGGTGCACCGCGGGCGCGGACCCGGCCCCGGCCCAGGACAGGCGCACCGCGTCCGCGCTCAGCCCCGCCGTCTCCACCTGGGTCCAGCCCGAGGCCGCGGCGTCGGCGACCTTGCGCCAGCCCTCGCCGGGTACGTGCGCCTCCACCACGGCTCCCCGCGCCCCGGCGGGGAGCGGGTCGGTCATCACGGTCACCGCCGACACCGGGCGCGGGGCGTCCAGCCGTACGGTCCAGGCCTCGGCCTCCTTCGTCACCGTGCCGGTCTCGCGGGTGGCGCCGGTCCAGGCGTCGGCCTCGGCCACCGCCTTCGTCAGGAAGGGGTCCAGGACGGCCTTGTCCACCCGGGCCGATCCCGGCTGCGCCAGCGCCGCCCGGACCTCGGTCAGGGCCCGGGAGGCCTGCCAAGCGGCCGTTCCGTCCCCGCGGGCCTGGGCCTGCAGGACGTCCACCGCCAGCTCGCCCGCCGCCCCGTAGCGCGCCAGGCGATCCAGCCAGGGACCCGCCTCGCCCGACAGGGCCGGCAGCCGGTCCTTGGCCTCGCGCAGGACCGTGAACGCCTTGCGCAGCTCGGTCCCGGCCGCCGGATCGCCCGCGGCGCGGGCCTTCCAGAACTGCTCGACGAGCGGCTTCAGATACGCCGACTCCTCCTGCTTGAGGCCGGACGACGCGGTGTTCCCGGCGAGCGCCGCCACCGCCTGACGCGTGCGCGGGTCGGTGCCCGTCAGCTCCCGTACCGCCGCGGCCCACGACTCGCCGGCCCGGTAGCCGCGCGGGTTCCACGCGAAGTCCGCCGCCGTGAACAGCGGGATCCGCGACAGGGTGCCCTGCGGCATCGCGTTGGCCAGCAGCGCCGCCGAACCGCCCGCGACCGCCGGCTCGCGGCCCGCGTACGGGCCGAGGAAGATCCGGCCCGGATCCCAGTCGTTCACCGGGTAGTTGTCCATGGTGATCAGCGGATGCCCGAGGGCGGCGCGCGCGCCGGCCAGCTCCTTGCCCGTGATCGTGCGCGGCACCACGCCCACGCCCGTCCAGGCCACCTCCACCCGCGGGTCGAGTGCGCCCGCCAGGGCCGTCCGGTAGGTGGTGGCGCCTTCCTGGTAGTACTCCGTCGGCAGCAGCGACAGCGCGGGCGCTCCCGGGTACCGGGCGGCCAGGTGTGCGGCCAGTCCGCCCGCGACCTCAGCGTGCGCCTTCGCGGCCGCCGCCGGGCCCTTCCCGTACCGCTCCCGGTCGGCCTTGCAGCCCCACTCGGTGTAGCTGACGTCCTGGAACTGCACCTGGAAGGCGCGGAAGCCGAGGTCCCACATCGCGTCCAGCTTGCGCGCGAGCGCCGCCCGGTCCGCCTCCGAGGACAGGCACATCGACTGCCCGGGGGTCACCGCCCAGGCCAGGACGACCTGGTTGGCGCGGGCCCGTTCGGCCAGCGCGCGGAATTCCGCCTGCTGCTCCAGCGGGTAGTCCTGGCGCCAGCCCGTCGTGCGGTACGGGTCGTCGCCGGGTGCGACGAGCATCCGGTTCTGCTTGGTGCGCCCCATGAAGTCCAGCTGCGCTAGGCGCTGTTCCTGGGTCCACGGCTGCCCGTAGAAGCCCTCGGTGATCCCGCGCACCGGTGCGGCCGGCCAGTCCCGCACCAGCACTCCGGGCATCTTCCCGCCGCCCGCGGCCAGGAGTTGGCGCAGTGTCTGCGCCGCGTGGAAGAGTCCTTCCGCGCCTATGCCGGCCAGCGCGATCGTGTCCCGGCCGGCGTGGCGGCCAGCGGCCAGCCGGTAACCCCCGGCAGGCAGGTCCGACGGCGCGGCCGCGCCCAGCGCCCGCAGTGCCTGCTCCGCGTCCGCGTCCTGGAGCCGTACGACGGTGCCCCGTGCGGGCAGCGGGGCGCCGGGGGCCGGCTCGTGGACGGTCTTCACACCCGCCGCGCGCAGGGCGTCCCGCACCACACGGACGGCGTACGGATCGGCGTCGGCCGCCGCGACGAGTACGGCCTCGGTGCCCAGCGGCAGCTCGCGCGCCGGATCGGCGGCCATCGACTGCGGCCGGGGCCACACGGCGGGCCCCTCGGAGGCCGCCCGGGGGATGTCGGCTCCCGGGTCGAGCATCGGCCCGGCCGCGTTGGACGCGGGGGCGGCTCCGGGGCCCGCTCCGGGCGCCGGTCTGTCCGGTGTGGTGGGCGCCGCGAAGGTCCCGGGTGGCGCGGAGGACACGGCACCGCCCAGCAGCGTGCCGATCACCGCCACAGCGGCGGCGGTGTTCCGCCTCCTACCCCTGAGCTGCACGGAGCCTCCTCGTCCCGAAACGTCCCCCACTCGTACGAATGAGCCTGAGCCCACCATCCGTGCGGCTGGAGTGTCAATGTGGGTGGGTGATCTGCCCCGGATGTGGCAGGAATGCGGTGCCTCCGAGTGGGTATGGACGCGGTGTTCCCCGGCGGCGTCCCACCCTTGTGAACCACCCTTGTGCCCCCATCATCTGACTCATCCTCATGCCCTGATGCCCGCACGCACGAAGGAGCGCCCGCAGATGGACGACCTGGCCCGGCTCGCTGCCCAGTACGGAGTCGCCACCGACTACCGGCCCGCCGCGGACGTCACCGTCCCGGTACCGGAGGCCACCGTCAAGGCGGTCCTCGCACTGCTGGGGGTGGTCACCGACGACGCGGCGAGCATCCGGGTGTTCGCCGAGTCCGCCGCGCAGGAGGCGGCCGGGCGGCTGCTGCCGCCCACGGTGGTGCTCTGGCAGGGGGAACGGGTGGCTCCGGAGCCCGCCGGGCTGCCCCCGGGCACCCGGGTGCGGGTGGTGGCGGAGGAGACGGGGGAGGTGCTCGCGTGGGGCCCCGCACTGCCGCTGGGCATCCACCGGCTCATCGCCGAGGCACCCGACGGACGCAGCGCCGAGGCCACCCTGGTCGTGGCCCCGGAGCGGGCCCCGGCCGCGCCCGAGCGGGCCCACGGGCTGCTCGTCCAGCTCTACTCCCTGCTCTCCGAGCGCTCCTGGGGCATGGGCGACCTCGGCGACCTGGCGGAACTCGCCCGCTGGGCGGGCCGTACCCATGGCGCCGGGTTCATCCAGGTCAATCCGCTGCACGCGGCCGTGCCCGGGGTCCCGACCGACCCCTCCCCGTACCGGCCGTCCTCGCGGCGCTTCCCGGACCCGGTCCACCTGCGGATCGAGGACGTCCCCGAATACGCCGACTGCCCCGACCGCCAGGCCCTCGCCGACCTCGCCGCCCGCGGCGGGGAGCTGCGCCGCCAGGTCCTGGAGAAGGGCGCGCTCATCGACCGGGACGCGGTCTGGGAACTCAAGCGGTCCGCCCTGGAACTGCTGTACGCCGTCCCCCGCACCCCCGAGCGTGAAGCCGCCTACCGGGCGTTCTGCGCCGAACAGGGAGTCCCGCTGGACGTGCACGCCACCTGGTGCGCCGGGCACGCGGGAGCGGAGGACCCGAAGGAGCGGGCCGACTTCCACCGCTGGCTGGTCTGGCTGACGGACGGCCAGCTCGCCGCCGCGCAGCGGGCCGCCCGCGAGGCCGGCATGACGGTCGGCATCGTCCACGACCTCGCCGTCGGGGTGCACCCGCAGGGTTCCGACGTCTTCGGGTCACCCTGCTACGCCCGGCACATCTCGGTCGGGGCACCGCCGGACGCCTTCAACGCGCGCGGCCAGGACTGGGGGCTGCCGCCGTGGCGCCCGGACGTGCTGGCCGCCACCCGCTACGCCCCCTTCCGGTCCCTGCTGCGCGGGGTGTTCCGCTACGCGGGCGCCCTGCGGATCGACCACGTGATGGGTCTGTTCCGGCTCTGGTGGATCCCGGAGGGGACCCCGCCCGCGGAGGGCGCGTACGTCAGCTACGACGGCGAGGCCATGCTGGCGATCCTGGTCCTGGAGGCCCACCGCGCGGGCGCGCTGGTCATCGGCGAGGACCTCGGGACGGTGGAGCCGCGGGTCCGTCAGGAACTGGCCCGGCGCGGGGTGCTCGGCACCTCGGTGCTCTGGTTCGAGCGGGACTGGGACGGCGCCGGGGACCCGCTGGCCCCGCAGGCCTGGCGGGCCGACTGCCTGGCCACCGTCACCACCCACGACCTGCCGCCCACGGCCGCCAAACTCGCCGGGGGCCATGTGGAACTGCGCGACCGGCTCGGCCTGCTGACCCGTCCGGCCGAGCTGGAACGAGCCCAGGACGCCGCCGACACCGCCGAGTGGCTGGAGCTGCTGGACGGGCTGGGGCTGGACACCAAGGGCGAGGAGGCCGCCGTACGGGCCCTGTACGCCTTCCTGCTGCGCACCCCCGCGCGGCTGGTCGGCGTATGGCTGCCGGACGCGGTGGGGGACCGGCGGCCGCAGAACCTGCCGGGCACCTGGGACCAGTACCCCAATTGGCGGCTGCCGGTCGCCGATGCCGCGGGGCGGCCGCTGACCCTGGAGGAGCTGGTGTCCTCACCCCGGGCGAACGCCCTGCTGAGCGCGGTGGGGGAGGGCGCACGGCCTCGTACGGCACCCCCGGGCGCGCGCCCCGTTTAGGTGTTCGCTACGTTTGCACCGTGGACAAGAAGAACGCTCTGCGCGCCGGCGCCGTCACGGCCGGAACCGCGCTGATGATGCTGCTGATGACGTCTCCCGCCCTCGCGCTCACCCGCGACGACGGTGACGACCCGGGTCCGGGCCTGAGCGTCGGCGAGACGGTCGGCCTGTACGTGGCCCTGCCCATCGCTATTTTCCTGGCGATCGTCGGTCTCGTGATGGTCCTCGACAAGTCGTCGGACCGGAAGCCGAAGCAGGCCTGAGCCGGTCCGGCCCCACGGGGCCGGGACCAGCGGACTTTCCCGGGCGCCGGGGGTCCGCACCGCCGATTCGATTCGGCCGTGCGACGACCCCCGGCGCCTTGTCGTGCCCTCGGTGCCCTGGCAGCCCTCAGAGCCCTCAGGGCCCTCAGACGGCGGCCAGGAGCCGACGGAGCAGGCCGGTGAGCACGGCGATCTCGTCGTCGGTCAGCCCGGTGAGCGCGGCGCGCTGTACTTCCAGACCGGCGCTGACGGCCTCGTCGATGAGCGCGAGGCCGCGGTCGGTGATCGTCACCTGGAGCCCCCGCCGGTCGTGCGGATCGGGCTTGCGGCAGAGCAGCCCGGCCTTCTCCAGCTTGTCCAGACGCCCGGTCATGCCGCCCGTGGTGAGCATGAGGGTGGCCGAGAGCTGCCGGGGCGAGAGCGTGTACGGGTCGCCCGACCGGCGCAGCGTGGCCACGACGTCGAACTCGCCGCGTGAGATGCCGAAGCGCGCGTAGCACTGCTCCATCGCGTCGCCCATGCCCTTGGCGATCCGGTAGATGCGTCCGAAGACGGCCATGGGAGCCGTTTCCAGGTCGGGGCGCACGGCGAACCACTGGGCCGTGATCGCGTCCACTGCGTCCTTGTCGTCACTCATGTGCGCAGTATCCGGCCTCCCCGAGATCGTTCGCAAGAAAGTTGCTTGACGGTAAGTAGCTTAGCGGTAAGCTACTTACCAGCAATCGAGTCCGGGGGAGAGGTCATGGCCGTGTTCATGAGGAAGACAGCCGCGTCAGGGGAAGCGAAGGTCGCGGGGGAGCGGTCGCTGCTCCTCGGAATCGGTATCAGCTCGGTCGGGATCGGTATGTACATCCCCTTCTCGCTGGTCTTCTTCCACCACGTCACCGGCCTCTCCCTCACCGTCGTCGGCCTGGTCATGACCGTCACCGGGCTGGCCGGGCTGGCATTCATGCCGCTGGCCGGCGCGGCCGTCGACCGGTACGGCGCCAAGCGGGTCAACCTGGTGCTCTACGGGATACGGGCGCTCGGCTTCGCCCTCTACCCCTTCGCGAGCTCCCTGGCCGCCTTCGCGGCCGTCGCCCTCGTCACCGCGTTCGCCGACCGCTCGTTCTCCGTCGTCCAGCAGTCCCTGATCGGCGAGGTGGCGCGGGGCGCCGCCCGCGACCGGCTCCAGGCGTCCATCCGGGCCCTGCAGAACGCCGGGATGGGCGCGGGAGCCCTGCTCGTATCCGGGGTGCTCGCCCTGTGGGGCACCGGCGGGTTCACGTACACCGCCTGGGGCAACTCGCTGGCCTTCGCCCTCGCCGGACTGCTCGTCAGCCGGGTCCGGGCGGTCCGGGCGGTCCGCGCCGGGGAGGCCGCCGCCACCGCCGGGCCGCCGGACGCCGGGTACCGGACGGTCCTGCGCGACCGCCCCTTCCTCGGGCTCACCGCCGCCAACTTCCTCACCGCGCTGGGCTACTCCGCCCTCTCCGTCCTCTTCCCCCTCTACCTCTCGACCTGGCTGACGGCCCCCGACTCCCTGACCGGAGCCGCCTTCACCGTCAACACCGTGCTGTGCGCCGGGATCGGCGTACTGGTCGCGGGCCGGGTCCGCCGCTCCGGTGCCCGCCGCACCCGCTCGGCCGCGCTCGGCGCCCTGCTCTTCGCCGCCGCCTTCGTCGGGCAGATCGTGCTCGGCACCCTGCGGCCCGGCCGGACCGCCACCCTGATCGCCCTGCTGGCCATCGTCGTCGTCTACACCCTCGGCGAGCTCGTCCACAGCCCCTCCGGCGGCGCCCTGTCGGTCTCCGCCGCCCCCGAGGCCGTCCGTGGCCGCTACCTGGCCACCTACCAGCTGTCCTACTCGCTGGCCGGTGCGCTCGCCCCCTCCCTCTTCACCGCCCTGCTCGCCGTCGACGGCCGCCTGCCCTGGGCCGTCCTGGCCGTCGCCGCCCTCGGCGCCGCGCTGGCGCTGCTCCGGCTGGAGCGGCACCTGCCGGCCGAGGCCGTGCACGCCGAGCCCCCGGTGGTGCGTCGCCGGCCGAGGACGACGCGGCGAGGCACGGTGCCGACCCCCGCGAGCCCGGCCTGATCGGCAAGGCCTCCGCCGCAGCGCCGGTCCCCGTGACCGCCGCCGGGTGAGCCCCGCCGGTCCTCCCACCCGTTCCCCCCGCCCGATCCAGGAGTCACCCGCCATGAAGCGTTCGGCCACCGTCGCCCTGACCGCACTCGCCCCCATCTCCTGGGGCTCCACCTACGCCGTGGCCACCGAGCTGCTGCCGCCCGACCGGCCGCTGTTCACCGGGGTCATGCGGGCCCTGCCCGCCGGACTGCTGCTGACCGCGCTGGCCCGCACCCTGCCCAAGGGGCAGTGGTGGTGGAAGTCCGCCGTCCTCGGCATCCTCAACATCGGCGCCTTCTTCCCGCTGCTGTTCCTCTCCGCCTACCGGCTCCCCGGCGGGGTCGCGGCCGTACTGGGCGCCGCCGGCCCGCTGTTCGTCGTAGGGCTGGCCGCGCTGGTCCTCGGGGAGCGGGCGAGCCTGCGTACCGTGCTCGCCGCCGTCGTCGGGGCGTTCGGCGTGAGCATGGTCGTCCTGACCGCCGAGGCCCGGCTCGACGCGGTCGGCGTCGTCGCCGGTGTGATCTCCTCCGCCTCCATGGGCGCCGGCACCGTGATGACCAAGCGCTGGGGCCGCCCCGAGGGCGTGGGCCCGCTGGCGATGACCGGCTGGCAGCTCACCGCGGGCGGACTGTTCATCATTCCCGTCGCCGCCCTCGTCGAGGGTGCCCCGCCCGCGCTCGACGGCAAGGCCTTCCTCGGCTACGGCTACATGATGCTGATCAACACCGGGATCGCGTACTGGCTCTGGTTCCGCGGCATCGGAGCCCTCAGCGCCACCTCGGTCACCCTGCTCGGCCCGCTCTCCCCGCTCACCGCCGCCGTCATCGGCTGGGCCGCCCTCGGGCAGGCGCTGTCGCCCGTCCAGCTCGTCGGGATGGCGATCGCCTTCGGGGCCACCGTCGCCGGCCAGCTGGCGGCCGCCCGTAAGCCCAAATCGTTCAGTTCTGCTGAAAAGAACGATCAGAACATTTCGATGGACCTGACGGATGAGGCGGTGCGACGGTAGTCCCCACGCACCACCAGCCCACCCCGAGGAGCAGACCCACAGTGGCCGTCATGGACCGCGTCCGTACCGTCTCGCAAGCCAAGCCCGGCAGCACGGGGAAGAAAGGTGCCGCCGGGCTCGGCGTGCTCCTCGCCCTGCTCGCGACGGTCGTCTGGTCCGGCAGCTTCGTCGCCACCCGGGGCATGGCCGAGACCGTCCCACCCGTCCAGGCGGTCTTCTGGCGCTGGATCATCGCCCTGCTCGCCGTCGCCCCCTTCGCCGCCCGCCAGGCCTGGCGGCAGCGGGCCCTGATCCGGCGGCACCTCGGCTTCATCGCCCTCGCCTCGCTGTTCGGAGTCACCCTCTACAACACGCTCGTGCACCAGGCCGGACTGACCACCTCCGCCTCCAACATGGGCATGATCATGGCCGCTTCGCCCGTCATCATGGCTCTCTACGCCCGTCTCGGCGGCGAACGGCTCGGCAAGCGGCGGACCTTCGGCCTCCTGCTCGCCGCCTCCGGGGTGCTGCTGCTCGTCGGGGACGGCTCGGTCGGCTTCGACTTCGGCGCCGGAGACCTGTGGATGTTCGCCGCCGCCCTCTCCTTCGCCACGTACAGCGCCCTGCTGCGGCGGCGGCCCGCCGAACTCGGCGGACCGGCCTTCCTGATCACCACCTTCGTGCTCGGCGCGCTGATGCTGGCACCCGCCTACGCCGTCTCCGTCTCCGTCCAGGGCGGCTTCGAGGTCACCACCGGGACGGTCGGACCGCTGCTCTACGTCGGGGTGTTCTCCTCGGCCGTCGCCTTCTTCGCCTGGAACAAGGCCGTCTCGATGATCGGGGCGGCCCGCGCCGGAGTCGTCTACTACCTCCAGCCGGTGTGCGTGGCCGGGCTCGGCTTCCTGCTGCTGGGCGAGCACACCGGACCGGCGCAGCTGCTCTGCATGGCGCTCATCCTCGGCGGAGTCGGGCTGGGGAGTGCCCGGCGGTAGGTTCGGGCCCATGACCGAGTGGGACATCAAGAAGCTGCGGATCCTGCGGACCCTCGCCGAACAGGGGACCGTGACCAGGACGGCCGAGGCGCTCCACATGACGCCCTCGGCCGTCTCGCAGCAACTGACCAACCTCGCCCGGCAACTGGGCGTGGTGCTGCTGGAGGCCGAGGGCCGCCGGGTGCGGCTCACGGACGCGGCCCACCTCGTCCTGCGGCACACGGAGGCGGTCTTCGCGCAGCTGGAGCGGGCCGACGCGGAACTGGCCGGATACCTCGCCGGGGACACGGGCGAGGTACGGGTGGGCGCCTTCTCCACCGCCGTACCGGCGCTCGTGGTCCCGGCGGTGGCCGCGCTGCGGCGGACCCACCCCGGGGTGGAGGTCCGGGTCCGGGAGACCGAGGCCGCGGAGGCCTACGAACTCCTGTCGGCCGGGGGCGTGGACCTGGCGCTGTCCCTCACGGCCCACGCACCGACCGCGCGCGATCCCCGGTTCACCCGGGTGGCGCTCCTGGAGGACCCGCTGGACGTGGCGCTCCCGCCGGGTCACCCGCTGGCGGCCGCGCCCGGCCTGCGGCTGGCGGACCTGTCCGGCGACCCGTGGATCTACGGGGGCAGCGGCCCCTGGTCGGAGATCGCCCGGTCCGCGTGCGAGGCGGCGGGCTTCGTCCCGGAACAGGCGCACTCGGCGTCCGGCTGGACCGCGATCCTGGCGATGGTGGAGGCCGGGATGGGGGTGGCGCTGGTTCCCCGGATGGTGTCGAGCCGCGCCTCGGGCGTGGCCGTCCGCGTGCTGTCCCGGGACCGCCCGACGCGGCACGTGCTCGCCGCGGTCCGCCGCGGCGCCGAATCCGCGCCCGCGCTGTCCCACGTCCTGGCGGCGTTGCGCGCCGTGGCTTCGGCCCGGCGGTAGTGCCTGCGCGGCACGGCTGCCGGGGGCGCTGCCCCCGGACCCGCGCCCGCGCCCTCAAACGCCGGGCGGGGCTGAAGTTCAGCCCCGCCGGCGTTTGAGGCGCGGGGTCCGGGGCGGAGCCCCGGCTACGGCGCGAGCCGTCAGACCTGAGCGGCGGCGGCAGCGGCGTCCGCGGCCTGGGCCTTCAGCGCGCGCTCGACGCCCGCGCGGGACTCCGAGACCAGCCGGCGCAGGGCCGCGCTCGGCTCGGCCGAGGCCAGCCACGCGTCCGTCGCGTCCAGCGTCTCCTGCGAGACCTGCAGCGCCGGGTAGAGGCCCACCGCGATCTGCTGGGCGATCTCGTGGCTGCGGGTCTCCCAGACCTCCTTGACCGCCGAGAAGAACTTCCCGGTGTACGGGGCCAGCAGCTCGCGCTGGTCGGTCTGGACGAAGCCGCCGATCACCGCCTCCTGCACCGCGTTCGGCAGGTCGCCGGACTCCACCACCGAGGCCCACGCCTCGGCCTTGGCCTCCGCCGTCGGGCGCGCCGCCCGGGCGGTCGCCGCGTGGCGCTCGCCGGCCGCCGTGGCGTCCCGCTCCAGCTCCGCGGCGATGGCCGGCTCCCCGGCGACGCCCGTCGCGGCGAGCCGCTCCAGGAACGTCCAGCGCAGCTCGGTGTCGACGGCCAGGCCCTCGATCTCCGCCGCACCGTCCAGCAGCGCCGACAGGTAGGTCAGCTGCCCCTCGGTGCGGGCACTGGCCGCGAAGGCCCGCGCCCACGCCAGCTGGTGGTCGCCCGCCGGCTCGGCGCCGCGCAGGTGCTCCAGGGCGGCCTCGGTCCAGGCCGCCAGGCCCTGCTCCCGCCACGCCGGGTCGGCGTACAGGTCGATGGCCAGCTTCACCTGGCGGTGCAGCGACTGGACCACGCCGATGTCGGACTCCTTGCCGATGCCCGAGAGGACCAGCGCGAGGTAGTCGCGGGTGGCGAGCTCGCCGTCACGCGTCATGTCCCAGGCGGAGGCCCAGCACAGGGCGCGCGGCAGGGACTCGGTGAAGTCGCCGATGTGCGCGGTGACGGTGGCGAGGGACTGCTCGTCCAGGCGGACCTTCGCGTAGGACAGGTCGTCGTCGTTCAGCAGGAAGACCGCCGGACGGGTGCGGCCGACCAGCTCCGGCACCGTGGTCAGCGCGCCGTCGATGTCCAGCTCGATCCGGTCGGTGCGCACGAGCGCGCCGTCCTGGAGCTCGTACAGGCCGACCGCGATGCGGTGCGGGCGCAGGGTGGACTCGCCCTTGGCGCCGGCGGGCAGCGCGGGCGCCTCCTGGCGGATGCCGAAGGCGGTGATCACACCGTTCGCGTCGGTGGTGACCTCCGGGCGCAGGATGTTGATGCCGGCCGTCTCCAGCCACGCCTTCGACCAGGCGGCCAGGTCGCGGCCCGAGGTCTCCTCCAGGGCGCCCAGCAGGTCCGACAGGCGCGTGTTCCCGAACGCGTGCGCCTTGAAGTACGCCTGCACGCCCTTGAAGAAGGCGTCCGTGCCGACGTAGGCGACGAGCTGCTTGAGCACCGAGGCGCCCTTGGCGTACGTGATGCCGTCGAAGTTGACCATGACGTCGTCGAGGTCACGGATGTCGGCCATGATCGGGTGCGTGGACGGCAGCTGGTCCTGCCGGTACGCCCAGGTCTTCATGGAGTTGGCGAAGGTGGTCCACGCGTGCGGCCACTTCGAGCCCTCGGCGTAAGCCTGGCAGGCGATCGACGTGTACGTCGCGAAGGACTCGTTCAGCCACAGGTCGTTCCACCACTCCATGGTGACCAGGTCGCCGAACCACATGTGCGCGAGCTCGTGGAGGATCGTCTCCGCGCGCACCTCGTACGCCGCGTCCGTCACCTTGGAGCGGAAGACGTACTGGTCGCGGATGGTGACCGCGCCCGCGTTCTCCATGGCGCCCGCGTTGAACTCCGGGACGAAGAGCTGGTCGTACTTGGCGAAGGGGTAGTCGTAGGCGAACTTCTCCTGGAACCAGTCGAAGCCCTGCCGGGTGACGTCGAAGATCGCGTCCGCGTCGAGGAACTCGGCGAGCGAGGGGCGGCAGTAGATGCCGAGCGGTACGGACTGGCCGTCCGGGCCCTCGTAGGAGCTGTGCACCGCGTGGTACGGGCCGACGATCAGCGCGGTGATGTACGAGGAGATGCGCGGGGTCGGCTCGAAGCGCCAGACGTTGTCCTTGACGTCCGCGGCCTCGGGCGTCGGAGAGTTCGAGATGACCGTCCAGCCCTCGGGGGCCGTCACGGTGAACTGGAACGTGGCCTTCAGGTCGGGCTGCTCGAAGCTGGCGAAGACCCGCCGCGCGTCCGGTACCTCGAACTGGGTGTAGAGATAAGCCTGCTGGTCGACCGGGTCGACGAAGCGGTGGAGGCCCTCACCGGTGTTCGTGTACGCGCAGTCCGCGACGACACGGAGCTCGTTGGCCCCGGCCGCCAGGTGGCTCAGGGCGATCCGGGAGTCGTGGAAGACCGCCGCGACGTCCAGGGACTTGCCGTTGAGGACGACCTCGTGCACGGCCGGAGCGACCAGGTCGATGAAAGTCTCGCCCCCGGCCTCGGCCGACTGGAAGCGCACGGTGGTCACGGACGGGTAGGTGCCACCCTCCTGTGCGCCGCTGAGATCGAGTTCGATCTCGTAGGAGTCGACGGTCAGCAGCTTGGCGCGCTGCTGAGCCTCTTCACGGGTGAGATTCGTGCCTGGCACGCGTTCATCTCCTTCGATGGTGACGTTGCCCGGCCATCCTGCCATTCGGACAGCGCCACCGCCTCGGAGTAATCCATGGGCGAAAAAACGCGCGCGAGGGCGGCACCGTGACGGTGCCGCCCTCGCGTCGGGTGAGCGGGATCAGCCGCGCAGCTCCTCGGCCACGAGCTCGGCGATCTGCACCGCGTTCAGGGCCGCGCCCTTGCGCAGGTTGTCGTTGGAGAGGAACAGCGCGAGGCCGTTCTCCACCGTCTCGTCGGAGCGGATGCGGCCCACGTACGAGGCGTCCTTGCCCGCCGCCTGCAGGGGGGTCGGGATCTCCGAGAGCTCGACGCCCGGAGCGTCCTTGAGCAGCTCGTAGGCGCGCTCGATGCTGATCGGGTTCGCGAAACGGGCGTTGACCTGGAGGGAGTGGCCGGAGAAGACCGGCACGCGCACGCAGGTACCGGAGACCTTGAGCTCCGGGATCTCCAGGATCTTGCGGGACTCGTTGCGGAGCTTCTGCTCCTCGTCGGTCTCGAAGGAGCCGTCGTCGACCAGGTTGCCCGCGAGCGGGATCACGTTGTAGGCGATCGGGCGCTTGTAGACGGCGGGCTCGGGGAAGTCCACCGCGCCACCGTCGAAGGTCAGCTGGTCGGCCGTCTCGGAGACCGCGCAGGCCTGGCCCTTGAGCTCGGCCACACCGGCCAGGCCCGAGCCGGAGACGGCCTGGTAGGTGGTGGCGATCAGCGCGGTCAGGCCGGCCTCGTCGTGCAGCGGGCGCAGCACCGGCATCGCGGCCATGGTGGTGCAGTTCGGGTTCGCGATGATGCCCTTGGGGCGGTTCTTGATCGCGTGCGGGTTGACCTCGGAGACCACGAGGGGGACCTCCGGGTGGCTGCGCCAGGCGGAGGAGTTGTCGATCACGACGGCGCCCTGGGAGGCGACCTTCTCGGCCAGCGCGCGGGAGGTCGAGCCGCCCGCGGAGAAGAGCACGATGTCCAGGCCCGCGTAGTCGGCCGTGGAGGCGTCCTCGATGGTGATCTCCTGGCCCTCCCATTCGAGGGTGGAGCCCGCGGAACGGGCCGAGGCGAACAGCCGCAGCTCGTCCACCGGGAACTTCCGCTCGGCGAGGATGCCGCGCATGACTCCGCCGACCTGTCCGGTGGCTCCGACGATTCCGACCCTCACGGTGACTCCTTTTGGTACGTACGACGCGGGCGCGCGTGGAGCCATCATGCGTTCGACCCCACGAGCCTTGTCCAATCCATTGTCCGAGGTACGGACGGTGTCCTGAATGTGAACCCCTGTGGCGAGTTCGTGGCGGGCGTGTTGCGGAGCCCCTGAACACCCGTTTTGCCTGGTCGGAGCCGGTTAGCGTCCGGTCTGTCGTGTTGGGTGATCCACGCGCCGGGTATCCCGGAAGGGTGTGCTGGGAGGATCGCCCTGGCGCGGTCATCGCGCTCTATGTCAACTACTGGTCGCCGACGCGACCCAGTTTGCGTTGCGGCGCATCACTGGCTGTGATGCGCTGTCCGCGTCCGGCCGTCTTGCTGGTGCGGGACGGCTGGGGCCGGTGACGGGGCCCCGCGTCGCCACATCGTCCGCGCGCGTGCGCGGATGTTGTGGGAGCTGTTGAGGTCTGCGTGATCAACGAATCCGCAGGACCGGCAGGCGAAGCGGGCTTGTGAGGTCCGGTTCGCTTTGTCGAGGTGCCCGCACTGGGAGCAGGTGCGGGAGGTGTACGCCGGATCTACGTACACCACCGGCACACCGCCGCCGCTGGGCACGGCGTCTGGCCGACTTGGTCCCCTTGCGTTGCGGCTTGCTGCGTCAATCTGCCAGGACAGCATCCGGTCGTCGTACGGCTGTCCCGCGTCCGCCCGGAATCACCTTGAGCGCCGCCGCCTGATCAGGCGTCGGCAGCAGCTTGACCTGCACCACCAGCTTCACGAACAGCGAACCTAACGGCTCGCACAGTCATCTGCTGCACGAGCTCCTGTTCGTCACTCCAAGCGGCGAATGTTCGTGCATGCAATCGATTCACTGCGCCGCCGATGTCGTATGTATGCCCAGGACCTGAGCTTCCTGCAGGGTTGGCCGATCGTGGGTGACACCGGAAACAGGAGGGGGTGCTCGTCAGAGCACCCCCTCCGCCTCTCGCTGACTTACTGGGTCCTACGGGAGGACCTTCTCGATCTGCACGCTGCCGGTGCCGGCGGCGGTGCCGCGGGCGTTGAGCAGCTGGACCTGGCCGAAGAACTGCCGGCCCTCGGGGGCCGGGCTGGTGACCAGGACGTTCGCCGAGACCTGCGCGGTGGCGCCGGTGGCGAGGTTCACCGCGGCGGCCTCGTCGACCTGGACGGAGCCCAGGGCGGCCGAGAAGAACACGTCACGGTAGTCGTACGTGGTGGAACCGGACGGGATCGCGTAGCCGATCACCTTGACGGTGTAGGTGCCCGCGGCCGGGTTCACCAGGCTCACGGCCTCCTCGGAGTCGCCGTCGGCGGCCGAGCCGACCTTGACGCCGTCCTTGTAGACCTCAAGGTCGAGGTCGGCGGCGGTGTCGGACACCTTGCCGATCGCGACGTCGAGGCGCGAGGTGCCCGCGGGGACCGCGATCTCGGTGGAGTGGGTCTCACCGGGCGCGATGGTCGGCTTGGCGACCTTCGCGGAACCGAGCGGACCGCCGACGAGCTTGCCGCCGGAGATGGCCGCGCCGGAGTTCTTGACGCTCCACTGGACCGGGGCGGGGGTGCCCTGCTTCACCTCGGGCAGGACCTTGACCGCGGGGTCGAAGACCGCGCCGAGCACGGAGACGTCCAGCTTGAACGGGTTGTCGAGCACCGGCGACGTACGACGGGCCTCGACCTCGATCTCCCAGACACCCGGCGTCGGCTCGGGGTACGAGCGCACGTCGGGGCGGCAGGTGTTGGCCGGGTTGTCGTAGTTCGGGTAGCAGTTGGTCGTGGCCGTCGGGTCGACCGGCACGCCGTACGGGTGGATCGCGATGAAGCGCGTCTGGCTGCCGGCCGCGAGACCGCCGAGGGCGACCTCCAGGCTCTTGGCACCCGCCGGCACGGTCACGAAGTACGACTGGTGGCTGTTGCGCTGCACCGAGGAGCTCTGCGACAGGGCGAACGACGGCGCGGCCAGGGGGGCGGAAGCCACGACGGTCGTCAGGATCTGCTTGTCGATGCCCTCGGTGGTCTCGTCGTCCAGCTGCAGGATGCCGCTGTGGACGCCGGCCGACTTGGCGTTGGCCTCGACCTTGATGGTGACGGGCTTGTTCAGCGGCAGGGTGACGTAGTCGTAGCCGCCGATGACCTTGAAGGTGCCGTCGTTGTTGCGCCAGCTCAGGTCGTGCCGGGTGCCGTACTTGACGCCCGTGGTGCGGGTGACGACGACGTTGTAGACCTTCTTCTGGTTGACCTTGAGGCCACCCTCACGGTCGTACAGGCCGGTGCCGAAGCCCGGGGTCTTCAGGAACTGGTCGATCGCGGTGTCGACCGGCGCCTTGACCGTGAACTCGTTGGCCTTCGCGTCGCGCTGGACGGACTCCCACGCGCCGGGGATGTCGATCAGACCCGAACCCTGCGCGTGCGCGGGGACGTTGTCGATCTTCTTGGCGGCGGTGGTGAGCGCGACCCGCAGGGAGGACGGAGTCAGCTTGATGTTGTGCTGCTTGGCGGCCGAGATCAGCAGCGCGCTCGCGCCCGCCGCCTGCGGCGAGGCCATCGAGGTGCCCTGGAGCATGCCGTAACCGGCCGGCAGGGTGTAGCCGGCCTCCTTCACCGGGGCGCCGGGCAGCCAGGTCTGGATGGTGTTGATGGCCGCGCCGGGGGCGCTGATGGTCGGCGTGAAGCCGCCGTCCTCACGCGGACCGCGCGAGGAGAAGGGGAACATGTTGTACTTCGTGCTCACACCGGAGCCGTAGTTGGCCGCCCAGGTCTCCTTGGAGACCGACGCGCCCACGGAGATGACCTTGTCCGCGAGGGCGGGGTCGCCGATGGTGTTGACGCCCGGGCCCGAGTTGCCGGCCGAGATGACCAGCTGGACGCCGTAGGTGTCGATGAGGTTCTTGTAGAGCTCGGAGCGCGCGTTGTTGCCGTCGTTCAGGGCCGGCAGACCGCCGATGGACATGTTGACGATGTCCACGCCGCGGTTGACGACGAGGTCGATCATGCCCTCGGTCAGCGCGATGTTGGTGCAGCCGCCGGACCAGGAGCAGGCGCGCGAGGAGACGAGCTTGGCGCCGGGCGCCTCGCCGTTCATCTTGCCGCCGAAGAGGCTGTTGGCGGCGGTGATGCCGGCGACGTGCGTGCCGTGCTCGGACTCGATGATGCCGACGTTGACGAAGTCGGCCTTCTTGCCGACCCAGTCGCCGCCGAGCGGGTCCATCGGGACGTCCTTGCGGATCTCGATCACGAACGGGATGCGCTCGGCGACGTCGGTCGCCGGGTTGTCCGTGCCGAAGTAGCCGATCTGATAGCCGTCCTTGTACGGCTTCATCGGCTCGTTGTTCGTGAAGTCGCCGTCCTGGTCGGTGTCGACGCGGACGGTGCCGGCGGCAGCGTCGTAGAGCAGGCCGAACCGGTCGGTGGTGTCACCGTCGCGGTTGACGTCGCCCGCCATGTCACCGGTGGCGGTGATCGACTCGGTGAAGCGGCTCCACTGGAAGCTGCCCTCCGGGGCCTTCCAGCTCTGGCCGCCCGCGGTGAAGCTGCCGCCGCTGGAGGTGACCGGGGTGATCTGCGGGCGCCAGGTGGCGTCGTTGTCGGTGATCGGGTCGGTGGCTGTCACCCAGTCGACGATCTTGCGCTCGCCGGTGGTGGTCTTCTGCAGGGCCGGGTGACCGAGGTCGATGCCCGAGTCCATGATGCCGATGGTCACGCCGCGGCCGTCGGCCTGCGGGTTGTCCTTCACGAAGTCGACCGCACCGGTCTCGAAGGACGGGTTGTACGGGTTCTTCGCGGGGGTGTTCTTGTCCGGCGCCGCGTAGGTCTCGGCCGCGGTCTTCTTCACCGTGCCGGTCTCGCGGTCCGCGTCGGGGCGCGGGTCCGGCAGCTGGATCTCGTGCCGCAGGTCGATGCCGTGCACCGAGGACAGCTTGGTGGCCGCCTTCAGCGCGGCCTCGGCCTTGCCGGTGGGCAGGGTGGCGCGCACGTAACCGAGGTTGTCGTACGTCTGGCCCACCGAGGCGCCCTGGACCGAGCCGAGCTGGTCCGCCACCTGCTTGGTCTGGCCGGGGGCGGTCGCAACCATGACGGTGACGTTCGCGTCACCCTTGGCCTTGGCCTCCTGCAGGAGTTCGGCGTCGGCCGAACCGAGCTTCTGGTCGGCGGACTTGACCGCGGGCGAGGTGCCCGGGGTGTCCGCGCCGGTCGCCGCGAACACGGGCCCGGCGCCGGTGGCCGCGAGAGCGGCGACCAGACCGGCCGCGGCCGCGACGCGCGCGACGCGTCTGGCCCCGGATATGGAGCTGGGGGATTCGAGGGTCATCAGCATCCCTGGTAAGTGAAAGATACGGTCCGGATTTCGGTGCCGGATGACCGGTCAGCTTGGCCTAAGCGACAGCTCTTTGGGGAGAGTTGTCATTGACCGAGACCTGTCATGGCGGACTCTCGCCAGTGCGAAGAATGCGCCAGCACGGCCTTACCAGGGCACAGTGGTGCGAACCTCAGGGGCTGATCGGTCGATTTATCGACTTGGCGGCCCTACGCCGGCACCGGGACGCGATCGCGCCCCGGTGCGGGTGTGACAGATTTCGTGCGCTCAGCGCTCGCGCGTGCGCGCGTAATGACGCGAGGCTTTCGCCCGGTTTCCGCAGGCGGCCATCGAGCACCAGCGCCGCGTGCCGTTGCGCGAGGTGTCGTGGAAGTGCAGGACGCAGGTCTCGGAGGCGCACTTGCGGATCCGGTCGGGCGCGGTGCTCAGCAGTTCCAGGTAGTTCCGGGCGGCCGTCCAGGCGGGCCCCCAGGCCGGATCGGCGAACTCGGCGCGCTCGCCCGGGCCTTCGGCGGTCAGGGTGGCGCGGATGCGGCCGTGCTCCAGCACGGCGTCGACCAGGGTGCGGGCGCTCTCGTCGGCCGGGTCCGCGACCGCGCGGGCCAGGGCCTCGCGGGCGGTCAGCAGGTGGACGAGGGTGGCCGCGTCCGCGCGGAAGCGGCCGGCCAGGCCGGTGGACTCCAGCCAGATCCGCAGCCCCTCGACCCGGCCGAGCCCGAAGGCGCCGGCGAACAGGTCGGTGAGCTCGCCCTCCCGCATCCACCGCGTGTTCAGCAGGTCGAGCGCGACCGGTTCACCGGTCAGGGGTCGTGGGTCCGCCGCCGTCATTTCGTCTCCTCGGGCCTCGCTAACCCCTGAAGGGTACGTGACCGGTTGACAGGGGCGTGGCTAACCTTTAATCTCACTTTAGAAGGTTAGAAATGCATGAGAGCGCCGTGAAGTCCTCTGGGGAAGGAACCCGTCATGACGACTGCCGTCAGCAAGCTCCGCACCGGGCACGTGGGCCTGAACGTCACCGATCTGGAGCGCTCGCTCGCCTTCTACCGGGGCGCGCTCGGCTTCGAGGTGCTGGGCGAGGGCAAGGAGGAGGGCCGCCGCTTCGCCTTCCTCGGCCAGGACGGTGAGCTCGTCCTGACCCTCTGGCAGCAGGCCGAGGGTGCGTACGCCCCCACTGCGGCGGGTCTGCACCACCTGGCGTTCTCCGCCGGCGCCATCGAAGAGGTGCGGGAGTACGAGGCGCGGCTGCGCGACCTGGGCGTCGAGTTCGCCTACGAGGGCGTCGTCGCCCACAGGGAGGGCGCGGCCTCGGGCGGCATCTTCTTCCACGACCCCGACGGGACCCGCCTGGAGATCTCGGTCCCGACCGGCGCGGAAGGCGCAACCGCCCCCACCGAATCCGCCCCCACCTGCGGCTTCTTCTAGCCGCGGCTTCTAGCGACGGAGGTGCTTCTCATGTCCGGGGCATACCACTGGGGCGCGCTGGCCGTGCAGGAGCGGGTCGGCGTACGCGACCTGGCCGAGCACGTCGGCCGCTCGATCGGCACGGGCATCCGGGACGTCGCCGCGGCCTTCCTCGGGCTCCAGCCGCACCTGGTCGTCGGCGCCGCCGACGGCACGGGGCGGATGTGGGCCACCCTGCTCACCGGCGCGCCCGGTTTCGTGCGGGCCACCGGGCCGGACCGGATCGCGGTCGCCGGCGGTCCACCGGCGGGCGACCCGCTCGCCGAGGCGCTGGCCACGGCCGGGACCCGGGTCGGGACGATCGCGCTCGACCCGCGCACCCGGCGCCGGATGCGGCTGAACGGGACCCTGGAGGTGACGCGGGGAGGCTTCGCCGTCGAGGCCGAGCAGGTCTTCGCCAACTGCCCGAAGTACCTGCAGAAGCGGCAGCCGCTGGAGCTCGCCCGGCAGGGGGCGGGCGTGGTGCGGCGCGGGGAGGCGCTGACCCCCGGCCAGCAGCGGACCGTGCGCGGCGCCGACACCTTCTTCGTCGCCACCACGGCGGAGGCGGACGGGGCCGACGCCAGCCACCGGGGCGGGCTGCCGGGCTTCGTGGAGGTCCTCTCGCCGGTCGAGCTGGCCTGGCCGGACTACGCGGGCAACGCCATGTTCCTCACGCTGGGGAACCTGACGGCCGATCCGCGGGCCGGGCTGCTCTTCCCGGACTGGGAGAGCGGGGCGGTCCTTCAGCTCAGCGGCCGGGCCCGGACGGAGTTCGGGGCCGACGGAAGCCGCCGCACCCGCTTCCGGGTGGAGTCGGTGGTGGAGAGCGTGCATCCGGGGCGGCTGCTCTGGAGCACCCCGGAGTACTCGCCTCACCTGGGCAGTACCACCAGGTAGGCGGCGGGTTCCCGGTCGTCGGAGGCCGTGAGGGCGGTCCGGATGACCGCGGCCTGCTGCTCGGGCCAGTCGCGGAGCTTGCGCGGGGTGATGTGGATGACGGTCACCCCGAGCCGCTCCAGCGTCTCGCGCTTGCGCACGGACTCGGACCACTGCTCGTCCTCGCCCTGGCGCGGGGCGCGGGTGTCGATCTCCACGGCGACGGCCTGCTCGGGCCAGTACGCGTCGACCCCGCCGAGGTGCGGGCCGCCGGGCAGCCGCAGGTCGACGTTCCACACCGGGTCGGGGAGCTCGTAGCCGCGTACGACGTGGTACAGCCGGTCCTCGGCGATGGCCCGGCCCTCCGCGAGCAGCGACTCGACCGCGTCGACCACGTGCGGCCGGTTCAGCAGCCGGGCGACCGTCAGCTCCCGTACGACGGCAGCCGGTTCGCAGTGGCCGCCGCGGACGGCCTCGCTCAGCAGGCGGCGTACGGTGCCGGCGTCGGAGAGCTGGGTGACCGCGTCGGCGACGGCCCGCGCGACGGGCGCCACCGGCAGTCCGGTCACCTCCTGGGACCTCGGCGGGGTGTGCGTCCGCACGATCCGCACGTCCCCGGTGGAGCGCAGCCGCCGGGTGCCGGGCACGAGGACGTCGATGTGCGAGAGGGCGAGCAGCGGGGGCGCGGAGCTGAACCGGTACAGGGCGAGCGCCGCCAGCCCGGTGATCATGGCCTCGCCGCCGCCGCGCCGTCCCGCGTACAGCAGCGCCGCGTGCAGCCGCTCCTCGCTGGTCGCGGGACCCGGGTGGAGCAGGAACACCCCGGGCAGGATCTGCTGCCAGGGCCGCTCGGCCGCGTCGGAGGCGGTGACGCCGTGCTCGCGCAGCTGGGCGAGGGTCAGCACGCGGGGGCGGCTGCCGGTGAGGTGGGCGAGGGGGAGGGGTGCGTTGTGGTTCATGACGCGGTGATTCCCTCAGGCCATGGCCTTGCTAACCCCTGTTACACGCTCGTCGACAAATCCGGACAAGCTGGGGCTAAAGTACGGACGTTCGACTGCCGATGGGGTGCGCCCGTGTGGGGGACCGGCGCGGCGCCGTAGCTGGGGCTCCGCCCCAGACCCCGCGCCTCGAACGCCGGCGAGGCTGGATTTTCCAGCCCGTCCGGCGTTCGAGGACCGGGTCCGGGCAGAGCCCGGTCAGCCCGCCGCCGCGTCGCACCGCTGGGCGGCAAGGGCCCTGGCCAGGTCGTCGCGGGCTTCGACGACCAGACGGCGCAGCGCAGGCGGAGCCGAGACGTGCGCGGCGAGCCACACGTCAGTGGCGTCGAGCGTGGCGGAGTCACCCTGCAGCGACGGGTACAGCCCCTTCACCACGTCCATGCCGATCTGGATCGACCGGTCCGCCCACACCCGTTCGATCACCTCGAAGTAGCGCCCCGCGTAGGCCGCCAGCAGGCCCCGCTGCGAGGACTGCTGCATGCCCGCGATCGTCGCCTCGACCAGCGCGTTGGACAGCGCGTCCGATTCGACCACCGCCGCCCACGCCTGGTCCTTCACCACCTGCGAGGGCCGCGCCGCCAGGCACCGCACCTGGTGCCGCTTGCCCGAGGCCGTGTCGTCGCGCGCCAGTTCGGCGGCGAGCACGCCCTCGTCCACCGCCCCGTGCGCGGCCAGCGGCAGCAGGAAGTCCCAGCGCAGTTCCTGGTCCACGTCCAGACCGTCGATCCGCGCCGAGCCCTCCAGCAGCCCCAGCAGCAGCTGGAAGTCGCCCTCCGTCGCCGCGCTCGCCGCGAAGAAGCGGGCCCACGTCAGCTGGTGCTCCGACCCCGGCGCCGCGACGCGCAGCTCGTGCAGCGCGCCCGCCGCCAGCTCCCGGCCGCCCTGCTCGCGCCAGGCGGGCGCCGCGTAGTGGGTGACCGAGGTCAGGGCCTGCGCGTGCAGCATCTGCAGGACGCCGACGTCCGTCTCCCGGCCCGCGTGCGCGAGGACCAGCGAGACGAAGTCGCGCGCCGGCATCAGGCCGTCACGCGTCAGGTTCCACAGCGCCGACCAGCTCAACGCCCGTGCGAGCGGGTCCGTCAGGTCGCCGAGGTGGGCCCGCAGGGTCTCCAGGGAGCCCTCGTCGAAGCGGATCTTGCAGTAGGTGAGGTCCTCGTCGTTGACCAGGACCAGGTCGGGCCGCTCCGTGCCCGCGAGCTCCGTGACCACCGTCCGCGCGCCCGACACGTCCGCGTCGGCCCGCGCGTAGCGGACCAGCGCCCCGTCGGACTCCAGCCGGTACAGGCCCACCGCGACCCGGTGCGGGCGCAGCTCGTCGCCCTCCTGCACGACGGCCAGTTCCGTCACGCGGCCGCCCGCGTCGTAGGTGATCACCGGGGTCAGCGCGTTCACCCCGGCGGTCTGCAGCCAGGCCCGCGACCAGGTCGCCATGTCCCGCCCGGAGACCTCGGCGAGCACCGACAGCAGGTCGTCGAGGGTGGTGTTCCCGTACGCGTTGGCCTTGAAGTAGCGCCGCGCGCCCTCCAGGAAGGCCTCCCGGCCCACGTAGGCGACCAGCTGCTTGAGCACCGCCGCGCCCTTGGCGTAGGTGATGCCGTCGAAGTTCAGCTTGGCGTCCTCCAGGTCACGGATGTCGGCCGTGATCGGGTGGGTGGACGGCAGCTGGTCGGCCCGGTAGGCCCACGACTTGCGGCTGTTGGCGAAGGTGACCCACGCCTGGTCGAAGCGGGTGGCCTCGACCAGCCCGAAGGAGCCCATGAAGTCCGCGAAGGACTCCTTCAGCCACAGGTCGTCCCACCACTTCATGGTGACCAGGTCGCCGAACCACATGTGCGCCATCTCGTGCAGGATGACGTTCGCGCGCCGCTCGTAGGAGGCCTGCGTGACCTTGCCGCGGAAGATGTACTCCTCGCGGAAGGTCACCATCCCCGGGTTCTCCATCGCGCCCAGGTTGTACTCCGGCACGAAGGCCTGGTCGTACTTCCCGAAGGGGTACGGGTAGTCGAAGATCTCGTGGAACAGGTCGAAGCCCTGCTTGGTGACGAGGAAGACGTCATCCGCGTCGAAGTGCTTCGCCAGCCCCTTGCGGCACATCGCGCCCAGCGGGATGGTCAGGTCCCCGCGCGTATAAGAGTCCGTCACGTAGTGGTAGGGACCCGCGACCACGCACGTGATGTACGTGGAGATCGGCGCGGTCTCCGCGAACCGCCAGACGCCCGCCTCGCGGGACTCCTCCGCGCCGTTGCTCCACACCTGCCAGCCCTCGGGAGCCGTCACCTCGACGCGGTAGGGAGCCTTCAGGTCGGGCTGCTCGAAGTTCGCGTACACCCGCCGCGCGTCGGCCGGCTCGTACTGGGTGTAGAGGTAGACCTCGCCGTCCTCCGGGTCCACGAAGCGGTGCAGGCCCTCGCCGGTCCGGCTGTACGCGCAGTTCGCGTCCACCACGAGGACGTTCTCGGCGGCCAGGCCGTCGAGGGAGATCCGGGCGCCGTCGAAGACGGCGGCCACGTCCAGCGCGCGCCCGTTCAGGGTCACGGCGTTCACCGAGGGTGCGATCAGGTCCGCGAAGGTGGAAGCGCGCTCACCCGCCGCCCGGAAGCGGATCGTCGTCACCGAGCGGAAGGTCCGCGGACCCTCGGCCGGTTCGGCCTCGTCCACCGCGGACCGGATGTCGAGGACCACCTCGTACCCGTCGACGGACAGCAGCTCGGCCCGCTCGCGGGCCTCGTCGCGGGACAGATTCTCTCCGGGCACGTGCACTCCTTCGTGCGTGATCGCGTTCTTGTGTCGAATCCTCGCACGAGGGAATGCGCGCCACCCGGTACTGGTTGGTGACGGGGAACGTGAGCCCAGTGATGCCCTTTTGTGCCCCATGCCGAGACTGAGGAGAGACATGACCGACACCCAGGTGCGCGAGAAGACCCCGGTCGACTTCTGGTTCGACCCGCTCTGCCCTTGGGCCTGGATGACGTCCCGCTGGATGGTCGAGGTCGAGAAGGTCCGCGACGTCGAGGTCCGCTGGCACGTGATGAGCCTCGCGGTGCTCAACGAGAACAAGCTCGACGAGCTGCCCGAGACCTACCGCGAGCTGCTCGGCCCCAAGGGCTGGGCCCCGGTGCGCGTGGTGACAGCTGCCCAGCAGAAGCACGGTGAGGAAGTCACCGGCAAGCTCTACACCGCGCTCGGCACCCGCATCCACAACGACGAGAAGGGCCCGACCCGCGAGGTGATAGCCGAGGCGCTGGCCGAGGTCGGCCTGCCGGCCGAGCTGCTCGCGTACGCCGACTCGGACGAGTACGACGAGGTGCTGAGGGCCTCGCACAACGACGGGATAGACCGGGTGGGCCAGGAGGTCGGCACCCCGGTGATCTCCGTTCCGGGCGCCGAGGGCGATGTGGCCTTCTTCGGTCCGGTCGTCACCCCGACCCCGCGCGGCGACGCGGCCGCCCGGCTCTGGGACGGCACCCTGCTCGTCGCCTCGACCCCGGGCTTCTACGAGATCAAGCGCACCCGTACCCAGGGCCCGTCCTTCGAGTAGGACCGGCCGGCGCACCACACAGAAGACCCCCGTGAGTCACGTCCTCACGGGGGTCTTCCGTTCGACACGCCCGCCGGTGAAGGCTGAGAAGACGATCACGAGGCGGACGGGCTGGTGGCGCTGCGATCAGCCCTTGGCGGGGATCAGCAGCGGGGTGTTCGCCTTGGCGTCGGCGTAGCGCTTGGACACGTCCTGCCAGTTGACGACATTCCACATCGCCTCGATGAAGTCCACCTTCTGGTTCTTGTACTGAAGGTAGAAGGCGTGCTCCCAGGCGTCGAAGACCAGGATCGGCGTGCTGGCGACGCCCACGTTGCCCTGGTGGTCGTAGACCTGCTCGACGACCAGGCGGCCGCTGACCGGCTCGTACGCGAGCACGCCCCAGCCGGAGCCCTGGGTGGCGGAGGACGCGAAGGTCAGCTGCTTCTTGAACTTCGCGAAGGAGCCGAAGGACTCGGTGATCGCGTCGGCCAGGTCGCCCAGGCCGTCGGCCGCGGTGGGCTCGCCGCCGCCCTCGCCGGTCTTCGGGCTGGCCATGTTGTGCCAGTAGATGCTGTGCAGGATGTGGCCGGAGAGGTGGAACGCGAGGTTCTTCTCCAAGCCGTTGAGGGCGCCCCAGTTCTCCTTGTCGCGCGCCTCCGCCAGCTGCTCCAGCGTGTTGTTGGCGCCCGTGACGTAGGCCGCGTGGTGCTTGTCGTGGTGCAGCTCGACGATCTGCGGGTTGATCACCGGCTCCAGCGCCGCGTAGTCGTACGGAAGCTCAGGAAGCGTGTAGATGGCCATGCGTGTTATCCGGTCCCCTCAGCGTGCCAATCGCTTATTGCAATTAATGCGCAACTGCACGCTAGCAGTATCTATTCCTCTCCTCACGTAAGGGTTGCCTCTCTTGTCGGGACCTCCGGAACGCCGGAGGCCGGGCCCATGCGATCGCATGGGCCCGGCCCCTGACGTGCCGTTCGGTGCGGGTGTTACGCCGCTGTGCGCGCCGCCGCGGCCCGGCGTTGCATGACGTAGCCGGTCGCCGCGAGGGCGACGGTCAGCCCGCCGGTGAAGACCACCTGGACCCGCGTGTCCTCGCCCAGGGCCATCAGCACCAGGACCCCGGCCACCCCGGCCAGCGCCACCCAGGTCAGATAGGGGAAGCCCCACATCTTCACGACCAGCTTCCCGGGGGCCTCGCGCTCCAGCCGGCGGCGCAGCACGAACTGCGAGACGGCGATGAAGCCCCAGACGATCAGGATGACCCCGCCCACCATGTTCAGCAGCCAGGCGAACAGGGTGTCCGGGTACCAGTAGGACAGCAGCACGGTGACGAAGCCGAAGCCGCAGGAGGCGAGGACCGCCCGGCGCGGCACCCCGCCGCCGACCTTGCCCAGCGCCTTGGGGCCCTGGCCGCGGGAGACGAGGGAGTAGGCCATGCGCGAGGAGCCGTAGATGTTGGCGTTCATCGCGGACATCAGGGCGATCAGGATGACCACGTTCATGATCTCGCCGGCGGCCGGGATGCCCAGGCGGTCGAGGGTCGCGGCGTACGGGCCGTCCGCCGTGACGGCCGGGTCGTTCCACGGCAGGAGGGTGACGATGACCAGCATGGAGCCCACGTAGACGATCGCGATCCGCCACATGGTGGTCCGCACGGCCTTGGCCACGCCCCTGACCGGGTCCTCGGACTCGGCGGCCGCGATGGTCACCGTCTCCAGTCCGCCGTACGCGACGACGGAGGCCAGCAGTCCGACCAGCAGGCCGTCCACACCATGGGGCAGGAAGCCGCCGTCGTGCAGCAGGTTGGCGGAGCCGGGGGAGTCGGTGCCGGGCAGCAGACCGAGCACGGCCAGCACGCCCAGGCCAAGGAAGAGCGCGATCGCGCCGATCTTGAGGGCGGCGAACCAGAACTCGAACTCGCCGAAGTTCGAGACGGCGGCGAGGTTGGAGCCGCAGAACACCGCCATGAAGACCAGCACCCACATCCAGGAGGGGGTGCCCGGGAACCAGCCGGTCATGATGTGCGCCGCGCCGATGGCCTCGATGGCCACGCCCACGCAGAGCAGGGTCCAGAACATCCAGCCGGCGGTGAATCCGGCCCAGGGGCCGATCGCCCGCTCCGCGTGCACGGAGAAGGAGCCCGAGGCGGGGTTGGCGGCGGACATCTCGCCGAGCATCCGCATCACGAACATCACGAGCAGCCCGGACGCGGCGTACGCGAGCACGATCGAGGGACCGGCGGCGGCGATGCCGGCGCCCGAGCCGACGAAGAGTCCGGCGCCGATGACACCGCCGAGGGCGATCATCGAGAGGTGGCGCTGCTTGAGTCCGTTGCCGAGGGGTGATCCGGCGCCGGTCTGCGGTGCTTCGGGGGGTGTGAGGGTGCTCTGGCTCATTTGCGCCAGTCTGCCGAGTGTCCGATCGCCGGACGTTTGCTGTCCGATATTCGGACGACGGCTTCACGGTTCGTGATCATCCCCGTACGCTCACGGCGACGCCGCAGCCGTCGGAAGCACCGGAAGCACCGGAAGCACCGGATGCACCGGATGCACCGGATACGGCGGACGTACCGGATCGAGGGGGCAGTCGATGGGCCGGACCGTGACAGGACTTCGCAGCACCGGCCGGGGCGTACTCGTCACCGGCGCCTCCCGGGGGATCGGCCGGGCGATCGCGGCCGCCTTCGCCCGGCAGGGCGACCGGGTCGCCGTCCACTGCTCCGCCCGGCGGGCGGACGCGGAGGAGACCCTCGCCTCGCTGGAGGGGGAGGGGCACGTACTGGTCGCTGCGGACCTCGGTGACCCGGCCCGCGTCGAGGCCCTGGCGGCCGAGGCGGAGGAAGCGCTCGGCGGCGTGGACGTCCTGGTCAACAACGCCGCCGTCATGGTCCCCCACCCGCTGCCGGACACCTCGTACGAGGGCTGGCAGGAGGCCTGGCGGCGGACCGCCGACGTGAACCTCTTCGGCTCCGCCAACCTGAGCTACTGCGTCGCACGCCGCATGATCGAAGCGGGACGCGAGGGACGCATCGTCAACATCGGCTCGCGCGGCGCCTTCCGGGGCGAGCCCGACCACCCCGCCTACGGCGCGACCAAGGCCGCGGTCCACGCCCTGGGCCAGTCCCTCGCCGTGTCCCTCGCCCCGCACGGCATCGCCGTCGCCTCCGTCGCACCCGGCTTCGTCGCGACCGAGCGGGTCGCCGGCCGGCTGGAGGGGCCCGAGGGTGCCGGCATCCGGGCGCAGAGCCCCTTCGGCCGCGTCGCGGACCCGGACGAGATCGCCTCCGCCGTGCTCTACCTGGCCTCCCCCGAGGCGGCCTGGAGCTCGGGCACGGTCCTCGATGTCAACGGGGCCTCCTACCTGCGCACCTGAGAAGAGCGGGCCCTCCGTGCCGCGGCACGGAGGGCCCCTTCTCCGGCTCTCCCGTCAGGCCTTGCGGGCCCTCAGCTCGCGGATCCCCGCCACGGCGAGCACCAGCGCGGCCGCACCCGAGGACCACAGCAGCTGGGGCCGCGCGGAATCGTCGAACAGCATCAGGACCAGCACCGCCGCCATGCCGAGCAGCGCCGCCCAGGTCGCGTACGGGAACAGCCACATCGGCAGGGTCAGCCGCTCGGGCATGTCCCGCTCGATCCGGCGGCGCAGCTTCAGCTGCGAGACGGCGATCAGCGCCCACACGAACAGCAGCACCGCGCCGACCGCGTTGAGCATGTACAGGAAGATCGTGTCCGGCCACAGCAGGTTGAGCACCACCGACACGAAGCCGAAGGCCACCGAGGCGAACACCGCCCGGCGCGGCACCCCGCCGCGCGAGACCTTCAGCAGCGCCTGCGGCGCCTCCCGGCGCTCGGCCAGCGAGAACACCATGCGCGAGGACCCGTACAGGTTCGCGTTCAGCGCCGACAGCAGCGCCACGAACACCACGATGTTCATGATCTGGCCGGCCGCCGGGATGCCGATCGAGTCGAGCACCGCGACGTAGGGGCTCTCGCCCGGCTTCAGCGAGTCCCACGGCAGCAGGGTCACGATGACCACCATCGAGCCGACGTAGAAGAAGAGGATGCGCCACACCGCGCTGCGCACCGCCCGGGACACCGACCGCGCCGGGTCGTCCGACTCGGCGGCGGCGATGGTGACGACCTCCAGGCCGCCGAAGGCGAAGATGACGGCGAGCATGCCCGCGACCACTCCGCCGAAGCCCTCGGGGAAGAAGCCGCCCTTGCCCGTGAGGTTGGCCATGCCGACCGGTTCCGTGTCCGGGAGCAGACCGAAGACCGCGAGGGTGCCGAGGATCAGGAAGAGCACGATCGCGCCGACCTTGAGCGCGGCGAACCAGAACTCGAACTCGCCGAAGTTCTTCACGGCGGCCAGGTTGGTCACGGTGAAGACCACCATGAACAGCAGCACCCAGACCCACTGGTCGACCGAGGGCACCCAGCCGTTCGCGATCTTCGCCGCGCCGGTGGCCTCCACGGCCAGCACCACGACCAGCAGGAACCAGTACAGCCAGCCCGCCGAGAAGCCGGCCCAGCGCCCGAGCGCCCGCTCCGCGTACACGGAGAACGAGCCCGAGGCGGGCATCGCGGCCGACATCTCGCCCAGCGCCCGCATCACCAGCATCGCGAGCACGCCCGCGAGCAGATAGGAGCAGATGATCGCGGGACCGGCGATGCCGATGCCGGCGCCGGAGCCGACGAAGAGCCCGGCGCCGATGACGCCGCCGAGGCCCAGCATGGTCAGGTGGCGCTGCTTGAGGCTGTGGCTGAGGGGTTCCGCGGGCAGGTCGCCCGTGGAGGGAGGTGCTTCTTCCAGGCGCTCACGCATGAAGGGTGCTCGTACTCTCGTTCGGGCCCAGTGGCGGTGGGAGCCCCGCGTCAGAATTGGCGGGATCCTACAGTCTCGCTGAGCGGCGGTCTTTCGTGCAAAACGGACGTGCTGTCCGATGTTCCTCGTGATGAGGATCACGCCGACTCGGGTGTGGGGCATCGGGTTTGTGAAATCCCCACCAAAGCGGGGAGTGCGGCTTTGTCCCGGGCGGCGGTGGGGCGGCGGGGGAGCGCGCACTAGCGTCGGTGATCGTCCTGCCACCCCCACCCCGTGGAGCCTCCCGATGAGCACTGCCTCCGTCTCCCTCCGGCCCGGCGCCGTCCTCGCCGATCTGCTGCCCGCGAGCCGCGTCCGCGACATCGCGCTCGTCGTCGGCGGCGCCGCGCTCACCGGGCTGGCCGCCCAGATCGCGGTTCCCGTTCCCGGCTCCCCGGTCCCCGTCACCGGCCAGACCTTCGCCGCGCTGCTCGTCGGTACCGCGTTCGGTGCCCGCCGCGGCTTCCTCTCGCTGGCGCTGTACGCGCTCGTCGGCATGGCGGGCGTGCCGTGGTTCGCGGGCGGGACCTCCGGCGCGGGCGGCGCTTCCTTCGGCTACGTGCTCGGCATGCTGCTCGCCGCCACCGTCGTCGGCGCCCTCGCGCGGCGCGGCGGCGACCGCTCGGTCCTGCGCACGGCCGGCCTGATGGTGCTGGGTTCGGCCGTGATCTACGCGGTGGGCGTGCCGTACCTGATGGCCGCCACCGGGATGTCCCTCGGCGTGGCCGTCGCGAAGGGCGTGGTCCCGTTCCTGATCGGCGACGCGCTCAAGGCCGCGCTGGCCATGGGCGCCCTGCCGGCCGCCTGGAAGCTGGCCGGCCGCCGCGGCTGAGCGGCCCCCGATACGCGCCGGAGCCCGGCCCGCCTTCCGAAGGCGGGCCGGGCTCCGGCGTACGTGCACGAGCGGTCAGCCCTGCAGGGCCCGCTTGCGGCGGAAGTCCAGGACCACACCGACGAGCACGACGAGGCCGGCGACGAGGGTGGACAGGGTGACGACCTCGCGGTTGGCGTCGTCCACGAACATGTAGCCGATCACGAACATGATCAGGGCGGCGGTGGCCCAGGTCAGCCACGGGAAGAGCCACATCTTCACGGTCAGCTTCTCCGGGGCCTCGCGGACCAGGATCCCGCGCATCTTCAGCTGGGTGAAGCAGATCACCAGCCAGACGAAGAGCGCGATGGCACCCGAGGAGTTGAGGAGGAAGTTGAAGACCGTGTCCTTGAAGGCGTAGTTGAAGTAGACGGCGACGAAGCCGAAGACCGTGGAGCCCAGGATCGCGGCGACCGGCACACCGTTCTTGTTGACCTTGGCGAACGCCTTGGGGGCGTCGCCGCGCTCACCGAGCGAGAAGGCCATGCGGGAGGCGGTGTAGAGGCCCGAGTTCAGGCAGGACAGCACGGCGGTCAGGACGATGACCTCCATGATCGTGCCGGCGTGCGCGATGCCGATCGAGTCCAGGGCGGCGACGTACGAGCCCTTCTCGGTGATCGACTTGTCGTTCCACGGGAGCAGGGTCAGCACGATGAAGATCGAGCCGAGGTAGAAGACGCCGATCCGCCAGATGACGGAGTTGGTGGCCCGGGTGACCGCCTTGCGGGGGTTCTCCGACTCGCCGGCCGCCAGGGTGACGATCTCGCTGCCCATGAAGGAGAAGACGACCATCAGCACACCGGTCAGGACGGCGCCGTAGCCGTTGGGGAAGAACCCGCCGGCGTCGGTGAGGTGTGCGAAGCCCGCGCCCGGGTTGTCCGAGCCCGGCAGCACGCCGAACACGGCCAGCATGCCGACGATGACGAACGCGCCGATGGCGACGACCTTGATGCCCGCGAACCAGAACTCGAACTCACCGTAGGAGGCGACCGAGCCGAGGTTGGTGGCGGTCAGGACCGCCATCACGATCAGCGCCCAGGCCCACTGCGGGACGGCCGGGATCCAGCTCTCCAGGATGGCGGCACCGGCGGTGGCCTCCACCGCGAGCACGACGACCCAGAAGAACCAGTAGAGCCAGCCGATGGAGAAGCCCGCCCAGCGGCCGAGCGCGCGGTCGGCGTAGGCCGAGAAGGAGCCCGAGTTCGGGCTGGCGGCGGCCATCTCGCCCAGCATCCGCATCACGAAGACCACCATCGCGCCGACCAGCGCGTAGGAGATCAGGATGGCGGGGCCGGCCTTGGCGATGCCGCCACCGGAACCGACGAAGAGGCCGGCGCCGATGACGCCGCCGATGGCGATCATGGACAGGTGGCGGTTCTTGAGACCGGCCTTCAGACCGTCGGAGGGCTGGCCGTCACCGGGGTTGCCGGTGGGGCCGCCTTCCTTCTGAAGGGTCGTCGTGGAGCTCATGGACGGATCCTTAGGTTCTCGGGTTGCGAGCCCCGGCATTCAAACCTGAGATGAACGCAGGACGGAAGGCCTCAATCCGGATCGTTGCCTTGGTGTGAACGTCCAGAGGGAGGCCCCCGCCCTGTCCCATCTGCGTTCTTTGGGTTTACTTGAGCTTTAGAAGTGATTTACGCGACACCCGCTGCGGGCTGTCGGGCCTCCTCGTGCCACACTCGTCCCATGCGCGTGTACCTCGGATCCGACCATGCCGGCTTTGAGCTCAAGAACCACCTGGTGGACTGGCTCAAGAACAACGGCCACGAGCCCGTCGACTGTGGGCCCCACATCTACGACGCGGTGGACGACTACCCGCCGTTCTGCCTCCGCGCCGCGGAGAAGACCGCCGCCGACGCCGGCAGCCTCGGCATCGTGATCGGCGGCTCCGGCAACGGCGAGCAGATCGCCGCGAACAAGGTCAAGGGCGTCCGCGCCATCCTGGCCTGGAGCGTCCAGACCGCCCAGCTCGGCCGTGAGCACAACAACGCCAACGTCATCTCCGTCGGTGGCCGGATGCACACGCAGGACGAGGCCGTCAGCTTCATCGAGGCCTTCCTGGCGACCCCGTACTCCGACGAGGAGCGCCACACCCGCCGCATCGACATGCTCTCCGCGTACGAGACCACCGGCGAGCTCCCCCCGATCCCGGCCCACCACCCGCAGGGCTGATCCCGCTTCCGGCCGTGCCTCCCCCTTCCGGGGGCGGTACGGCCGGTTTCTCTTTCCGAGGAGCTCCGCCGTGCCCGAGGGGCATACGATCCACCGCCTCGCCCAGGACCACGCCGAGCGGTTCGCGGGCCGGCCGGTCCGCGTCAGCAGCCCCCAGGGCCGCTTCGAGCAGAGCGCGGCCGTGCTCGACGGGCGCGAGCTGGACGGCGCCGAGGCGCACGGCAAGCACCTCTTCCTGGAACTCGGCGACGCCTGGATCCACATCCACCTCGGCCTGTTCGGCAAGCTCGGCTTCGGCCCCGCCCCGGCCCCGCCCGCCACGGACACGGTCCGGCTGCGCCTGCTGAACGAGGACCACTACGCCGACCTGCGCGGCCCCACCGCCTGCGCACTCATCGGCGAGGGCGAGAAGAAGGCGATACACGACCGGCTCGGCCCGGACCCGCTGCGCGCCGACGACGACCCCGACCGGGCCTGGGCCCGGATCTCCCGCTCCCGCACCACCGTCGCCGCCCTGCTCATGGACCAGAAGATCGTCGCGGGCATCGGCAACGTCTACCGCGCCGAGGTCCTCTTCCGGCACGGCATCGACCCGTACCGCCTGGGCCGGGACCTCACCCGCGGTGAGTGGGACGCCATGTGGACCGACCTGGTCGCCCTGATGCGCGAGGGCGTGCGCAACAACCGCATCGACACCGTCCGCGACGAGCACCTGCCCGAGGCCATGGGCCGGCCGCCGCGCGTCGACGACCACGGCGGCGAGGTGTACGTCTACCGGCGGGCGAACATGCCCTGCCACATCTGCGCCGGCGAGATCCGCACCGCCGACCTCGCCGCCCGCAACCTCTTCTGGTGCCCCGGCTGCCAGTCCCGCTGACGCGGCCGCCCCGCTCCGCCGCCGCGCTTCGTCGCCCCTGGCTGCCGCCCGGTTCGTCGCCCCGCCTCTAGAAGCCGTGCGGCAGCCAGGGCGCCACGTCCCCGGCGAAGGCGCGCGAGGCCGGTGTCAGCGCCCCCGGGCGCAGCTCGCGCACCAGCCCGGCCCCGGCCAGTGAGGTGAGGGTGATCCCGCCCAGGTACGCCGATCCCAGCTCCCGGACCGACAGCTCCAGGTCCGCCGGCTCCGCGGTCCGGGTACAGCGCGCGGCGCCCTCGGCGTCCACGACCAGCCGCCACCGCCCCTCGTTCCAGGGGCAGAACGCGTCCCGGACCTCCAGGACCACGTCCACCGGCGCCCCGTACGCCCGCGCCTCCAGCGCCGCCGCCAGGTCCACCAGCCGTACGTGCAGCGAGTCCCGCGTCCGCGGCCGCGACCGCCGGACGTCGCTGACCAGGTGCAGCACCGGGTCGTCCACCGGCCGCCGCTGCGCCCGTACCGTCCAGGTCAGGTCGATGGAGAACAGGTAGCGCCACAGCGCCGCGCACGCCGCCGGATCCAGTGCGTCGAGATCGCGCACCTCGACCTTGCCGTCCGAACCCGTCGGGTCCCAGTCGGGCTTGACCCGGTAGCGGGCGTACCCGACCACCTCGCCGTCCTCCCGCTCGGCGACCACGCACTTCAGCGGTGACCCGCCGCCGCGCATCGCATCCGGGTCCAGCAGCGGCAGCCGCTCCCAGCCCGGCTGCCGCGCCGGCATGCCCGGCCGGGTGGGGACCAGCGCCGCGTAGACCCGCTCGCAGTCGGCCAGCGCCCGCCGCGGGTCCACGAGGCGCAGCCGCACCCCGTCCGTACCCGGCGGCACGGACAGCCGTACGCGGGTCGTGTCGATGTCGACCGCCAGGGCGTACGTCGCCGTGCCGTAGCCGAAGCGCCCGTAGATCGCCGGATCCGAGGCCGTCAGCACGGCGAGCGGTTCGTCACCCGCCCGGATGTCGTCGAGCTGGCGCCGCATCAAGGAGGTGAGCACCCCGCGCCGACGGTGGGTGGGGGAGACCCCCACCATCGTGACGCCGGCCGCCGGGACGGCCGCCCCGCCCGGCACGGAGAGCCGGAAGGTGTACGAGCCGGCCGCGCCGACGCAGGTGTCGCCGTCCCAGACGCCCAGCGAGCGGTCGGCCTCCGTCAGCGACCTGTAGAGCTCCCGCTCCTCGGGGGACTCGGGCACGCCCCCGAATGCCAGTTCCAGGTGGTCGTACCAGACATCCCACTCATCAGCCTTCAATGCGCGCATCTCCAGAGTCATGTGGCCATCCCTATCAGGGCATTCCGGCCCAGTCGACCCGTTTTCGGGCGCCTGTGGACCCTCGGTCCGGGGGTACCCCTGCGCATCCACAGCCAGGATGGATAAGGTCCCGAATCAATGGCCGGAGCACGCGTGGAATCCCTCATGGCCCGGATGCGCATGCTGTCGCACCGGGGCCGCACAGCCCTGCGCAAATCAGCCGTCGACTACTTCCGCGGCGACGCCTCCGACTGGCTCGCCTTCGGCGGCCTGCTGCTCACCATCCCCGCCATCGCCTGCGGCACGCTGATGCTGCCCGTCTGGTTCTCGCCGTCGGCGCTCGTCCTGCCGATCGTGGCCGGCGGCCTGCTGCTGCGCCCCGCCAGCCTCCTCGCCCTGTACGCCGCCTCCGCGGCCGCACTGATCGTCGAGGCCCTCGTACTCGGCCCCTATACCCAGGGCCCGGCCCGCGTCACCCCCGGCACCGTGTTGGTGGTCGCGGCGTGCGGGTTCTTCGGCCTGGTCATCGCCCAGTTCCGCAGCCGCGTCGGCGTGCCCTGGCGGCGCGGCGGCACCATGCTCTTCGACCTGCGCGAACGCATCCGCGTGCAGAGCAAACTGCCCGCCCTGCCGCGCGGCTGGCACCGCGAGATGGCCCTGCGCCCGGCCGGCGGCCAGTCCTTCTCCGGCGACTTCGTGGTCGCGGCCCGCACCAACGGCGGCCGGACCCTGGAGATCGTCCTGACCGACGTCTCCGGCAAGGGCATGGAGGCCGGCTCCCGGGCCCTGCTGCTCTCCGGCGCCTTCGGCGGACTGCTCGGCGCGCTGCCCGCCCACGGCTTCCTGCCCGCCGCCAACGGCTACCTGCTCCGCCAGGACTGGGACGAGGGCTTCGCCACCTCCATCCACCTCGTCCTGGACCTGGAGACCGGCGACTACGAACTCCTCTCGGCCGGCCACCTCCCCGCCCTCCAGCTCTCGGCGGGCACCGGCCGCTGGCAGGAGAAGTCAGGCGAGGGCCCGCTCCTCGGCGTCTACGACGGCGCCGAATTCACCCCCGCCCGCGGCAACCTGCGCCCCGGCGACGTCCTGATGCTCTTCACCGACGGCCTCGTCGAGACCTCCGACCGGGAGATCAGCGAGGGCATCGACCGCCTCACCGGCGAGGCCGACCGCTACGTCGCCGCCGGATGGGACGGCGCGGCCTGGCACCTGATCGAGAAGGTCGCCAAGGACGTCAACGACGACCGCGCACTGCTGCTCATCCGCCGCTCCGCCTGACCACGGGGTGGGGTCTGCCCCACCACCGGTCCGCCGGGCGGCGTCATGGCCGCCGGCCCACCATGATCCGTAGCGTCGGAGCCACGATCAGGACGGCGGCGAGAGGCGGCACACCATGAGGCTCCGACGGAGCGAGCGGCAGCGCGGGCAGCAAGGGCAGCACGGGCAGACCTCGGAGGACGGATACGGGTACGACACCACGGCCGCCGTCGAGCTGCGCGGCGTACGGCGGGCCTACGGGCGCGGGGGCTCCACCGTGCACGCGCTGCGCGGGATCGACCTCAGCCTGCCGCGCGGCAGCTTCACCGCCGTCATGGGACCTTCCGGCTCCGGCAAATCGACCTTCCTGCAGTGCGCCGCCGGACTCGACCTGCCCACCGAGGGATCCGTCCGGCTCGGCGGCACCGAGATCACCGCGATGAACGAGAACGAGCTCACCGAACTCCGCCGCAGCCGCCTCGGCTTCGTCTTCCAGGCCTTCAACCTGCTGCCGTCCCTCACCGTCGAGCAGAACGTACTGCTCCCGATGCGGCTGGCCGGCGGCCGCTCCGCGCACGAGGGCCGGACCCACGCCGCCGAGCTGCTCGCCCGCGTCGGCCTGGAGGGCAAGGGCGGCCGCCGCCCGGCCGAGCTCTCCGGCGGCCAGCAGCAGCGCGTGGCCATCGCCCGGGCCCTCGTCACCCGGCCCGACGTGGTCTTCGCCGACGAACCCACCGGCGCGCTCGACACCACCACCGCGGCGGAGGTCCTCGGGCTGCTCCGGGACGCCGTCGACTCCCTGCGCGCCACCGTCGTCATGGTCACCCACGACCCGGCCGCCGCCGCCCACGCCGACCAGGTGCTCTTCCTCGCCGACGGCCTGATCGCGGACCGGCTGCCGCGCAGCTCCGCGGCGGCCGTCGCGGCCCGGATGACCGCACTCACCGCCCCGGCCCGGGCGTACACGGGGGCAGCCGCCTGATCAACCGATCCGCTGACCCGCTGATCCGCAACGGTCGCAGGGTCACCGCTTCCAGGGACCGGCCCCCAGCTGCCCGGTGTTCCCGAGGTCAACGGGCCGGGTCAGGCGCAGGCCCAGCCGGGGCGCGCCCGGCTTCGGCGTCACCTCCAGCACCCAGCCCTCCACCGGCGGCGCGGTCACGTCGGTTCGTGATCATCCGTCGAGCCCACGACGGTCGGCCGCGGGACCGGGGCGGGACCGGGCGGGGCCGGGGCGGGCCACTCGCCCCGGATTGGCCCGCCCGCACGGCACCCGCCCGGGCCTACCGTGCCCCCATGGACCGCACGCTCGCCGCCGACCTGGCCCGGCTCCCCGAACTCCTCGACGCCACCCGCGGCGCCGCCGCCGACGCGCTCGCCTCCCTGGACGCGCGTCCCGTCGTACCGCCCGCCGGAAAGCCGTACGACCCCGAGCCCCTCCCGGAGCACGCCACCGGCACGGACGCCGCCCTCGCCGCCTTCCATGACCGCTGGGAGCCGCGCCTGTCGGCCTCCGCGGGACCGCGCTACCTGGGCTTCGTCACGGGAGGCGCCACCCCCGCCGCCCTCGCCGGGGACTGGCTCACCGCCGTCCACGACCAGAACTCCAACTCCGCCCTCGACGGCGGCGGCCAGGACCTCGAACGCGAGACCGTCGGCTGGCTCCGCGACCTCTTCGGCCTGACCGCCGCCCACTCCGGCACCTTCGTCTCCGGCGCCACCATGTCCAACACCACCGGCCTCGCCATCGCCCGCGAATGGCTCGGCGAACGCCTCGGCGTCTGCCCGGCCGAGGACGGCGCCGCGGCCCTCGGCCCGGTCCGCGTGCTCTCCGGCGCCCCGCACTCCTCGATCGCCAAGGCCCTCTCGGTCCTGGGCCTCGGCCGCAACTCCCTGGTCCGGGTGCCCACCCTGCCCGGCCGCGAGGCCGTCGACCCCGCCGCCCTGGAGCGGGCACTGGCCGACACGCCCGGACCCGCCGTGGTCGTCGCCAACGCGGGCACCGTCAACACCGTCGACTTCGACGACCTCCGGGCGATCGAAGCCCTGCGCGAGCGCCACGACTTCTGGCTCCACACCGACGCCGCGTTCGGAGCCTTCGCCGCCCTCTCCCCGGAGCACGCGCACCTCGCCGAAGGCCTCGACGCCTCCGACTCCGTCTGCGTCGACCTGCACAAATGGCTCAACGTCCCCTACGACAGCGCCGTCCAGTTCACCCGCCGGCGCGACCTGCAGGCCCGCGTCTTCCAGAACTCCGCCGCCTACCTCGGCCCCCTCGGCGACCACCCCGACCTCGTCCACCTCACCCCCGAGAACTCCCACCGGCTGCGCGCCCTCGCCGCCTGGTTCACGCTCCGCGCGTACGGCCGCCAGGGCCACCGGGAGATCGTCGAACGCGACATCGCCTGCGCCCGCGCGCTCGGCGCCGCCCTGGAGGAGGACCCCGCCTTCACCCTCCTCGCCCCGGTCCGCCTGAACGTCGTCTGCTTCACCCTCGCCGAGGCCCCCGCCCCGGAGCGCCTCGCCGCCCTGCGGGAGGCGGTGGCCGCCGAGGTGTTCGTCACTCCCACCGTCTACGAGGGAACCGCAGCCCTGCGCGCCGCGTTCTCCAACTGGCGTACCACGCAGGCGGACGTACGCCGGGCAGCGGAGGCCCTCGGCGCGGCAGCAAGGGAGATCGCATGACGAACAGCCCCCTGACTCTGATCGAGGTCGAGTCCCTGGCGCGCAGCGCGCACGAGGGCCAGACCGACAAGGCCGGCCGGCCGTACGCCGAACACCTGGCGGCCGTGGCCGAGGGCGTGCGGCTGCGCGGCGGCAGCGCCGAACAGCAGGCGGCGGCCTGGCTCCACGACGCCATCGAGGACGAGGCCCTCAGCCTCACCTGGCTGGATTCGGCGGCCCTCCCGCAGACGGTGAAGGACATGGTCCTCGCGGTCACCAAGCGCCCGGACGAAAGGGTCGAGCAGTACGCGGCCCGCATCCTGGCCACCCCGGGCGCCCTGCTCGTCAAGGAAGCCGACCTCGCGCACAACGCGGACCCCGTACGCCTCTCCGTGCTGGACGGTCCCACGCGCGAGAGGCTGTCCGTAAAGTATGCGAATATCCGTTCCCTCCTCGGCCTCACCACCCCGTGACGCGTGCCCCGCGCCCGAAATATTCCTGTCGCACATGTGGTTGGCGGAAACGGAACCACGGCTATTCGTCACGGGGCGTATAGCCGAGGCCCGTTGGTGGGAGGATGGTCCATGTGGGGGTGTGCCTGGCCGTGCGCCCCGGGCCGACCAGGGGACGACCGAAGGTGTGATCAGTAGTGGCCATTTCGCTGTCAGTGGTGGTTCTGTTGGCGGTCATCCTGGTGGTGCTGATCCGCGGCAACCACATCAAGACGGGCCCCGCCATCGTCGCGGCGCTCTTCGGCTTCTTCCTCGCGTCCAGCTCGATCGCGGACGACGTGAACCGCTTCCTGAACTCCCTCGCGACGATGATCGCGAACATCAAGCTCTGACCCCCTCCGGGCGCGCCGAAGCACCTGCTGCCGCGCGCAGTTGACCGCTCGGCGGAAGGCGGACCGGGGGAATCGAACCCGCGTAGCTGGTTTGGAAGACGGCTGCTATGAGGTCCTTCCGGGACGCGAGTGCACGGGGACGGTCGTCGGGCGTCATGGTCCCGAGCCGCGTCACCGACCTCTTCGCTGCCGCGTCCAGGGCGTGAGCCCCGCGTCGTCCTCTTCGGTCAACATCGCTCGATCGTGCCACGCGCGATCAGTCACCGACGCCTCGTCGATGCCTTCGCCATGGCGACCGGAGAGCGCTGTGCACGTATCCCGCCGTCAGATGTGTCGTCGATGTCAGGCGGGGATGTCACCGGGCAGGCCGGGGAGCAGCGGAGGTGGGGTCCACTCCAGCCCGTTCTCGGCAAGCGTCGCCAGGATCCATGCCTGGCCGGCCGGGCCCGCCACCCTCCAGGTCCAGGCCATGGGGCGCGTCTGCCTGTGCCGGAACCTCCACCGGGATTCTCGCCGCGCACCCATGGCGACGTTGTGCACCAGGGCCGCCTTCCGGATCCCCGGGAATGACGAAGGGCCAGGTGGAGGAAACCTCCTCTGACCTGGCCCTTCGTACTTCAGAGCGGGTGACGGGAATCGAACCCGCGTAGCTAGTTTGGAAGACTAGTGCTCTACCATTGAGCTACACCCGCAACGCGCGCGCCGCAGGTCCGGGGACCTTGGCACGGACAGCATCCTAGCGGGTCGCTCCCGGTCGGTGCACACCACATTCGGCGCCGTGGCGGAGGTCCGCCCGAAATACCTCGGGAAACCCCGCGCATCAGAGTGTCTCCAGGCATGTACCCTACGTGTCGCACCGACGGGGTGTGGCGCAGCTTGGTAGCGCGTCCGCTTTGGGAGCGGAAGGTCGTCGGTTCGAATCCGGCCACCCCGACCATCAGCAGTGTCTCCACAAGATCGCGTTGTGGGCTGATTGCCGCTTGCGGTTACTATGCAAGCTGCGTGCCCGTGTGTCTGATGTACCGGGCCGAAGTCCGCCGAACCGCTGAATCACAGCGCGACGGCAGAATCCCCAGCAGTCAGCCACAAGGAGACCGAACCGTGAAGAGCGCCGTGGAGACCCTGAACCCGACTCGGGTTCGGCTCACTGTTGAGGTGCCCTTCGAGGAGCTCAAGGACAGCCTCGACGCGGCGTACAAGAAGATCAACCAGCAGGTCACGGTGAAGGGCTTCCGTAAGGGCAAGATCCCGGCCCGCGTCATCGACCAGCGCTTCGGCCGCGGTGCGGTGCTGGAGGAGGCCGTCAACGACGCGCTCCCGAAGTTCTACACCGAGGCCGTCAACGAGGCCGACCTGAACCCGCTGGGTCAGCCCGACGTGGACATCACCGAGCTGAAGGACGGCGAGGTCCTCGCCTTCACCGCCGAGGTCGACGTCCGTCCCGAGATCGAGATCCCGGACTTCTCCGGCATCGAGGTCGAGGTCGACGCCATCGAGGTCTCCGACGAGGACGTCGAGAAGTCCGTCGAGCAGCTGCGCGGCCGCTTCGCGTCCACCACGGACGTCGAGCGCGCCGCCGCCGAGGGTGACGTCGTCACCATCGACCTTGAGGCCAAGGTCGACGGCGAGGTGCTGCCCGACGGCGTCGCCTCCGACGTCTCCTACACCATCGGCTCGGGCGAGCTCCTTGAGGGCATCGACGAGGCCGTCACCGGCCTGGAGGCCGGCGGCGAGGCCACCTTCACCTCGCAGCTGAAGGGCGGCTCCGCCGAGGGCAAGGACGCCGAGGTCACCGTCAAGGTCACCAAGGTCTCCGCCAAGGAGCTCCCGGCACTGGACGACGAGTTCGCGCAGCTCGCGAGCGAGTTCGACACCATCGAGGACCTCAAGGCGGACAGCCGCAAGCGCCTCGAGAACATGAAGCAGTACGACCAGGCCACGCAGGCCCAGGAGCGCGTCCTGGAGAAGCTGCTGGAGCTCGTCGAGGTCCCGATCCCCGAGAAGCTGCTCGCGGACGAGGTCCAGACCCGCAAGCACAACCTGGAGCACCACCAGCTCGGCCAGATGGGTCTGACCATCGAGAAGTACCTGGAGTTCCAGGGCAAGACGGTCGAGGAGTTCGACGCCGAGACCTCCGAGCAGGCGATCAAGGGCATCAAGACCCAGTTCGTCCTCGACGCGCTGGTCAACAAGGAGAAGCTGGGCGTCAACCAGGAGGAGCTCACCGAGCACCTCATGCGCCGCGCCCAGTCCTCCGGCATGTCCCCCGACCAGTTCGCCCAGGCCGTGGTCGAGGGTGGCCAGGTTCCGATGCTGGTCGGCGAGGTCGCCCGCGGCAAGGCCCTCGCGGTCGTCGTCGAGGCCGCCAAGGTCGTCGACACCAACGGTGAGGTCGTGGACCTGTCCGACGAGGACGAGGAGCAGGCCGCCGAGACCGTCGAGGCCGCCGTCGACGGTGACGACGAGGTCAAGGCCGAAGAGGCCAAGTAACACCCCGGGCGAAGCCCACTGAGCAGTGCCCCGAAGGGCCCGGACACAGTCGTGTCCGGGCCCTTCGGCATGGGCCTCGTAAGGCCCCCCGACCTTGCGCTCCGAGCGAACAGTTCGGGAAGCGGGATGGCGTTGTCCTACCTGCGCGTTAGGGTCCATGAATACGAGGGCACGTGAGTACCCGGGCGCCGGCGGACTCGTCCGCTCCGGCCGGACCGGACCCCAGAACGAGACGCTGAGACGGCACATGGCCGTCGGAGACGAGCAGGTGGATACGTGACGAATCTGAAGCCTTACGCCGCGGGTGAGCCGTCCATCGGTGGCGGCCTCGGCGACCATGTCTACAACCGGCTGCTCGGCGAGCGGATCATCTTCCTCGGCCAGCAGGTCGACGACGACATCGCCAACAAGATCACCGCGCAGCTCCTGCTCCTGGCCGCCGAGCCGGAGAAGGACATCTACCTCTACATCAACAGCCCCGGTGGCTCCGTGACGGCCGGTATGGCCGTCTACGACACCATGCAGTTCATCCCGAACGACGTCGTCACCATCGGTATGGGCATGGCCGCCTCGATGGGGCAGTTCCTGCTCACCGGTGGCGCCAAGGGCAAGCGCTTCGCCCTGCCGAACACCGACATCCTGATGCACCAGGGCTCCGCCGGCATCGGCGGCACCGCGTCGGACATCAAGATCCAGGCCCAGTACCTGCTGCGCACCAAGCAGCGGATGGCCGAGATCACCGCGTTCCACTCGGGCCAGACCGTCGAGGCGATCATCCGCGACGGTGACCGTGACCGCTGGTTCACGGCCGAGGAGGCCAGGGACTACGGCCTCATCGACGAGATCATCTCGGCCGCGTCCAACGCGCCGGGCGGCGGCGGCACCGGGGCCTGATCCAGGCTCCCACCGTCAGTACCCGTCAGCCGACAGCCCGCAGAACGCCACCAGGATGGTGAACACCCAGATGCAGAACAACTTCTCCGCGAGCGGCCTCTACACCGGCCCGCAGGTGGACAATCGCTACGTCATCCCGCGCTTCGTCGAGCGCACCTCGCAGGGCGTGCGCGAGTACGACCCGTACGCGAAGCTCTTCGAGGAGCGCGTGATCTTCCTCGGCGTGCAGATCGACGACGCGTCCGCCAACGACGTCATGGCGCAGCTGCTGTGCCTTGAGTCGATGGACCCGGACCGCGACATCTCCATCTACATCAACAGCCCCGGTGGCTCCTTCACCGCGCTGACGGCGATCTACGACACGATGCAGTTCGTGAAGCCGGACATCCAGACGGTCTGCATGGGCCAGGCGGCCTCCGCCGCCGCGGTCCTGCTGGCCGCCGGTACCCCCGGCAAGCGCATGGCCCTGCCGAACGCCCGCGTGCTGATCCACCAGCCCTCCGGTGGCACCGGCCGCGAGCAGCTCTCCGACCTGGAGATCGCGGCCAACGAGATCCTGCGCATGCGTGACCAGCTGGAGACCATGCTGGCCAAGCACTCGACGACGCCGATCGAGAAGATCCGCGACGACATCGAGCGCGACAAGATCCTCACGGCCGAGGACGCGCTCGCATACGGGCTGATCGACCAGATCATCTCCACCCGTAAGAGCAGCAAGACCTGATCCTTGCCACCAGTTGGCGTGAGCACGTCGTCGGATTCGGCGATGTGAACCACGTCAAGGGGGCCCCGCACGGGGCCCCCGGCAAGGTACCGTCGGATATGAGGCACCAGGAGCGCTGAACCAGGCGTCTCCCAGGCGAAGGGGAAGCACCTCGTGGCACGCATCGGTGACGGCGGCGATCTGCTCAAGTGCTCGTTCTGCGGAAAGAGCCAGAAGCAGGTGAAGAAGCTCATCGCAGGACCCGGTGTGTACATCTGCGACGAGTGCATCGACCTCTGCAACGAGATCATCGAAGAGGAGCTCGCGGAGACCTCCGAGGTCCGGTGGGAGGAACTCCCCAAGCCCCGTGAGATCTACGAGTTCCTGGAGAGCTACGTCGTCGGCCAGGAGCCGGCGAAGAAGGCCCTCTCGGTAGCGGTCTACAACCACTACAAGCGGGTGCAGGCCGGCGAGAACGGCGGCGCGCAGGGCCGGGACGACGCGATCGAGCTCGCGAAGTCCAACATCCTGCTGCTGGGCCCCACGGGCTCGGGCAAGACGCTGCTCGCGCAGACCCTCGCCCGCATGCTGAACGTCCCCTTCGCCATCGCCGACGCGACGGCGCTGACGGAGGCCGGGTACGTCGGCGAGGACGTCGAGAACATCCTGCTGAAGCTGATCCAGGCCGCCGACTACGACGTCAAGAAGGCCGAGACCGGGATCATCTACATCGACGAGATCGACAAGGTGGCCCGCAAGAGCGAGAACCCGTCGATCACGCGCGACGTGAGCGGCGAGGGCGTGCAGCAGGCCCTCCTGAAGATCCTGGAAGGCACGACCGCCTCCGTACCGCCGCAGGGCGGCCGGAAGCACCCGCACCAGGAGTTCATCCAGATCGACACGACGAACGTGCTCTTCATCGTGGGCGGCGCCTTCGCCGGCCTGGAGAAGATCATCGAGTCGCGTGCGGGTGCCAAGGGCATCGGCTTCGGGGCGACGATCCGCTCGAAGCGCGAGATCGAGGCCAGCGACCAGTTCCAGGAGGTCATGCCGGAGGACCTGGTGAAGTTCGGGATGATCCCCGAGTTCATCGGCCGCCTCCCCGTGCTGACCTCCGTGCACAACCTGGACCGTGAGGCCCTGCTCCAGATCCTGATCGAGCCGCGCAACGCGCTGGTGAAGCAGTACCAGCGGCTGTTCGAACTCGACGGTGTGGAGCTGGACTTCGAGCGCGAGGCGCTGGAGGCCATCGCGGACCAGGCGATCCTCCGCCAGACGGGCGCGCGCGGCCTGCGCGCCATCATGGAAGAGGTCCTGATGTCGGTGATGTACGAGGTCCCGTCCCGCAAGGACGTGGCCCGCGTGGTCATCACCTCGGACGTGGTCCGCTCCAACGTCAACCCGACGCTGGTCCCCCGGATCGTCCCGAAGGACCAGGGCCCGCACGAGAAGTCGGCGTAGCCGACACGCGGACAAGCCGTACGCAGAAGGGGCGCCCCGGCCGGGGCGCCCCTTCTGCGTGTGCCGTGCGCGCCGTTACTTCTTGACGCGGGCGGTGTTGTAGAGCTTCGCGGCCAGCTCGGCGGCCTGCTCCTGGGTGTAACCGGGCTTGCCCGCCAGGATGGAGGCCACGTCCGAGGCGCTGATCATGCTCAGGGTGCTGTAGTCACCCCAGACGCAGAAGGGGAGCGTGGCCTCCTTGGGCCCCTTGGCGGTCGCGTCCTTCGAGACGAACTTGATGTCCTGGCACTTCATGACGGCGCCCTTGAAGTTGGCCGGGGACATCGTCTTCGGGCTGCCGACGAGCTGCACGTCGGACTTGCCGTCCTTGGCGGCCTCCACCCGGAGCTTCGCGAAGTAGCCGTCCACCGACTTCTCCGGGTCGGCGATCTCGCCGTAGACGCCCGAGAATTTGAGGCCCTTGGCCGTCAGCGGGTTCTTCGGGTCGCCGGCCAGGTAGTCCATGCCCACCTGGGTCGGATTCTTGACGCCCGCTGCCTCGGTCTCCTTCTTGTCCTCGTCGGTGAAGGGCTTCTCCTTGTACTTCGAGTCCTTCTTGAAGTCGTCCACCGACTCCGGGGCGACCAGCTTGTAGCCCTTGGTGTCCGCGGAGATGTTGCCGCCCGCGCCGCCGCCCAGGAGGTACCAGCCGCCGCCCGCGATCACCGCGACCGCGACGACCGCGCCGATGATCACACCGGCCTTGGACTTCTTCGGGGGCTGGCCGCCGTACGGGGCCTGCTGCTGCGGGTGGCCGTACGCCGGCGTCGGGGGCTGCTGGGGGTAGCCCTGCGGGGGGACACCCGGCTGCTGCGGATAGCCGTAGCCCGGCTGCGGGGCCGCGGGCTGGCCGTAGGGGTTGGGCTGGGGGGCGGGCTGGCCGTACGGCCCCGGCGGCGGCGGGGGCTGCTGCCCGTACGGTCCCGGCTGCTGGGGCTGCTGCCCGTAGGGCCCTGGCTGGTTGTAGCTCATCCCGCGTCCCCCAATGAGGTTGCTTATTCGTTTCACACATCCTGACGGAAGCCGGCGGCGGGCAGGGCGCCGGGCCCCGGGAATACCGGTTTCATGACTGGACTGTTACCGCTCTAAACTGTGCCCCGTGACCGAGAACACGCAGACACCCAGCAGCCCCACCTCCGAACTGCCGACCACGTACGCGCCGGCCGAGGTAGAAGGGAAGCTCTACGAGCGCTGGGTAGAGCGCGGTTACTTCGAGGCGGACGCCAAGAGCGAGAAGCCTGCGTACACGATCGTCATTCCGCCCCCGAACGTCACCGGCTCCCTGCACCTGGGGCACGCCTTCCAGCACACGCTCATGGACGCCCTGACCCGCCGCAAGCGGATGCAGGGCTACGAGTCGCTCTGGCTGCCCGGGATGGACCACGCCGGTATCGCCACCCAGAACAAGGTCGAGCAGCAGCTCGCCGAGGAGGGCAAGTCCCGCCACGACCTGGGCCGCGAGGAGTTCACCGACCGGGTCTGGAAGTGGAAGGAAGAGTACGGCGGCAAGATCCTCGGCCAGATGCGCCGCCTCGGCGACGGCGTCGACTGGTCGCGTGAGCGCTTCACCATGGACGAGGGCCTGTCCAAGGCCGTCCAGACGATCTTCAAGCGGCTCTACGACGACGAACTCATCTACCGTGCCGAGCGCATCATCAACTGGTGCCCGCGCTGTCTGACCGCCATCTCCGACATCGAGGTGGAGTACCAGGACGACGCCGGTGAGCTCGTCTCCATCCGCTACGGCGAGGGCGAGGACAGCCTGGTCGTCGCCACCACCCGCGCCGAGACGATGCTCGGTGACACGGCGGTCGCCGTCCACCCCGACGACGAGCGCTACGCCCACCTCATCGGCAAGCAGATCAAGCTGCCGCTGACCGACCGCACGATCCCGGTCGTCGCGGACACGCACGTCGACCCGGAGTTCGGCACCGGCGCCGTCAAGGTGACCCCGGCGCACGACCCGAACGACTTCGCGATCGGCCAGCGCCACGACCTGCAGTCGCTGACGGTCATGGACGAGCACGGCGTGATCACCGTCCACGGCCCCTTCCTCGGCCTGGACCGTTTCGAGGCCCGTTCGGCGATCGTCGGCGCACTGCGCGAGCAGGGCCGCATCGTCGCCGAGAAGCGCCCGTACATGCACTCCGTCGGGCACTGCTCGCGCTGCAAGACCACCGTCGAGCCGCGCCTGTCGATGCAGTGGTGGGTCAAGGTCGGCCCGCTGGCCCAGGCGGCCGGCGACGCCGTCCGCGACGGCCGCGTCAAGATCCACCCCGAGGACATGTCGAAGCGCTACTTCGACTGGGTCGACAACATGCACGACTGGTGCATCTCGCGCCAGCTGTGGTGGGGCCACCGCATCCCGATCTGGTACGGCCCCGAGGGCCAGGTCGTCTGCGTCGGACCCGACGAGCAGCCGCCCGCCGGCGAGGGCTGGCGGCAGGACCCCGACGTCCTGGACACCTGGTTCTCCTCCGGTCTGTGGCCCTTCTCCACCCTCGGCTGGCCGGAGCGGACCCCGGACCTGGAGAAGTTCTACGCCACCGACGTCCTGCTCACCGGCCACGACATCATCTTCTTCTGGGTCGCCCGGATGATGATGTTCGGCCTGTACGCCATGGACGGCGTGGCCCCGTTCCACACCATCGCGCTGACCGGCCTGGTCCGCGACGAGTTCGGCAAGAAGATGTCGAAGTCGAACCCGAACGCGGTCGACCCGCTGGACTGGATGGACAAGTACGGCTCCGACGCCGTCCGCTTCACCCTGGCCAAGGGCGCCAACCCGGGCGCGGACGTCCCGATCGGCGAGGACTGGGTCCAGGCGTCCAGCAAGTTCGCCAACAAGATCTGGAACGCCACCCGCTTCGCGCTGATGAACGGCGCCACGATCGAGGGCGAGCTGCCGCCCGTCGAGCGGCTGTCGGCCACCGACCGCTGGATCCTGTCCCGGCTGAACAAGACGGTCGCGCAGGTCGACGCCTACTACGAGGACTACCAGTTCTCGAAGCTCAGCGAGGCGCTCTACCACTTCGCGTGGGACGAGGTCTTCGACTGGTACGTCGAGCTGTCCAAGACGACCTTCTTCGCGGGCGGCGAGCAGGCCAAGGTCTCCGGCCGGGTCCTCGGCGAGGTCATCGACGTCATGCTGCGGCTGCTGCACCCGGTCGTCCCCTTCGTCACCGAGACGCTGTGGACCACGCTGACCGGCGGCGAGTCCCTCGTCATCGCCGACTGGCCGAAGGACAGCGGCTTCCGCGACGAGGCCGCCGAGGCGGAGATCGCCTCCGTCCAGTCGGTGATCACCGAGGTCCGCCGCTTCCGCAAGGAGCAGGGTCTGCAGGACGGCCAGAAGGTTCCGGCCCGTCTGGAGCTGGGCGCCACCGCGCTGGGCGCGCACGAGGCGGCCATCCGGCAGCTGCTGCGCCTCCAGCCGGAGGGCGACTCCTTCAGCGCCACCGCGACCCTCCCGGTCGCCGGCGGCACCGTCGCGCTCGACCTGTCGGGCACCATCGACGTGGCGGCCGAGCGCAAGCGCCTGACGAAGGACCTGGGCGCCGCGGAGAAGGAGAAGCAGCAGGCCGAGGCGAAGCTCGGGAACGAGGCGTTCATCGCCAAGGCCCCGGACAACGTCGTGGACAAGATCAAGGGCCGGCTCGCCAAGGCCGAGGCGGACATCGCCCGGCTCCAGGCGCAGCTGGACGGCCTGCCGGCCGCCTAGCACCCGGTACGTACGCATGGGAGAAGGCCCCCGCACCGTCGGTCGACGCGGGGGCCTTCGCCGTATCCCTTCCCCGTGCGGGGGCCGGTGTCACGGCGGACGACTGTCCGAAGTGCCCTAAATCACTCCGTTTTCAGTTCTGGGTGATCCGAACCGAAGCGCTGACCACGGATGATGGAGGGCATGCGCGTCAAGCCCGTCGTCCCGGCCTTCGACCGGCTGGTGGCTTCCGGCCGCCGGCTCACCGAGAGCTGGGCCGGGTCGCCGCGGGCCGTGGACGTGCTCACCGCACTCGGCTGCCTCGGCCTGATGGCCCTCGACCTCCCGGGTCTCGCCGCGGCCGACAACTCGCTGACCGGGCCCACCGCCGCCGTCGTCCTCGCCCTCGGCTGCACCACCCTGCTGGTGCGCCGCCGGCAGCCCTGGATCTCGTACCTGGCCGCGCTGCTCTTCATCGGGTGGCTGCACGAGCTCACCCTGATCCAGTTCGCCCTCTACTCGGTGGGCCGGTACCGCGGGCGCCGGGCCGGGATCCTCGCCACGCTCGGCTACGTCGCCTTCGCGCTGGTCATGTTCGTCCTGCCGGGCTGGCCCGAGCCCGCGGGGCAGACCCTCAGCGGGTTCCTGAGCGTGGTCGTGCCCATCGGGGTGCTCGCCTCCGCGGTGGGCATCGCCGCCTACCGGCACGACCTGGTGGGGGAGCTGACGGCACGGCGGGCCGAGTCCGCCGTGCTCCACGCCGTCCAGCAGGAGCGCACCTCCGTGGCCCGCGACGTCCACGACTTCGTCGGGCGCGAGCTGACCCTGCTCACGGTCCGCTCCGAGGTGCTGTCGATGCGGGCGCGCGAGACGGCGTACGGGCCGGACTTCGAGGAGCTCGCCGACACCGCGCGGCGGGCCCATCTGGTGCTCAACGAGATCATCGTGCAGCGCGGGGAGCGGGCCTCGACCCCGGGCGTGGACGGGCTGCCGGCGCTCGCCGAGGAGAGCGGGCGGGCCGGTTCGCCCGTCCGGCTCGCCATGGACCGGGACGTGCACGGGCTCTCCCCGCTGCGGCAGGCGGCGGTCTACCGGGTGGTGCAGGAGTGTCTGACCAATGCCGCCAAGCACGCGCACGGGGAGACCATCGACGTGTCGATCACGGCGGACGGCCCGCGGCTGCGGATAGCGGTCAGCAACGCGCTGCCGGCCCGGACCCCGGGCCGGGCCCCCGTCTCGGCGGGCTCGGGCACGGCGAGCATGTCCGAGCGCGTACGCAGCCTGGGCGGGACCCTGACGGCGAGGCGCACGCGGGACTCGTACGAGGTGGTCGCCACCCTCCCGCGGGGTTAGCCCCGCGCCGAGGCCGGCAGGCCGCCCAGGGTGTCCAGGTCCTCCACGCACCGGCCGGAGCCCAGCGCCACGCAGTCCAGCGGGTTGTCCGCGACGAAGACCGGGATGCCCGTGGCGGAAGCCATCCGCAGGTCCAGGCCGGGCAGCAGCGCGCCGCCGCCGGTCAGCACGATGCCGTGCTCCATCACGTCACCGGACAGCTCCGGCGGGCACTCCTCCAGGGTGGTGCGCACGGCGGCGATGATCGCCTCGACCGGCTCGTCGAGCGCGGCCCGGACGTCCCGGGCGGTCAGCCGGAGGGCCTTGGGCATGCCGCCGACCTTCTCGCGGCCGCGCACGGTGAAGGTGCGCGTCTCCAGCTCCGGCCGGTCCGGGACCGGCCAGGCCGATCCGATGCCGAGCTTGACGTCCTCGGCGGTGCGCTCCCCGATGAGCAGCGCGTGTTCCTTGCGTACGTGGTCCATGACCGCCGCGTCGAGCCGGTCCCCGCCGACGCGCAGCGACCTGGACGTGACGATGCCGCCCAGGGAGATGACGGCGACCTCGGAGGTGCCGCCGCCGATGTCCACGACCATGGAGCCGCGGGGTTCGGCCACGGGCAGCCCGGCGCCGATCGCCGCGGCCATCGGCTCCTCGATCAGGTGCACGACCTTGGCTCCGGCCCGGGTGGACGCCTGGACGATCGCCCGCCGCTCGACCGGGGTGACGCCGGAGGGCACGCAGATCACCATCCGGGTGCGGGGCCGCCGACCCGGTACGGCCTTGCGGACGAAGTGCCGGATCATCTCCTCAGCGGCCTCGTAGTCGCAGATCACACCGCCCCTGAGCGGGCGGATCGCGGTGATGGAGCCGGGGGTGCGGCCGATGGTCTCCTTGGCGTCCGTACCGACGGCCAGGGCGGTGGTGGTGCCCGCCTTCACGGCGACCACGGACGGCTCATTGAGGACGATCCCGTGCCCCCGTGCGTAGACGAGGGTGTTGGCGGTGCCCAGGTCGATCCCTATGTCGCGGCTGGATGCTGTCTTTTTGCTGCTGGCCTGCGGCATTTATTCCCCTATCTCCTGCCGCAAGGCTTGCATAACGATCCGGTCGCTCCGGGCGCCGGAGGTCCCGAAACGGCCGGGCCGAAAGTCCCCCGGGTCCCCGTCCGTAGACTGGCCCTGTGAGTGACCAGCAGCCCGAGAGCCACGACCGCGACGACAACGACGACCTCGCCGGAACCTTCGACGAGTTCGACCAGATCGTGGCGGAAGAGTCCGACCGCGACCCCGACCTGGCGGTGATCGAGGCCGGTAGCCGCACCCTGCGCGCCCAGGCCGGACCGCCCCAGGGCGACCCGGTACCCGCCAGGCCCGTCGACCCGGAGGCCGCCAAGGCGTTGCTGGAGGTGGAGCAGGAGCTCGCCACCCGCTGGGGCGAGACCAAGCTGGAGCCCTCGGTGTCGCGGATCGCGGCGCTGATGGACGTGCTGGGCGAGCCACAGCGCGCGTACCCGTCCATCCACATCACCGGCACCAACGGCAAGACGAGCACGGCCCGCATGATCGAGGCCCTGCTGAACGCCTTCGAGCTGCGCACCGGGCGCTACACCAGCCCGCACGTGCAGTCGATCACCGAGCGGATCAGCCTCGACGGGGCGCCGATCACCGCCGAGCGGTTCGTCGAGACGTACCACGACATCAAGCCGTACGTGGAGATGGTCGACGCCTCCGAGGAGTACCGGCTGTCCTTCTTCGAGGTGCTCACCGGGATGGCCTACGCGGCCTTCGCGGACGCCCCGGTGGACGTGGCCGTGGTCGAGGTCGGCATGGGCGGCAGCTGGGACGCGACCAACGTCATCGACGCGTCCGTCGCCGTGGTCACCCCGATCAGCCTGGACCACACCGACCGGCTCGGCTCCACGCCCGGTGAGATCGCCGTGGAGAAGGGCGGCATCGTCAAGCAGGACGCGACCGTGATCCTGGCCCAGCAGCCGGTGGACGCGGCGCAGGTGCTGCTGAAGAAGGCCGTCGAGGTGGACGCCACGGTGGCCCGCGAGGGCATGGAGTTCGGCGTCGTCTCGCGCGAGGTCGCGGTCGGCGGCCAGCAGCTGACGCTGCGCGGTGTGGGCGGCGAGTACGACGGCATCTTCCTGCCGCTGTACGGCGCGCACATGGCGCACAACGCGGCGGTGGCGCTGGCCGCCGTCGAGGCCTTCTTCGGGATCGGCCAGGAGCACGCCCGGGTCCTGGACCTGGACACCGTGCGCAAGGCCTTCGCCTCGGTGTCCTCGCCGGGCCGCATGGAGGTCGTGCGGCGCAGCCCGACGGTGGTCCTGGACGCGGCGCACAACCCGGCGGGCGCGGTGGCCACCGCGGAGGCGGTCACCGAGTCCTTCGGCTTCAGCCGGCTGATCGGGGTCGTGGCCGCGAGCGAGGGCAAGGACGTCCGCGGGGTGCTGGAGGCCTTCGAGCCGATCTTCGCGGAGGTGGTGGTGACGGAGAACTCCAGCCACCGGGCGCTGGGCGCGGACGAGCTGGCGGGCGTCGCGGTCGAGGTCTTCGGCGCGGACCGGGTGCAGGTGGAGCCGCGGCTGGACGACGCCCTGGAGGCGGCGATCACCCTGGCGGAGGAAGAGGCCGAATACGGTGGGGCCGGGGTCCTGGTGACCGGTTCCGTGATCACGGTGGGCGAGGCCCGCCTGCTGCTGAAGAGGGGCTGAGGGATGCGCACGCTGTGTGCGAGCACGCTGATCGGCGAGTTCTTCGTGATCGGCTTCGCGGGGCTGGTGGCGATGAAGGACCCCGATCTGACCCAGGCCGCGGTCTGGACGGTGTGCGGGGTCACCATGCTGCTGTCGGTGCTGCTGTGCGGGATGCTGTCGCGTCCCGGGGCCGTCCAGCTGGGCTGGGCCCTGCAGATCGGCCTGATCGTGAGCGGGTTCGTCGTACCCACGATGTTCTTCCTCGGCGCCGTGTTCGCCGGACTGTGGTGGTGCTCCGTGCACTACGGCCGCAAGATCGACACGATCAAGGCGCGCTGGGCGGCCGCTCAGGAGGCGCAGGCGGCCCCCGGGGCGCCTGACGCTGCGTGACGGGTCCCCTGATCGGCCCTGTAGATTCGCCCTACCGCACCCGTTTGCCGCAAGGAGCCGCAACATGACCCAGCGCACCCTCGTCCTGCTCAAGCCCGACGCCGTTCGTCGTGGTCTGGTCGGCGAGATCATCGGCCGCATCGAGCGGAAGGCCGGCTGGACCATCCCCGCGCTGGAGCTGCGTACGCTGGACCAGGAGACCCTGGAGGCGCACTACGGCGAGCACAAGGGCAAGCCGTTCTACGAGCCCCTCATGGGCTTCATGGCGAGCGGCCCGATCGTCGCCCTGGTGGTCGAAGGCGAGCGGGTGATCGAGGGCGTCCGCCAGCTGGCCGGACCCACTGACCCGATCGCCGCAGCGCCGGGCTCCATCCGGGGTGATTTCGGCGCGATCACGCGTGAGAACCTGATCCACGCCTCGGACTCCGAGGAGTCCGCCGAACGTGAGCTGAAGCTGTTCTTCCCGGCGCTCTGAGCACGCTTTCCTGACGGAACATCAGCCGAATAGCGCTCATGACCTGGGGCGACCGAAGTAATTTCGGTCGCCCTCCGGTATTTCCGGGCCGAAGCGGGAACGCCTGGGCAGGACACGTCGTCACCACTGAGGGGGCGGGTATCCATTCCGGCGGGATTGCCGGAGTCCCGTCGCGCGGTCTTCGTACTTGCGGCACTACGATGGGGCCTCCACCCACACACCCACCTCGCCGACCTGACAGCAGCCGCTATCAACTGGAAGGCCAGACGCTCCTCATGGGGAACAAGGGGAACAAAATGTCGTTCATCGGCCGTGACATGGCGATCGACCTCGGGACCGCCAACACGCTGGTGTACGTGAGGGGCCGGGGGATCGTCCTGAACGAGCCGTCCGTGGTCGCCATCAACACGAACACCGGTGGCATCCTGGCGGTCGGCTCGGAGGCGAAGAAGATGATCGGGCGCACGCCCGGCAACATCGTCGCCGTACGGCCCCTCAAGGACGGCGTCATCGCCGACTTCGAGATCACCGAGCGCATGCTCCGGTACTTCATCCTCAAGATCCACAAGCGCCGCTACCTGGCCCGACCGCGCGTGGTGGTCTGCGTTCCCTCCGGCATCACGGGAGTGGAGCGACGCGCCGTCATCGAGGCGTCCACGCAGGCCGGCGCCCGCCAGGTGCACATCATCGAAGAGCCCATGGCCGCCGCCATCGGCTCGGGCCTGCCCGTCCACGAGGCCACCGGCAACATGGTCGTGGACATCGGCGGCGGCACCACCGAGGTCGCCGTCATCTCCCTCGGCGGAATCGTCACGGCACAGTCCATCCGGGTGGCCGGCGACGAGCTCGACAACGCGATCATCCAGCACATCAAGAAGGAGTACTCGCTCCTCCTGGGTGAGCGCACGGCCGAGCAGATCAAGATCACCATCGGGTCGGCCTACGACCTCGACAAGGACGAGCACACCGAGATCCGCGGGCGCGACCTGGTCTCCGGTCTGCCCAAGACGGTCGTCATCTCGGCCGCCGAGGTGCGCAAGGCCATCGAGGAGCCGGTCAACGCCATCGTCGACGCGGTCAAGACCACGCTCGACAAGTGCCCGCCGGAGCTCTCCGGCGACATCATGGACCGCGGCATCGTCCTGACCGGCGGCGGCGCCCTGCTGCGCGGCCTCGACGAGCGGCTGCGCCGGGAGACCGGCATGCCGATCCACATCGCGGAGGACCCCCTCGACTCCGTCGCGCTCGGCTCCGGCAAGTGCGTCGAGGAGTTCGAGGCCCTCCAGCAGGTCCTGGACGCCCAGCCCCGTCGCTGACAGATGCCCCTCCCTGCCGGAGGGGCCATGCGGAACACAAGGATCCGCCGTACGGGTGCTACCGGGCCCGTGCGGCGGATCGTTGATATACAGGCAAAAGAGAAATCCGACGAGGAAGGCACGGCCGCCGCACGTGAGGGACACACGAGAAAGCCGGCTGCTCCTGGTGCTTCTGATCGCCATCGCGTTCGCGTTGATCACGGTGGACATCAGGGCAGGCGAGGAGTCGCCGGTCGACGGTGCCCGGCAGGCCGCGGCAGCGGTCTTCGGCCCGGTCGAGGAAGGTGTGGCGACCGCGGTCGATCCGGTCGCCAACGCCATAGGGGCGGTAAGGGACTCCGGCGAGCGCCACAACCGCATCGCCACGCTGGAGCGCGAGAACGCGGCGCTGAAGGCCAAGCTGGGCAGCGAGGACCAGACCCGCAGCCGCATCCACGAGCTCGACGAGATGCTCAAGCGGGCCGGCGCCGGGCAGTACGGCATCAAGGGCGCCGAGGTCATCGCCATAGGAGCGGCCCAGGGCTTCTCCTGGACCGTCACCATCGACGCCGGCACCAAGGACGGCATCGAACGCGACATGACCGTCCTCAACGGGGACGGGCTCGTCGGCCGGGTCAGCACCGTCGGCCCCGACACCGCCACCGTCGTCCTCGCCAACGACCCCGACTTCACCGTCGGCACCCGGCTGGAGAAGACCGGTGAACTGGGCTTCGCCACCGGACAGGGCGACCGCGCCCTGTCCGTCCAGATGCTCAACGGCAAGGCCAAGGTCAGCCCCGGCGACCGGCTCGTCACCTTCGGCTCGCGCGGCAACAAGCCCTTCGTGCCCGGCGTGCCGATCGGCGAGGTGGTCAAGGTCGACCCCTCGCGCGGCGACCTGACCCGCACCGTCTGGGTGCGTCCGTTCGTCGGCTTCTCGCGCCTGGACATCGTCGGCGTCGTGGTGATGCCGCCGCGCGAGGACCCCCGCGACGCGGTCCTGCCGCCCAAGCCCGAGGCACCCAAGCCCACCCCGACGGTCACCGTCACGGTCACCCCGTCCGGGTCCGCCGGCGTGCCCGCCAAGCCGGCCGACGACTAGGAGCAGACCACGCATGCGCTTCAACCGGATCCTGCTCTCGGCCACCCTCGTCGTGGTCGCCCTCGTCATCCAGGTCACCGTCCTGGGCCGGCTCCAACTGCCCGGCGCCGTGCCCGACCTGCTGCTCCTCACGGTCGTCTCGCTCGCACTCGTGTACGGGCACGTCAGTGGCGCGCTCATCGGCTTCGCCGCCGGCCTCCTCGCCGACCTGGCCCCGCCCGCCGACCACGCCGCCGGGCGGTACGCGCTCGTGCTGTGCGTCATCGGCTACGTCGCCGGGCTGACCCGCCCCGACGGCGGCCGGTTCCGTTCCGCCTGGGGCCCGATGCTCACCGTCGTCGCCGCCGCGATCGGCTCCACCCTGCTCTACGCGGGTGTGGGCGCCCTCGTCGGCGACACCGCCGCCCGCCACGTGGGTCTGACCGGGCTGCTGTTCACCGCGACCCTCTACGACCTGCTGCTCGCGCCGTTCACCGTGCCGTTCATCATGGCCCTGGCCCGGCGCGCCGAGAACGACCCGATGGCCGTCGAGGCCGGCGGCGGCCCCGCCAACAAGGCCGCCGACGTCTCCGCCGGCTGGCTGGCCGGCGGTACGGGCCTGCGCATCGGCAGCCAGCGCGGCGGCCTGCGCCTGAAGACCGCGCGCTCGCGGGCCAACAAGGCTGTCCGTATAAAGGGGGTCAAGGCGGTCAAGGGTGTGAAGAGCGTCAAAAAGCTGTGAGGGAGGAGCAGTCGTGACCAACGTTCCGGAGACCGGACGTACCTCCCGGGTGCAGATCAGGCTCGTCATGATCCAGGTGCTCGTCTTCTCGATGCTGCTCACCCTCGGCGGGCGGCTCTGGTACCTCCAGATCCGCAACGGCGACGAGTACTACCACGAGGCGAAGAGCAACCACGTCCAGCGGGTCGTCCAGCCCGCCGTGCGCGGCTCGATCCTCGACGCCCGCGGGGTCCCGCTCGCCGACAACGAGACCCGCCTCGTCGTCTCCGCCAGCCGCACCGCGCTGATGAAGATGAAGGACAAGGGCAAGGGCGTCATGACCCGCCTCGCCGACGTCCTGGACATGACCCCCAAGGAGGTCATGGACAAGGTCCGGCTCTGCGACTCCCAGACGCCCGCGCCCTGCTGGAACGGCTCCCCGTACCAGCCGATCCCGGTCACCCTCGAAGCCACCACGCAGCAGGCGCTGCAGCTGCGCGAACGCCCCGAGGACTTCCCCGGCATCACCGCCGAGCCCACCGCGGTCCGCCGCTACCCGGCCCCCGGCGGCGCCCGTACCGCACAGGTGCTCGGCTACCTCTCGCCGGTCACCGACGAGGAGATCCAGAAGGCCAAGGACTCCGACTCGCCGCACCTGCGTTCCGACCAGGTCGGGCGCTCCGGCATCGAACGCACCTACGACAGGCAGCTGCGCGGCAAGGCGGAGGTCACCTCGTACGAGGTCGACAACCTCGGCCGGGTCATGGGCCAGACCAAGTCCGACCGCGGCGTGGCCGGATCCACCCTCGTCACCAGCATCGACGCCCGGGTCCAGTCCGTCGCCGAGTACGAGCTCCAGGACGCGATGAAGGTCGTCCGCAACGAGACCGACAACATCACCGGCCGCAAGTACGAGGCCGACTCGGGCGCCGTCGTCGTCATGGAGGCCAAGACCGGCCGCATCGTCGCCATGGCCTCCCAGCCCGACTACGACCCCAACACCTGGGTCGGCGGCATCTCCGGCAAGGACTACGCCAGGCTGACCAGCAAGAGCTCCAACTACCCGCTGCTCAACCGGGGCATCCAGGGCATGGCCCCCGCGGGCTCCATCTTCAAGGTGGTCTCCGCGAGCGCGGCGGTGCGGGCCGGCTACAAGTTCGACGACAAGTACAACTGCAGCAGCTCCTACAGCCTCGGCGGCCGCAGCTTCGCGAACTTCGAGTCCAAGGGACACGGCCCCATCACCCTCGGAGACGCCCTCAAGTTCTCCTGCAACACCGTCTTCTACGCCCTGGGCCACAAGGAGTGGCAGCGCGACGGCGGCCTCAGCCCCAAGAAGGACGCCCACGACTGGTTCTACCGGACCGCCCGGGAGTTCGGACTCGGCTCCGAGACCGGGATCGACCTGCCGAACGAGGTCACCGGACGCATCCCCGACCGGAAGTGGAAGCAGAACTTCTGGAAGGCCAACAAGAACGCCTGGTGCAAGCAGGGCAAGCGGGGCGGCACCTATGTCGAGCAGATCGCCTACGAGAGCTGCCTCGAAGGCAACCAGCTGAAGGCCTACGACAGCATCAACTTCGCCATCGGCCAGGGCGACGTCCTCGTCACCCCCATCCAGATGGCCACCGCCTACTCCGCCATCAGCAACGGGGGCACCCTCTACAACCCCACGGTCGGCAAGGCCGTGATCAGCCCCGACGGCAAGCACATCGAGATGATCAAGCCCCAGTCGCACGGCAGGCTGCCGATCGACGCCAAGACCATCGGCGACCTGGACAAGGGCCTGCGCTCGGTCGTCGAGCCCGGCGGCACCGCCGCCTGGCGGTTCGGCGGCTGGCCGATGGACAAGATCCCGATGCACGCCAAGACCGGCACCGCCCAGGTCTACGGCAAGCAGACCACCTCCTGGCTGGCGACGTACACCAAGGACTTCACGATCGTCATGACGATCTCCCAGGGCGGCACCGGCTCCGGAGCCTCGGGCCCCGCCGTACGCAACCTCTACAACGCCATCTACGGTCTGACCATGGACGGCAAGCAGGACCCGAAGCGGGCCCTGCTGCTGGGCCCCGAGGCGAAGCTGCCCCGGATCGGGCCCGACGGCTCCATCACCTCCCCGGAGATCCGGCCGTACGTGCCGCCGTCCCCGGAGGATCTTGAGCCGGCCGTGCTCGCAGGGCCGCCCGCACCGCCCGCGGCACGCCGGGATTAGGGGGTGTCGTGCCGGTCAGGGCGGATCAGGAAGCGGCGCCCGGCACCGCGCCTCGCCGCGTTGTCCTCGGCCGGCGACGCTCCGCGTCGCCTCCCTCGTCCGCCTCGCGATCCTTCCCCTCGGCCCTGGCGGGCCTGGGGAGACCCCATGACACCGACCACCGCTCCCTGATCCGCCCCGACCGGCAAGACACCCCCTAAGGGAAGACATGCAGACCGCCAACAAGTTCTCCGTCTCCCGGTACGCGCCCGAGCGCGGGGCGATGGCCAAGCTCACCGCCCGCGACTCGGTGGTGCGCCGGCTCGACTGGCCGATACTCCTCTCCGCGCTCGCCCTCTCCTGCATCGGCGCCCTGCTGGTGTGGTCGGCGACCCGCAACAGGACCACCCTGAACCAGGGGGACCCGTACTACTTCCTGGCCCGGCACGCCCTGAACACCGGCATCGGCCTCGTGCTGATGATCGGCACGGTCTGGCTCGGCCACCGCACCCTGCGCGGCGCCGTGCCGATCCTCTACGGGCTCTCCCTCGTGCTGATCCTCGCCGTGCTGACCCCGCTCGGCGCCACCATCAACGGCGCCCACGCGTGGATCGTCATCGGCGGCGGATTCTCCCTCCAGCCGTCCGAGTTCGTGAAGATCACGATCATCCTGGTCATGGCGATGCTGCTGGCCACCCGGGTGGACGCGGGCGATCTCGCCCACCCGGACCACCGCACGGTCGTCAAGGCGCTCTGCCTGGCGGCGGCCCCGATGGGCATCGTCATGCTGATGCCCGACCTCGGCTCCGTGATGGTCATGATCGTGATCGTGCTCGGCGTGCTGCTGGCCTCCGGCGCCTCCAACCGCTGGGTGGTGGGCCTGCTCGGCGCCGGCGCGAGCGGCGCCATCCTGATATGGCAGCTCGGCGTCCTCGACGAGTACCAGATCAACCGCTTCGCGGCCTTCGCCAACCCCGAGCTCGACCCGGCGGGCGTCGGCTACAACACCAACCAGGCGCGCATCGCGATCGGCTCCGGCGGCCTGACCGGCTCCGGGCTGTTCAAGGGCTCGCAGACCACCGGCCAGTTCGTGCCCGAGCAGCAGACCGACTTCGTCTTCACGGTGGCGGGGGAGGAGCTGGGCTTCATCGGGGCCGGGCTGATCCTGGTGCTGCTCGGCATCATCCTGTGGCGGTCCTGCATGATCGCCCGGGAGACCACCGAGCTGTACGGGACGATCGTGTGCGCCGGGATCATCGCCTGGTTCGCCTTCCAGTCCTTCGAGAACATCGGGATGACCCTCGGGATCATGCCGGTGGCCGGGCTCCCCTTGCCGTTCGTCTCGTATGGAGGATCGTCGATGTTCGCCGTGTGGGTGGCGATCGGACTCCTGCAGTCGATCAAGGTGCAACGGCCATTGTCAGCCTGATGTTCCGTTCACCCTGCCGACGTGATCCGTTCAGGACTAAGTTCGGTCTATGGCGGACACCAAGCGCGAAATCGAGCGGAAATTCGAGTTCTCCAAGGCCAAATCGGCCCGGCGCGGAGTGCCGGACCTGACGGGCACGGCCGCCATCGCGGCCGTCTCCGACCAGGGCACCGTGGACCTCGACGCCGTCTACTACGACACCCCCGACCAGCGGCTCGCCGCCGACGGCCTCACCCTCCGGCGCAGAACGGGCGGAGCGGACGAGGGCTGGCACCTCAAACTGCCCGTCTCCCCGGGAGTGCGCGACGAGATCGGGGCCGAGCTCAGCGACGCGGTCCCGCCCTCCCTCGCCGCCCTCGTCCGCTCCCGCGTCCGCGGCTCCGGGCTCCAGCCGCAGGTCAGGCTCCTTTCCTCGCGCAAGGTCAGCCACCTCCTCGACGCCGGCGGCGCCCTGCTCGCGGAACTGAGCACCGACGCCGTCGTCGCCGAGCGCGGCGAGGCCACCGCCACCTGGACCGAGGTCGAGGTGGAACTCGCCGACGGCGTCGACCCCGAACTGCTCGACGCCGTGGAGAAGACCTTCCGCAAGGCCGGACTCCGGGTCTCCGACGCCCCCTCGAAGCTGGCCCGGGCCCTCGCCGAGACCGCGGCCGAGCCCCCGGCCCGGCCCGAGAGCGGCGGCCCCGAAGGTACGACGGGCGCGCACGTGCTCGCGTACCTGCGCGAACAGCGCGACGCGCTCGTCGCCCAGGACCCCGCCGTGCGGCGCGGGCTGCCGGACTCCGTCCACCAGATGCGGATCGCGAGCCGCCGGATCCGCAGCGCCTTCAAGACGTACCGCAAGGTGATCGACCGGGCGGCCACCGACCCGATCGGCGAGGAGCTGCGCTGGCTCGCCGCCGAGCTCGGCGTCGACCGCGACCAGGAGGTCCTGCTGGAGCGGATCCAGACCCGCCTCGGCGAGCTCCCCCGCACCCTCATGACCGGCCCGGTCCGCAGCAGGCTGCGCGTGTGGAACACCGCCCGCCGCTCCGGATCGCGGCGCCGGGCCCTCGCCGTCCTCGACAGCGCGCGCTACGTGGCCCTGCTCGACTCCCTCGACGCCCTGCTGGACGCGCCGCCGCTGCTGAAGCGCGCGGCCCGGCCCCCGGAAGCGGTCCTGCCGAAGGCGGTGCTCCACGACTACGCGCGCCTCGCCGTCCGCGTCGATCGCGCACTCTCCCTCGCCGAGGGCGAGCAGCGCGACCTGGCCCTGCACGACGCCCGCAAGGCGGCCAAGCGCGTCCGGTACGCGGCCGAGTCGGCCGTGCCCGTACTCGGCGGACCGGCGAAGAACCTGGCCAAGGCGGGGAAGGCGGTGCAGAACCTGCTCGGCGACCACCAGGACAGCGTGGTGGCCCGCGGCGCCCTGCGCGGCCTCGCCGTCCAGGCGACGGGCGCGGGGGAGTCCGCCTTCACCTGGGGCGTGCTCTACGCCCGCGAGGAGGCCCTGGCCGAGCGGAGCGAGCGGGAACTTCCGGACATCTGGGCGGAGACCTCCGACCCCGCGCTGCGGGCGGCACTGGAGTGATCATGTGGGTGGGGGCGGCTGAGCCTCGGGGTACGCTAGATAGCTGCCCCCTGCCCGCTTCACGAAAGTCGCGTGATGACCGAGTCGGTCTTCCCTCAGCTTGAGGCCCTGCTTCCGCACGTGCAGAAGCCCATCCAGTACGTCGGCGGTGAACTCAACTCCACGGTCAAGGAGTGGGAGAGCTGCGACGTCCGCTGGGCCCTCATGTACCCGGACGCGTACGAAGTCGGGCTGCCCAACCAGGGCGTCATGATCCTGTACGAGGTGCTCAACGAGCGCGAGGGCGTCCTCGCCGAGCGCACCTACAGCGTGTGGCCCGACCTCGAAGAACTGATGCGCGAGCACAAGGTGCCGCAGTTCACCGTGGACAGCCACCGCCCGGTCTCCGCCTTCGACGTGTTCGGCCTGTCCTTCTCCACGGAGCTGGGCTACACCAACATGCTCACGGCCCTGGACCTCGCCGGCATCCCGCTGGAGGCCCGCAACCGTACCGTCGACCACCCGATCGTCCTCGCGGGCGGCCACGCGGCCTTCAACCCCGAGCCGATCGCGGAGTTCATCGACTGCGCGGTCATCGGCGACGGCGAGCAGGCCGTCCTCGACATGACCGAGATCATCCGCACCTGGAAGGCCGAGGGGCGGCCGGGCGGGCGCGAAGAGGTCCTCCTGCGTCTCGCCAAGACCGGCAACGTCTACGTCCCGGGCTTCTACGACGTCGAGTACCTGCCGGACGGCCGCATCGGCCGTGTCGTGCCCAACCGCTCCGGCGTGCCGTGGCGCGTGTCCAAGCACACGGTCATGGACCTCGACGAGTGGCCCTACCCCAAGCAGCCCCTGGTCCCGCTCGCCGAGACCGTCCACGAGCGCATGTCCGTGGAGATCTTCCGCGGCTGCACCCGCGGCTGCCGTTTCTGCCAGGCCGGCATGATCACGCGCCCCGTGCGGGAGCGAAGCATCACCGGCATCGGCGAAATGGTGGAGAAGGGCCTGAAGGCGACCGGCTTCGAGGAGGTCGGCCTCCTCTCCCTGTCCTCCGCGGACCACACGGAGATCGCCGACATCGCCAAGGGCCTCGCCGACCGCTACACGGACGACAAGGTGGGCCTGTCCCTGCCGTCGACCCGCGTGGACGCGTTCAACGTGGACCTCGCCAACGAGCTGACCCGCAACGGTCGCCGTTCCGGCCTGACCTTCGCCCCCGAGGGCGGCTCCGAGCGCATGCGCAAGGTCATCAACAAGATGGTCTCGGAAGAGGACCTGATCCGGACCGTCTCCACGGCGTACGGCAACGGCTGGCGCCAGGTGAAGCTGTACTTCATGGTCGGCCTGCCGACCGAGACCGACGAGGACGTGCTCCAGATCGGCGACATGGCGGTCAACGTCATCGCCAAGGGGCGCGAGGTCTCCGGCCAGAACGACATCCGCTGCACGGTGTCGATCGGCGGGTTCGTGCCCAAGCCGCACACCCCCTTCCAGTGGGCGCCGCAGCTGTCGGCGGAGGAGACGGACGCCCGTCTGGGCAAGCTCCGGGACAAGCTCCGGGCGGACAAGAAGTACGGCCGCTCCATCGGCTTCCGCTACCACGACGGCAAGCCGGGAGTCGTCGAAGGCCTGCTCTCGCGCGGCGACCGCCGCGTCGGCGACGTCATCCGCGCCGTGTACGAGTCGGGCGGCCGCTTCGACGGCTGGCGCGAGCACTTCAGCTACGACCGCTGGATGGAGGCGGCCGAGAAGACCCTGCCCGCCTACGGCGTGGACGTGGCCTGGTACACCACCCGCGAGCGCACCTACGAGGAGGTCCTGCCCTGGGACCACCTGGACTCCGGTCTCGACAAGGACTGGCTCTGGGAGGACTGGCAGGACGCCCTCGACGAGACCGAGGTCGACGACTGCCGCTGGACCCCGTGCTTCGACTGCGGCGTGTGTCCTCAGATGCAGACCGAGATCCAGATCGGCCCCACCGGCAAGAAGCTGCTGCCGCTGTCCGTCGTGAAGTAACCCTTGGGTCACGAGAGGCCCCCGCCCGCAACGGGTGGGGGCCTCTGGCGTGTCCTTTCCTGCATGGAAACGGACAAGCGACCCCCGGCCGACGGCGGCGACGGGTGCCTGGTGGCCGTCATCAGGATTCCCGTGAAGATCGTCGCGGTACTCGTCGTACTGCCCGTACGAGTGGTTTGGGAACTGCTGGCCGCCGGGGGCCGGGCCGTGCACCGGCACGTCCTCGGGCCGCTGTACGCCCATGTCATCGGGCCGCTGCTCCGTGGGCTGGGGTGGCTGCTGACCGTCCTGCTCAAGCTGGTCCTCGTCTGGCCGTGGATCGGGCTCTGGCGGTACGTGCTCACCCCGGTCGGGCGGGGCCTGGCGTGGCTGGGCCTCGGCGCGTACGACCACCTGCTCGCGCCGGCCGGGCGGATCCTGATGACCTACGTGCTGCGTCCGCTCGGCGAGGCGCTGGCCTGGCTGGGCCGGGGCGGCATGCGCTACCTGCTCGCGCCCCTCGCCAAGGGCGTCGGCTGGGCCGCGTGGGCCCTCGGCATGACGCTGTTCGTGTGGCCGTGGGTCGGGCTGTGGCGGTACGTGCTCACGCCCGTCGGCCGCGGGATCGGATGGCTGGCCGCGGTGGTCCACCGGTACGTGCTGCGGCCCGTCGGGCTGGGCCTCGTATGGCTGGCGGCCGCCGTCTACCGGTATCTGCTGCGGCCCGTCGGGCTCGGCCTCGGGTGGCTGGCCGTCGGCCTGTACCGGTACGTGCTCGCTCCGGCCGGACGGGTCCTCGTCTGGGCCTGGCACGTGGCCGGGCTGATCACCGCCGCGCTGTGGCGCGGACTCAAACGGATCGGCTGGGTGCTCGTCGGGTGGCCCGCCTCCCGGGTGTACCGGCACGTTCTCACCCCCGTCGGGCACGCCGTCCGCGAGGTCTGGCGGACCGGCCGCGCCGCGGTCCGCGAGGCGCGGGCCACCGTACGCCGTGCGCTGTTCGGTACTCCTCCCGTGGAACCGGCGAGGTCACGGGCGCGTACTCTGGGTAGTACGACAGCCGCCGACGCGGCACCCGCTGACGAGATCTCCCTGCCCCGACGGCAGGGGTGAGCCGGAGCGGGTCGACAGACCTCAGGGCGACGCGCGAGCCGCGGAGCCCCGCACAAGGAGAAGAACCACTGGGCAAGCGACAGCCCGAAGGCCCGCCTCCCGCACCGGTGGTGCAGCGCATCCGACTGCGCTACACCAAGCGCGGCCGCCTCCGGTTCACCAGTCACCGTGACTTCCAGCGCGCCTTCGAGCGGGCCCTGCGCCGCGCCGAGGTGCCGATGGCGTACTCGGCCGGCTTCACCCCGCACCCGCGCGTCTCGTACGCGAACGCCGCCCCGACCGGCACCGGCAGCGAGGCCGAGTACCTGGAGATCGCGCTCGCCGAGCCCCGCGACCCCGAGAAGCTCCGTGAGCTGCTCGACGAGTCGATGCCCACGGGACTCGACATCATCGACGCCGTCGAGGCCCGCACCTCGGGCCTCGCGGACCGGCTGACCGCCTCCGTGTGGGAGCTGCGCCTGGACGGCGTGGAGCTCGCCGAGGCCGAACGGGCCGTGACGGCCTTCCTCGCCGCCGAGAACGTGGAGGTGCAGCGCCGGACCAAGAATGGAATGCGGACCTTCGACACGCGCGGCGCGGTCGTCAGCCTCGAAGCGCTTCCCGCCCCGGCTGATAGGCCGCTGGACAATGCCTGTGCGATACTGCGGCTGGTTGTTCGGCATCTGACACCTGCCGTGCGACCCGACGACGTCCTGTCCGGTCTCCGAGCTGTGGCCGACCTGGCGCCGCCGGTCCCCTCAGCGGTGACCAGGCTGGCGCAGGGGCTCTTCGACGAGGAGTCCGGCACGGTGACCGACCCGCTCGCGCCCGACCGCGAGGCTGACACGGCCGCCCCACCCACGGCCGCCGTAGCAGCCGACGCGAAGGCGCCGGAAGGTCCCGCCGCGTAAGGAACGCCGTCGTCGCGCAGCCCTGGTACTCGGGAGCCACCTGGGTCGGGCCGCGCACTGACCTGAAGACTTCCGCCAGGCCGTACGGACAACACGTACGGAACCGGCGGCCATGGACTACAGCTCCCGTGTGGCGAACGCGCCCCGGAGGCCGGTTCCGCGCTCATTACGCGGAGCCGTGCCGGACCGGAAGTCAGCCGCGGCGCCCGGGAGCGTGACGGGAGAACCGCCCGCAATGCTCAACAACGAAAACGACATCACTTCCGCTGGTAGCGCCGACAACAGCAGCCCCAGCGACAACCTGCCGCCGCGTCGCCGCCGCCGTGCCGCTTCCCGGCCCGCGGGCCCGCCCGGTGGCGCCGTCACCGAGACGACCCCGGTGAGCGAGGCCGCCCCGGCCGCCCCCGCCGAAGAGGCCGCTCCGGCCGCCGCCCCCGCCCGTCCCCGCCGCCGCGCGACCCGTGCCGTGGCCGCCCCGGCGACCCCGGCCGCCGAGGCCGCCGTCGTCGAGACCCCGGCCGCCGAGCCGGTGGCCGCCGCCGCGCCCGTCGCCGAGGAGCCCGCCGCTCCCGCTCCGCGTGCCCGTCGCCGTGCCACCCGCGCCGTCGCCGCCCCGGAGGCTCCCGCCGCCGAGGCCGCGCCCGTGGTCGAGGAGGAGGCTCCGGCCGCTCCGGCTCCGCGTGCCCGTCGTCGTGCCACCCGTGCCGTCGCGGCTCCGGCCGCCGAGGCCGCTGCCGTGGCCGAGGCTCCGGCCGCCGAGGTGCCCGCGCCCGCGGTCGAGGAGGAGGCTCCGGCCGCTCCCGCTCCGCGTGCCCGTCGCCGTGCCACCCGTGCCGTGACCGCTCCGGCCGCCGAGGCCGCTGCCGTGGCCGAGGCTCCCGCCGCCGTGGCCGAGGCCGCGCCCGTGGTCGAGGAGGAGGCTCCGGCCGCTCCGGCTCCGCGGGCCCGTCGCCGTGCCACCCGCGCCGTGACCGCCCCGGCCGCCGAGGCCGCCGCCGTCGCCGAGGCTCCCGCCGCCGAGCCCGCGCCCGTCGTGGAGGAGGCCCCCAAGGCCGCCCGCGCCGTGACCGTCGCCGACGCCGTGGACTCGCCCAAGCGCGGCGGCCGCCGCCGCGCCACCCGCTCCGCCGCTCCGGCCGCCGCCCCGCAGCCCGTCGCCGAGAGCGCCGAGTCCGCCGCCCCGGCCCGCGCCCGCCGCGCCGCGCGTCCCGCCGTCGCCGTCTTCCAGGCCCCGGTCTTCGCCGAGCCGATGTTCCAGACCCCCGAGACCGCTGCCATGGCCGCCGCGGCCGCTCGCGCCGCCGCCCCGGCCGAAGAGGTCGAGGAGGAAGAGGAGACCGAGTTCGAGGCCGAGGTCACCGCGGCCCCCGTCGCGCAGCCCGCCGGCCGCCGCCGTCGCCGTGGGCGCGGCGCCGCCGAGTCCGCTCCGGTCGCCGAGTCCGCCCCGGTCTCCCTTCCCGAGGTGCTCGCGGAGGAGGAGCCGGAGGCCGAGGCCGCCGAGCTCGACGAGGAGTCCGGCGAGTTCGAAGAGGGCGACGAGTCGGGCGAGCGCCCGTCGCGCCGCCGCCGTCGCGGTGGCCGTCGCCGCCGTCGCGGTGAGGCCTCCGACCTCGACGAGTCCGCCGAGGACGAGGCCGAGGCCGAGGCCGCCGAGCAGGACACCGCCGAGCGGGACGCCGAGGAGGAAGAGGACGAGGAGGCCGACGAGGCCCTCGGCTCCAGCTCCAGCCGTCGTCGCCGTCGCCGTCGCCGCCGCAGTGGTGAGGGCCCTGCCGAGGCCGCCGAAGCGGGCGACGAGGACGGCGTGCGTACCGTCGTCAAGGTCCGCGAGCCGCGCCCCGCGCGGGAGAAGGCCGAGTCCTCCGACGAGGTCCAGTCCATCAAGGGCTCGACCCGCCTGGAGGCGAAGAAGCAGCGCCGCCGCGAGGGCCGCGAGCAGGGCCGCCGCCGCGTGCCGATCATCACCGAGGCCGAGTTCCTGGCCCGCCGTGAGGCCGTCGAGCGCGTCATGGTCGTCCGCCAGGCCGGCGAGCGCACCCAGATCGGCGTCCTTGAGGACAACGTGCTCGTCGAGCACTACGTCAACAAGGAAGAGGCCACCTCGTACGTCGGCAACGTCTACCTGGGCAAGGTCCAGAACGTGCTGCCGTCGATGGAGGCCGCCTTCATCGACATCGGCAAGGGCCGCAACGCCGTCCTGTACGCCGGTGAGGTCAACTTCGAGGCGCTCGGCATGGCCAACGGGCCGCGCCGCATCGAGTCCGCCCTCAAGTCCGGCCAGTCGGTCCTGGTGCAGGTCACCAAGGACCCGATCGGCCACAAGGGCGCCCGCCTGACCAGCCAGGTCTCGCTGCCCGGCCGCTACCTGGTCTACGTGCCCGAGGGCTCGATGACCGGCATCAGCCGCAAGCTGCCCGACACCGAGCGCGCGCGTCTGAAGACCATCCTCAAGAAGATCGTCCCCGAGGACGCGGGCGTCATCGTGCGCACCGCCGCCGAGGGCGCGAGCGAGGACGAGCTGCGCCGCGACGTCGAGCGTCTGCAGGCCCAGTGGGAGGACATCCAGAAGAAGTCGAAGCAGATCTCGACCTCTTCGCCGAGCCTGCTGTACGGCGAGCCGGACATGACCGTCCGCGTCGTGCGCGACATCTTCAACGAGGACTTCTCGAAGGTCATCGTCAGCGGCGACGGCGCCTGGGAGACCATCCACGGCTACGTGAACCACGTGGCCCCGGACCTGGCCGACCGGCTGTCCCGCTGGACCTCCGAGGTCGACGTCTTCGCGACGTACCGGATCGACGAGCAGCTCGCCAAGGCGCTCGACCGCAAGGTGTGGCTGCCCTCGGGCGGCTCGCTTGTGATCGACAAGACCGAGGCGATGATCGTCATCGACGTCAACACCGGCAAGTTCACCGGTCAGGGCGGCAACCTCGAAGAGACGGTCACCAGGAACAACCTGGAGGCGGCCGAGGAGATCGTGCGCCAGCTGCGGCTGCGCGACCTGGGCGGCATCGTCGTCATCGACTTCATCGACATGGTCCTGGAGTCCAACCGCGACCTGGTCCTGCGGCGCATGCTGGAGTGCCTGGGCCGCGACCGTACGAAGCACCAGGTGGCCGAGGTCACCTCGCTGGGCCTGGTCCAGATGACCCGCAAGCGGGTGGGCCAGGGTCTGCTGGAGTCCTTCTCCGAGACCTGCGTCCACTGCAACGGCCGCGGTGTCATCGTCCACATGGAGACCCCGACCGTGATCGGCGGCGGTGGCAACGGCAAGCGCTCCAAGCGCCGCGGTGGCCGCACCGAGTTCGACCAGCACGACCACGAGGTCGAGTCGGTCGACACCGAGAGCTTCGAGTCCGAGGCGGAGGTGGCTGCCGAGGCCGCCGCGCCGCGCGCCCTGCCCGAGCCGGAGTTCGTCGCGGACGAGGAGCTCTACAGCAGCCCGGCCGAGGCCGAGGCCGCCGCGGGCATCAGCAGCCGCCGCAACCGGCGCCGCGCCACCCGTAAGGCCACCGCTCCGGCGGGCGCCCCGCGCGGTGCGGTCGCCCCGGCCCCGGCCCCCGTGGTCGTGGACGAGCCGGTGACCGAGCCGGCCGAGACGGTGCTGGAGCCGGCTGCGGACTTCGTCGCCGAGACCGCACCGGTCGTCGAGACCGCCGAGGTCGTGGAGGAAGCCCCGGAGGCCGCGCCGAAGGGCCGGACCCGTCGCCGCGCGACCCGTAAGGCCACCGCCCCGGCGGGTGCCCCGGCCCCCGCGGCCGAGGTGGCCCCGGAGCCGGAGCCGGTCGTCGTGCCGGAGCCCGAGCCCGTCGCCCTGCCCGAGCCCGAGGTCGCCGTCGTCGCCGAGGTCGAGGAGGCCCCCGTCGTGGAGGCCGCTCCGGCCCGTCCGCGTCGCCGTGCCACCCGTAAGGCCACCGCACCCGCCGGTTCCCCGGCAGGCGCGGCAGAGGCCGCCGTGCTGGTCGTCGAGGCCGCGGTGACCGAGGCCGCGCCGGTGGCCGAGGAAGCCGCACCGGTGGCCGAGGAGGCCGCACCGGCCAAGAAGGCCGCCAGGAAGGCTCCGGCCAAGAAGGCGACCGCGGCGAAGAAGGCCCCGGCCAAGAAGGCGGCGGCCGCCAAGAAGACCGTGGCCAAGAAGGCGGCCACGACCAAGAAGACCGCGGCGAAGCGGGCGACGAAGAAGACCGCGGCGGCGGAGCAGCAGACGCTCCCGTCCGTCTCGGCTCCGACCGAAGCCTGATCCACCGCTGAGTGACACCGCGTCCGTGGGCCCCGCCGAGTGGCGGGGCCCACGGCCGTAGGGGCCCGGTTTGACCCTCCGGAACCGGCCCCGTAACCTAGACCGTCGGCGTGTCTTAGAGAACGCCGCGCTCCTGAGCACCTTCCTCACGTTCCGTACGCGCAAGCGTCGTGCGCGAGAGGCCGCTCGTCCAATCCGGATCGGTGCGGTTCCGCCTTCTTGGCGGGGCTTGCCTGAGCGGCTGGCTTCAGGAGCATCCGTCCCGAGTGAGAGAGAGATCCGCGTGTACGCCATCGTGCGCAGCGGTGGTCGCCAGCACAAGGTTGCTGTCGGCGACATCGTTGAGGTTGACAAGATTTCCACTGCCAAGGTTGGCGACACGGTCGAGCTCTCGACCCTGCTCGTTGTCGACGGCGAAGCCGTGACCAGCGACCCGTGGGTCCTGGCCGGCATCAAGGTCACGGCCGAGATTGTGGACCACCACAAGGGCGCCAAGATCGACATCCTGCGCTACAAGAACAAGACCGGCTACCGCCGTCGCCAGGGTCACCGCCAGCAGTACACGGCGATCAAGGTCACCGGTATCCCCGCGGCTGCGAAGTAAGAGGGACTGAGACATGGCACACAAGAAGGGCGCATCGTCCACCCGGAACGGGCGCGACTCCAATGCCCAGCGGCTCGGCGTGAAGCGCTTCGGCGGTCAGGTCGTTTCCGCTGGTGAGATCCTCGTCCGCCAGCGCGGCACCCACTTCCACCCGGGTTCGGGTGTCGGTCGTGGTGGCGACGACACGCTGTTCGCGCTGCAGGCCGGTTCGGTCCAGTTCGGCACGCACCGTGGCCGCAAGGTCGTCAACATCGTTCCGGCCGCCTGATCCAGCTTCGGCTGATCGAGCGTTCGTAACTTCCCGAGGGCGGATCTCAGCTCTTCCCGGCGCAAGCCGGGAAGAGAGATCCGCCCTCGGCGCGTTGTCATACAGACCACGTTTTAATGGGCAGCAAGGCCTGCCCGGGACATTCCCGTATGTATCTGGAGGAACACCCATGACCACCTTCGTGGACCGCGTCGAGCTGCACGTCGCCGCGGGTAACGGGGGCCACGGCTGCGCCTCCGTTCACCGGGAGAAGTTCAAGCCGCTCGGCGGCCCCGACGGCGGAAACGGCGGCCGTGGCGGCGACGTCATCCTGGTGGTGGAGCAGGCGATCACCACGCTGCTGGACTACCACCACAGCCCCCACCGCAAGGCCACCAACGGCAAGCCCGGCGAGGGCGGCAACCGCTCCGGCAAGGACGGCACGGACCTGATCCTGCCCGTGCCGGACGGCACCGTCGTCCTCGACAAGGAGGGCAACGTCCTCGCCGACCTCGTCGGCCAGGGCACCACCTACGTGGCCGCCGAGGGCGGCCGCGGCGGTCTCGGCAACGCCGCGCTCTCCTCCGCCCGCCGCAAGGCCCCCGGCTTCGCGCTCCTCGGCGTCCCCGGCACCACCGGCGACGTCGTCCTGGAGCTCAAGACCGTCGCCGACGTGGCGCTGGTCGGCTTCCCGAGCGCCGGCAAGTCCTCGCTGATCTCGGTGCTGTCCTCGGCCAAGCCGAAGATCGCGGACTACCCCTTCACCACCCTCGTCCCCAACCTGGGCGTCGTCACGGCCGGTTCCACGGTCTACACGATCGCCGACGTCCCGGGTCTGATCCCCGGCGCCAGCCAGGGCCGTGGCCTCGGCCTGGAGTTCCTGCGCCACGTCGAGCGCTGCTCGGTGCTGGTGCACGTCCTGGACACCGCCACGCTGGAGTCCGACCGCGACCCGATCGCCGACCTCGACGTCATCGAGGAGGAGCTCAGGCTCTACGGCGGCGGCCTGGAGAAGCGTCCGCGTCTCGTCGTCCTCAACAAGGTCGACATCCCGGACGGCCAGGAGCTCGCCGACATGGTCCGCCCGGACCTGGAGGCCCGCGGCTACAAGGTCTTCGAGGTCTCCGCGGTCGCCCGCACGGGTCTGAAGGAGCTCTCCTACTTCCTCGCCGAGGTCATCGCCAAGGCCCGCGCCCGCAAGCCGAAGGAGGAGGCGACCCGTATCGTCATCCGCCCGAAGGCCGTGGACGACTCCGGCTTCACCGTCACCTACGACGAGGTCGAGGACGTCTACAACGTGCGCGGCGAGAAGCCGGAGCGCTGGGTCCGCCAGACCGACTTCAACAACGACGAGGCCGTCGGCTACCTGGCCGACCGCCTCAACCGCCTCGGTGTCGAGGAGGCGCTCAAGAAGGCCGGCGCCCGTGCCGGCGACGGCGTGGCCATCGGCTCCGACGAGAACGCGGTCGTCTTCGACTGGGAGCCGACCGTGATGGCCGGCGCCGAGATGCTGGGCCGCCGCGGCGAGGACCACCGTCTGGACGCCCCGCGTCCGGCCACCACCCGCCGCAAGGACAAGGAAGCCCAGCGCGGGGACTCGGCGCAGAAGGAATACGACGAATTCCGGCCGTTCTGAGCCCCTCCCGAGGGACGTGTGCCCGGAAGGTTTGAAGGCGCCTTTACGTCGGTCGCCTAGGATCTTCCGGGTGAACAGCAGCAACCTCCCCACCGTTTCCGTCGTGGTCATCGCGTACAACGACGCCGGGCTCGTGGGCGAGGCCGTCTCCTCGGCCCTCGCCCAGGGCCCGGTGGTCGCCGAGGTCATCGCGGTGAACGACGCCTCGTCCGACGGCACCGCGCGGGTGCTGGACGAACTGGCGGCCGTCCATTCCCGCCTGAAAGTCGTGCACCGGACGGAGAACAGCGGGGGGTGCGGTACCCCGCGCAACGACGGGATCGCGGCAGCTTCCGGCCGCTACGTCCTCTTCCTCGACAGCGACGACGTCCTGCCGCCGGGGGCCGCCGACGCCCTGGTGCGCACCGCCGAGGAGCACCGCGCCCCGGTCACCGTGGGCGCGGCGGTACGGCGCGAGCTGCCCCAGCACCACGACGTCCCGTGGATGCCCGGCCTGCACACACCGGGCGAGGTGATCGAGCGGCCGGTGGACCGGCCCGAGCTGGTCCGCGACACCCTCTGCGTCAACAAGCTGTACGAGCGCGCCTTCCTCCAGGAGCACGGCCTGCGCTTCCCCGACGGCCGGTTCATCTACGAGGACTTCGTCTTCACCGCCCGCGTGCTCGCCGCGGCCCCCCGCATCGCCGTCACCGGCGACCTCGTCTACGTCTGGCACGTGCGCCGCAGCGCCGCCCAGGTGTCGATCTCCCTGGACCGCAAGGACGTCGGGAACTGGCGCTCCCGCATCGAGGCCCACCGCACGGCCGCCGGGATCCTCGCCGAGGCCTCCCCGGTGCTGGGCAGCGCCTGCCGGGTGAAGTTCCTGGAGTACGACCTGCGCATGTACCTGCGCGAGCTCGGCCGGGACCCCGAGTACCAGGCCGCCTGGTGGACCCTGACCCGCGAGTACGTCGACACCTTCCCCGAGGCCGACATCGAGTCCGCGGCGGCCCACGCCCGCTGGATCGTCTCCGTGCTGCGCGCCACCGCGACCCCGCCCGCCGACGTCGAGCGGCTCACCCGGCTGGCCGCCGAGCCGCCGAGGCTGCTGCCCCCGTACGCGACCGGTCCCACCGGGATTCCGGTGTGGAGCGAGGAGCTCCCGGTCGAGCTGGCGGGTCTGCCCGTGCTGCCGGTCGGCGAGCTGCCCGTCACCGTCGACGCCGAACCGGCCGGCCGCGCCGCCGTCCGGATCCACCTGCACGACCTGTACGGGCGCCTCGCCGAGGCCGGGCCCGTCACCGCGCAGCTGAGCTTCCTGCCCCGTGCGGGTGGCGAGGCGGTCCTGGCGCAGCCGGTCGAGCTGCAGCCCGACCGCGACGGCGGCTGGACCGCCGTACTGCCGTTCCGTCTCGTCGACGTGGCCGTCACGGGCCGGCGCCAGGGGCTGCGCAGGATGCAGGCGTGGAACGTGGGGGTGGGCGTGCGGTGTGCCGACGGGAGCTCGGTGTTCACCTCCTTGCGCCCCCGGGGCCGACTGCTTCGCCGTCGGGCGCTGCCCAGCAGCCGGTACGGTGTTCTGCTGGCGCAGCCCTACCGGACGGGGGCCGGCGCCCTCGCGCTGCGGCTCGCGCCCGGCGCCGAGGGCGCGCTGTACCTCGTGCGCAACCGCCTCCACCGGGCCCGGGCGGGCCGTGGGGCGGGCTGAGGCCCCGTAGCCGGGCCGCGGCCGGAGACCTGCACAACGCCGCGCTCTTCATCCCGAAGTCGGACAGGACCAAGGAGACACACATGACGTTTCTGATCACCGGTGGCGCCGGATACATCGGCGCGCACGTCGTCCGCGCGATGCGGCTCGCGGGGGAGGAGGTCGTCGTCTTCGACGACCTCTCCACGGGCGACGAGGACCGCGTACCGGAAGGCGTCCCGCTGGTGGTCGGCTCCGTCCTCGACCGGCTGGCCGTGGAGGAGGTCATCCGCAAGCACAAGATCACCGGCGTGGTGCACCTGGCGGGCAAGAAGCAGGTCGGCGAGTCCGTCGAGAAGCCGATGTACTACTACCACGAGAACGTGCAGGGCCTGTCGGTCCTGCTCCAGGCCGTGGCCGACGCGGGCATCCGCAACTTCCTCTTCTCCTCCTCCGCCTCCGTCTACGGCATGCCCGACGTGGACCTGGTCACCGAGGACACCCCGTGCAAGCCGCTGAGCCCCTACGGCGAGACCAAGCTGGCCGGAGAGTGGCTGGTGCGCGCCGCGGGCCGGGCGCACGGCATCTCCACCGCGTGCCTGCGCTACTTCAACGTGGCGGGCGCCGCGACCCCCGAGCTCGCCGACACCGGCGTCTTCAACCTGGTCCCGATGGTGTTCGAGCGCTACGACGCCGGCCAGGGCGCCAAGATCTTCGGTGACGACTACCCGACCCCGGACGGCACCTGCATCCGCGACTACATCCACGTCGAGGACCTCGCGGAGGCCCACGTGGCGGCCGCCCGCAAGCTCGCCGAGTGGGCCGCGGCCGGCGACTACAAGGACCTCACCGTCAACATCGGGCGCGGCGAGGGCGTCTCCGTCGCCGAGATGGTCGAGCTCCTGAACAAGAACACCGGGCACGACATCGCCCCCGTGATCAGCCCGCGCCGCCCCGGCGACCCGGCGAAGGTCGTGGCCTCGGCCGACAAGATCACCGGGGAGCTGGGCTGGAAGGCCCGGCACGACGTCCGTGAGATGGTCACCTCCGCCTGGGCGGGCTGGGAGGCCAACAAGGTGGCCCGCAAGGACGCCCACCGGGACGTCCACAAGGCCTGACCGGCCGCAATCGAACCGCATGTGCCGTGAGTGAAGCAGCCCGCCCCGGGAGTGTCCGGGGCGGGCTGCCTCACATCGGTGCCGTGCAGGGTGCGGTCAGCGCTCCAGGAAGGAGAACAGCTCTTCCCACCGGTCGGTGATCTCGGGGCTGGAGTAGCGCTGCACCGCGTGGAAGGCGTTGTCCCCGAGCCGGTCGCGCAGCTCAGGGTCGGACATCAGCTCGCGCAGGTGCCCGGCCAGCTCCATCGTGTTGCCCAGCCGGGCCAGCAGCCCGTCCTCGCCGTGCTCGACGATCTCCCGGACGCCCGGCGCACAGTCGAAGGCGGCCGCCGGCACGCCCGCCGCCATCGCCTCCAGCAGCGTGATCGGGAAGCCCTCGGCCCGTGAGGCCTGGGCGAAGACCGAGGCTCCGCGCAGGGCGCCCAGCACGTCGTCGGTGCTGCCCATCCACTCCACGGAGTCGTCCAGGCCCAGCGAGGTGCAGTGCGCCTTCAGCGTCGCCTCCTCCGCGCCCGCCCCGTAGATCCGCAGGGTCCAGTCGGGGTGGTGCGGCGCGACGTCCGCCCAGGTGTCGAGCAGCAGGTCGACGCCCTTCTCGAAGGCGAGGCGGCCGACGCACGCCACGACCTTCTCCGTGCGCGGCGCGGGGGAGTCGGGCATGAAGGGCAGCGGGTTCGGCATGCTCCCCACGTTCTCCATGCCCGCCCGGATCCACAGGTCCGCGTCCTCGGCGGTCAGCACCAGCAGCCGGTCGACCTGCGGGTAGAAGCGGCGGACCCGCTCCCCGCGGGTGGACTTCTGGCTGGCCTCGAACGACTCGTGGCTCATCCCGATGACGGTGAGCCCCTTGGTGTCGGCCAGCGCCACCCACTCCATCGCCCAGACCTGGGTGACGATGACGACACCGCCCGGACGGGCTGCCCGCAGCAGCTCGCCGAGCTGCTCGGCCTTGACCCGCATCTGCGCCCGCCGGGCCGCCTGGCGGCGCCGCTCGGGCGCGTTCAGCCGGCCCTTGATCCCGCGCAGCCGGCGGGCCGACGGCGGGTGCGCGTCGTAGAGGGTGGTCATCTCGTACGGCAGGCCCTGCGGCAGCTTCTGCCGGATGTCGTCGGCGACCGGGGCGATGCCCACGATGTGCACCCGGTGGCCGCGGTCGGTGAACTGCCGGGCCATCTGGTGCGACCAGGTGGTCACGCCGCCGATCTCGTCGACGTTGTTGGAGACGATGAAGATGTCACGGCCGCCCGGGGTGGCGGTCTGCTGGCTCACTTGCCGCTCCTGGTGAAGAACTTCTCTACGATCTGGCGGGCCGCGTCCCCGCGGTCGTACTCGCCGAACTCGGCGAGGAACCGCTGCCGCGCCTGGGCGTACTTGACGTCCGCCTCCTCGAAGGCGGCGAGTGCCTGCAGCAGTTCGTCCGCCGTGGCCACCACCGGGCCCGGCGCCTTCTCCTTCAGGTCGAAGTACGTGCCGCGGATGTCGGTGGCGTACTTCTCGTAGTCGTACGCGAAGAACAGCATCGGCCGGTCCAGGACCGCGTAGTCGAACATCACGGACGAGTAGTCGGTGATCAGACCGTCGGCGAGGGCCAGCAGCGGGGTGATGTCGTGGTGCCGGGACACGTCGATGACGCGGCCCGCGACGGACGGCGGCAGCGAGACGCTGTTGAGGTAGTGGGTCCGCACCAGCAGCGTGAAGCGGTCGCCGAGCCGGTCCGCGAACTCCTCCACGTCGAAGGGGAAGGCGAAGCCCTCCACCGCGCCGTCCGCGCCCGCCCGGAAGGTCGGCGCGTACAGCAGCACCTTCTTGTCCGGGTCGATGCCGAGCTCGCCCGCGAGGGGCCCGCGTACCCGCTCACCGCTGTTCGACTCGGTCCGGTGCGCCTCGACGAGGGCGTCGTTGCGCGGGTAGCCCGTGCGCAGCAGCACCTCGTCACGCAGCCGGAAGCCCTTGGCGAGGGTGCGGGTGTCGTGCTCGGAGCGGATCAGGAAGTGGTCGAAGCGGTTGACGGCCGCCTGGAATCGGGCCTGGCCGGCCCGGCCCTGCGCCTTGGTCCGGGGCTCGTGGAAGCCCATCCGCTTGAGCGCCGAGCCGTGCCAGGTCTGGATGTACGTGGTCCCCGGGCGCTTGGCCAGCGCCAGCGGGAAGCCCTGGTTGTCGACCCAGTACTCGGCCTGGGCGAGGGCGCGCAGGTACGGCCAGCTCCAGCGCTTGACCAGGGTGGCTTCCTTGGGGAAGCCGGTGGGCTTGGCGCCCGCGTACGACCAGATCGCCTCGAACGGCGCGCCCTGGCGGACCAGCTCCTCGTAGATCGCCTTCGGGCTGTCGCTGTACTGCTTGCCCATGTGGCTCTCGAAGACGACCGTGCCCTTCTTGATCGGCAGCTTCGAGAAGACCTCGTGGTAGATCTTCACCTTCTGCTCGCCGGAGCCGATGTTGCGGCGGGCCCGCAGTGCCTTGCGCAGGCCCCGCTTGACCACGCCGGCCGCCTTGCCCTGTATGGCGTTGTTGATCAGCGACTGGGTGCGGACGGCGGCGGCGCCCTCGGCGCTCAGCACGTAGCTGAGGTTGCCCTTCTTGGTCATCTCCGGCCCGAAGCGGTCGGAGACCAGCCGGGTCAGGCGCGGGCGCACGCGCAGCCGGGCCGCCGACTCCAGGTCGACCCCGCCGATCGCGACGCGGGTGGTGATCCGTTCGCCGCCCGCGGTCAGCTTGAGGCGGACGTCCCAGACGGCGTCGATGATGCCGAGCGGGCGGACCGTGCTCGCGACGTCGGCGGTGCCGGTCCACTCGATCGTGTCACCGGCGTGGCGGACGGATTCCACCGGGAAGCTGAAGGAGCGCACGCCGATCTGCCGGCGGGCCCGGAATTCGAGCGTGGCCTTCAGCGCCGCGTCGGCCGGGATGCGGCCCAGCGGGTTCACGAGGGAGCCGGACATGGTGACCGTGCCGCGGCCGTCGTCCTCGTAGGAGGTGAGCCGGTTGCCCAGGGTGAGGGAGGTGAGCGGCGTGGTGTGGAAGGCCTGCTCCGTGACGTCCAGTATCCGGCGGGCCTCGGCACCGTCGGGACCGTCGATGTGCTGTGCACACCAGTAGACGCGGCCGTCACGCTCGGCGAGCGGGGAGGTGAGCCGGCCCTTGTTGGTCATGGCGTCGGCGGCCGGGAGCAGGTTGTCCCAGTCCTCCTTGCCCAGCAGGTAGGCGCAGATCGCCTGGAGGTAGGTGACGTTCTCGTACGCGGCCGGATCGATTCCCGCGAGATAGCCGTTGGCGAGGCGGGCGAACTCCTGGCGGTACTCGTCGCTCAGCAGCGGCAGGTCGCGCAGGTGCAGCACGAGGTCGTGCTTGAGGAACTTGGCGTCCTTCGCGGACTTGATGTCCGTGTGGCCCTTTTCGGCCAGCAGGCGGTCGACGCGGCGGTGGATCTCCATCCGGTGGACGAAGTTCGCGATCTCGTGACGCCGGTTGCTGATCGACAGGGCCGCGGCCTTCTCGACCACGTTCCAGAAGTAGACGTGGTTCGGGATCAGCGTGATGCGGCGGGCGGCCACGTAGGCCTGCGCGGAGAACAGCAGGTCCTCGTAGTGGATGCCGACCGGGAACTCCAGGCCCTGCTCCAGCAGGAACGCGCGCCGGTAGCACTTGTTCGTGGAGAGGGTGTCGTAGACCAGCAGGTCGGGGTACTCGGTGATCGATTCCAGGGTGCGGGTGCGCGAGTAGATCCAGGGGTACCACTCGGTGGTCTTGCCCCACCGGTTGTCGAGGTGCACGCGTACGCACATGCCCGCGACCAGGTCGGAGCCGGTCCGCTCGGCGGCGTCCAGCATGTTCCGGCAGGCGTTGCGCTCCAGCACGTCGTCGCTGTCGAGGAACATCACGTACGTTCCGGTGGCCTGCTGGATGCCGTGGTTGCGCGGCGCACCGCAGCCGCCGCTGTTCTCCGGCAGCTGGAAGGCGCGCACTCTTCCCGGATGTGCGGATTCCAGTTCCTGGGCGACCGCGTACGAGCGGTCCTTGCTGCAGTCGTCGACGATCACGACTTCGACGCTGTGCAGGGTCTGGTCCAGAACCGACCGGACTGCTGTCGGCAGACGCTCTGCGTCGTTGTAGACGATGACGACCACGGAGACGTCGGGCACGTGCACCTCGATCCCTTCGTTTCGTTACGTTCAGCTGATTCCGCTTATCTCGTCCACGCTACCGTGTGCCGCCCGCGACTCCCGCAGTCCGACTCCCGTCCGACCCTCGCCGTGCATACTTCTAAGGAAGAGGTGAGAGGCGGGTCCGGCCGCCGACAATCACCCGTTCGGATCCAGCAGGAAGTGTTCATGACGAAGCTGTCCGTAGTTGTCCCCTGCTTCAACGAAGAAGCCGTCATCGACAGCTTCGATGTGGAGATCCGAAGGGTTCTGGACGCCCTCCCCGTCGAGTACGAGATCTGCTACGTCGACGACGGAAGCCGCGACGGCACCCTCGACAAGCTCCGGAAGATCGCCGCCGAACACGGCGAGCAGACCCGTTACGTCTCCTTCAGCCGGAACTTCGGCAAGGAGGCCGGCATGCTCGCCGGCCTGCGCGAGGCCACGGGCGACGCCGTAGTGATCATGGATGCGGACCTCCAGCACCCGCCGGAGCTCATCGCGACCATGCTGGAGCACTACCGGCAGGGACACGACCAGATCATCGCCCGCCGCACGCGCGAGGGTGACAAGAAACTCCGCTCCGCCCTCAGCAGCCTCTACTACCGGGGCGTCAACCGCTGGGTCGACGTGGAGCTCACCGACGGCGTCGGCGACTTCCGCATGCTCTCGCGCGCGGCCGTGGACGCGCTGCTGTCGCTGCCGGAGTACAACCGCTTCTCCAAGGGACTGTTCTCCTGGATCGGCTTCGACACCGTCCACTTCGACTACCGCAACGCGCAGCGCGAGGCCGGCGAGACGAAGTGGAAGTTCGGCGCCCTGCTGAACTACGGCATGGACGGCCTGATCTCCTTCAACAACAAGCCGCTGCGGATCGGAATCTGGTTCGGCGTGTCGCTGGTCGCCCTGACCGGTCTGTACGCCCTGTGGATCACGATCATGGCGATCACCAACGGCGTCGAGTCCCCGGGGTACGTCACCCTCGTGGCCATCATCACCGGTCTCGGCGGCGTACAGTTGATCATGCTGGGCCTGATCGGCGAGTACATCGGCCGCATCTACTACGAGGCCAAGCGCAGGCCGCACTTCCTGGTGAAGGAATCGCACGGAGCACAGCCGCTCCCGCGGACCGATGACCGGCCGGCGGCCCCGGTCGCAGAGCCTACGATCGTGGAGCGCAGCGCCCGATGAGCCGCAAGGACCAGCTCGGCCAGGTGTTCCGATTCGCCCTCGTGGGCGGGGTCAACACCGGCACCTTCTTCGTCATCTACCTGCTCCTGCACCCGTGGATGCCGTACTTCGCCGCCTACTCGCTCGCCTTCGTCCTGGCGATGGTCGGCTCGTTCTTCATGAACACCTACTTCACCTACCGGACCCGGCCGACCTGGAAGAAGTTCTTCCTCTTCCCGCTGACGAACATCACCAACTTCGTCATCCAGTCGGTCGGCCTCTACGCGCTGGTGACCTGGGCCGGAATGGACACCCGTATCGCCCCGCTGGTCGCGGCGGTCGTCGCCATCCCGTTCACCTTCCTGCTCTCGCGCAAGATCCTCGTCCCGGGTGCCGCCCGGGCCGAGGAGGCCGCTCCCGTGGAGGCGGGGTCCTCGTCCAGGGTCTGAAACCCCCGAGCAGCCCCGCGCGCCCACCCCGTAGATTGAGACGGCAGGCATCTCGGCGACAGGCATTTCGGCAAGGGGCAAGGGGACAGACGTGTCAGCGGCTAGGCAAGGTGTCGTGGACGCCCGCAGGATCGTGGTCAAGGTCGGCTCCTCCTCCCTGACCACCGCGGCCGGCGGACTCGACGCCGACCGGGTGGACGCGCTCGTCGACGTTCTCGCCAAGGCTCGCAGCGGAGGCGAGAAGGAGATCGTCCTCGTCTCCAGCGGAGCCATCGCCGCCGGACTCTCCCCGCTCGGCCTGCGCCGCAGGCCCAAGGACCTAGCCCGGCAGCAGGCCGCCGCGAGCGTCGGCCAGGGCCTGCTCGTCGCCCGCTACACCGCCTCCTTCGCCCGGTACGGCGTCCGCGTCGGCCAGGTGCTGCTCACCACCGACGACACCAGCCGCCGCGCCCACTACCGCAACGCCTACCGCACCCTCGACCAGCTGCTCGCCATGGGCGCCCTCCCCGTCGTCAACGAGAACGACACCGTCGCCACGGACGAGATCCGCTTCGGCGACAACGACCGGCTGGCGGCCCTCGTCGCCCACCTCGTCCGCGCCGACCTCCTCGTCCTCCTCTCGGACGTGGACGGCCTCTACGACGGCGACCCGTCCCAGGCGGGCACCACGCGCATCGAAGAGGTCCGCGGGCCCGAGGACATCGCGCACGTCTCCATCGGCAGCGCCGGCAAGGCGGGCGTGGGCACCGGCGGCATGGTCACCAAGGTCGAGGCGGCCCGGATCGCGGCCGCCGCCGGGATCCCCGTGGTGCTGACCTCCGCGAGCCAGGCCGCCGACGCCCTCGCCGGACGGGGGACGGGCACGCTGTTCCACGCCACCGGGCGCCGCTCGGCGGACCGGCTGCTCTGGCTCCAGCACGCGTCGACCCCCCAGGGGCATCTGGTCCTGGACGACGGCGCCGTCCGCGCGGTCACCGAGCGCGGCAGCTCGCTGCTGCCCGCAGGGATCGCGGCGGTCGAGGGCGACTTCGTCGCCGGGGACCCCGTGGAACTGCGCGCCGCGGACGGCCGCGCCGTGGCCCGGGGCCTGGTCAACTTCGACGCCAAGGAGCTCCCGCAGCTCCTCGGCCGCTCCACTCGCGAGCTCGCGCGGGAACTCGGACCCGCGTACGAGCGGGAGGTCGTCCACCGGGACGATCTGGTCCTGCTGGAGGGCTGAGGTTCGGCAAAAGCGGAGCGCGGCGGCCCGTGGACTGGTCAACTGTGAGGGGCGGGCGGACCCGCGTGACGGAGACAGGAGGCGGCTGGTGAGACGAGCGCTGACCAGCGTCGGCACGGGGGACGGTGACGGCGGCGGTGGCGGGGAGGAGCAGGATCACGCATCGCGCCTGTGGCACGTGACCCTGAGCGTCTCCGGCAAGCCGGCCCCGCTGTCCGAGGTCCGGCGCGGGCTGGAGCAACTGGCCCACGACCATCCCTTCCTGCTGACCAGCCGGTACGCCGAGGACCACGCGGAGATCCGCTACTGGGAAGAGGCCCGGGACCTCCACGACGCGGCGGCCGTCGCCCTGCGCCTGTGGGGCGAACACCGCTCCTCGGCGAAGCTCCCGCCCTGGGAGATCGTCGGCCTGGAGGTCATCGACCGTGCCACCTACCACCAGCGCGTGGCGGAGGGCTACGGCCCACCCCCGGCCCACCCGGTAGGCGTCCACCCGTACTAGCCCCGGTCCGGGACCATCCAGCGGGTCCGGGACCGATCAGGCCCTCCGGCGTTTGAGGACCGGGGGGTCCGGGGCGGAGCCCTGGGTCTTCCAGCCCGTCCGGCGTTTGAGGACCGGGGTCCGAGGGCGGAGCCCCCGGGGAGACGGCGAGAGGGCGGGGCGGGGAGACGGCTCCGCGCAGCGGCCCCGCACCCGGCCCGCGCCGACACCGATCGCGGGGCCGCGGGGCGGAGCCCCGGCCCCACCCCGCCGACCCGGCCGGAGGCCGTCTCGCGGGGTGGAACCCCAGCGGCGGGGTACCGGCAGGGGATTACCCTGGGCGGCATGACCTCGCTCGATGCCGCCACCGCGACCGCCACCGCCACCTCGCCCGTCCTCGCCACCGCGCAGCGGTCCCGCACCGCCGCCGCGGCCATCGCCCCACTCCCGCGGTCCGCCAAGGACACCGCCCTGCTGGCGATCGCGGACGCGCTGGAGGCCCGTACGGCCGAGATCATCGCCGCCAACGCCGTGGACACGGACAAGGCCCGCGCCGCCGGCACCAGCGAGACCGTCGTCGACCGTCTCACCCTCACCGCCGAGCGCGTCGCCGCCATCGCGTCCGACGTCCGTGACGTCGCCGCCCTCCCCGACCCCGTCGGCGAGGTCGTCCGCGGCAACACCCTCCCCAACGGCATCGACCTCCGGCAGATCCGCGTCCCGCTCGGCGTCGTCGGCATCATCTACGAGGCCCGCCCCAACGTCACCGTCGACGCCGCCGCCCTCTGTCTCAAGTCCGGCAACGCGGTCCTCCTGCGCGGCAGTTCCTCCGCCTACGCCTCCAACACCGCACTCGTCGCCATCCTGCGGGACGCCGTCCTGAGCGCCGGCCTGCCCGCCGACGCGATCCAGCTCGTCCCCGGCGAGTCCCGCGACTCCGTCCGCGAGCTGATGCGCGCCCGCGGCCTCGTCGACGTACTCATCCCGCGCGGCGGCGCCTCCCTCATCAAGACCGTGGTCGAGGAATCCACCGTCCCGGTCATCGAGACCGGTACCGGCAACTGCCACGTCTACGTCGACGCTCAGGCCGACCTGGACATGGCGGTGGACATCCTCATCAACTCCAAGGCCCAGCGGCCCTCCGTCTGCAACTCCGCCGAGACCCTCCTCGTCCACCGCGACATCGCCGACGCCTTCCTGCCGCGCGCCCTCGACGCGCTCGCCGACGCCGGCGTCACCGTGCACGGCGACGCCCGCGTCCTCGCCGCCGCCGAGGGCGGCAAGGTCACCGCCCTGCCCGCCACGGACGAGGACTGGGCCGCCGAGTACCTGTCGTACGACATCGCCGCCGCAGTCGTGGACTCCCTCGACGACGCCGTCACCCACATCCGCCGCTGGACCTCAGGTCACACCGAGGCGATCGTCACCACCTCGCAGGCCGCCGCGCGCCGCTTCACCCAGCTGGTCGACTCGACCACGGTCGCCGTGAATGCATCCACTCGGTTCACGGACGGTGGCCAGTTCGGCTTCGGCGCGGAGATCGGCATCTCCACCCAGAAGCTGCACGCCAGGGGCCCGATGGGGCTTCCCGAGCTGACCTCCACCAAGTACATCGTCACCGGCGACGGTCACGTGCGGTAGTCAACCCCTGAGCGCGGTGTGGCCGGATTTCGGCGTACACCCTGCCCAAGGAGGCCCCCCAGGTCTAGGCTGGTCCTGTGCCGGACGACGTGGGGGGCAAGCCGTTCCCGGACGACGGGGAGCCCGACGACGACCGCGGAGGCGCGGAGTACGACTTCGCCTCCGTGGTGTTCGACGAGGACTTCGTCCGGAACGCCGAAATCCGTGAACCGAGCGCCGCCGAGCGCCAGCGGGCGGCCGACCGAGCGCGCGCGGAGGCCGAAGCCGCCCGTGCCGTGGCCGGCGGCTGGACGGGCGACGACGACTACGACAGCTACGGATACGGCCACCCCGACGGGTACGACGACGACCACGGCTGGGACCACGACGGCGGCCACGGGTACCCCTACGGCCCGTACGGGGCCTATGGCGGCAGCCTGCGTCCCTACCGCGGCCGCGCACCGTGGCTGCGCCCCGTCGCCTGGGTGCTCGCCTTCGTGATGGGCCTCGGCATGGTCGCCCTCGCCTTCAGCGCCGTGTACCGCAGCGCCTCTGGTGAGGCGGACCCCGCTCCCGCGCCCGCCAGTACCCCCAGGGGTGAAGTCACCGGCGTCGGCGCGTTTACGTACCCCTCCGTTCGCCAACCCTGAAGGTACGACCCCACTCGCATACGCCGGAGCCGGGGGCTTCTCTGAAGCGGGGACAGCGGGGAGAAGCGATGGCCGTGCCAGGAGATCCACCCAACAGCACCCCCGAGGGCATGGGCGGGGGCGACGACGACTTCCGCTCGGACGACTTCCGCTCGGACGACTTCCGCTCGGACGACTTCCGGTCGGACGAGTACCGGTCGGTGGTGTTCGACGAGGACTTCGTCCGCGCTGCCCGGCTCCAGGAATACTCCGCGCAGGAACGCATGGGCGAACACGCCCGCGCGGTGCGCAGCCGATCCATCTGGTCCGGCAGCGGATCCGCGTCCCGGACCAGCACCCCCGGCCGGGGCGCACGGCAGGGCATGCTGCTCGTGCTGCTCATCGCCACGGCCTTCGCCGTCGCCGTCTACATGGGGCTGCGCAACCCCTACGTGCCCCCGTCCGGGGGACCGGCCCAGGCGCTCAGCAGCACCGTGATCCCGCTCGCGCCGATCGCGGACGTGCCCGGCGGGCGCCCCGCCGAGCTGTACGCGAAGAGCCCCGCCGCCGACTACCGGGTCGGCGCGGCCGGCATCACCCTGCCCGCCGTGCGCCGCACGCACCACTTCACCGACGCCCAGGTCGTCGCCGCACTCTCCATCGCCAAGGACTACCTCGTGCAGTCCTCGCTGGACCCCGACATCCTCGCCGGCGCGGCCTCCCGCCCGGTGCGCGTCCTGCTCGACCCCGATCAGCTGGCGCAGTTCGACCGCAGCATGACCTCGCCCTCCGGCGACGGCCGCCACGCGGCCACCGGCTGGCTGGTCCGCTTCGACCAGGCCACCGCCGTCGTGGCCGACTCCCGGGTCCGGGTGAGCGGCACGCTCGCCTTCGAGGAGGTGGCCCCCGACATGCTGGAGGTCACCACCGACCACACCTTCGTCTACGCCGTACGGCCCGCCACCGGATCCCCGGCCTTGGCCGACGGCGCCTCGCTCTTCACCGTCCGGCGCGAGCTGCGGCTGCGCTTCGACCGGGAGGACCTGACGACCCGCCGGCTGGAGCTGGCCTCGGCCTATGTGATGGCCGGGCCGCAGGACTGCTCCGCCGACCCGGCCGCGGCTTTCCGCCCGCTCCTGGCCGGAGCCGGCCCGACCACGGTGGGCCCGGCGGCCAGCGACCCGTACGCCAGCGGCCGGCCGCGGCGCACGGCCGGGTTGTGCGGCGTCCTGGCTTCGCCGACGACCCCGGCCGTCACCTCGCCCGCGACACCGTCCCCGCCGCCGCAGGCCGCTCCCGTCAGCCCTGCTCCGTAGCCCCGCCCTTGTCCTGCGGCGCGGTGCCGGCTCCGGCGCCCGTGAACTTGTCGCGGAGCTTGCCGCCCAGGTCGCCCGCGCCGCCCGCGATGTCGCCCACCAGCTTCAGCAGCGGGTCCTTGCTGGTGCGCACGGAGTCGGCGTAGTGCGCGGCGGACTGCCGGAAGGAGTCGGCCACCGAGGTGTCCTTGTCCTCGTCCCGCCGCGGGTAGTGGCCGTCCATGATCCGCTGGTGGTCGCGGCTCTCCGCCCACTTCTTCAGCTCGGCCGCCCGCACCGTGGTGAAGGGGTGCGTCCGGGGCAGCAGATTCAGGATCTTCAGCACGGAGTCGCGCAGATCGCCGCTCGACTCGTACTCCTCGGCCTGGGCGAGGAAGGCGTCCACGTTCATCTCGTGGAGGTGGTTGCCGCCCGCGATCTTCATCAGCCCCCGCATCGAGGCCTGCACGTCCTGTCCCACCAGCAGCCCGGCCCGGTCGGCCGAGAGCTCCGACTTGCGGAACCACTCCCGCAGCGCGGTCACGATCGTCATGATCGCCACATTGCCCAGCGGGATCCACGCGACCTTCAGCGCCAGGTTGGTCAGGAACAGCAGGACCGTGCGGTAGACGGCGTGCCCCGACAGCGCGTGGCCCACCTCGTGGCCCACCACCGCACGCATCTCCTCCTCGTCGAGCAGCTCGACGAGGCCCGTGGTCACCACGATGATCGGCTCGTCCAGCCCGATGCACATGGCGTTGGGGTTCGGGTCCTGCTGCACGTACATCTGCGGGACCTTCTCCAGGTCCAGGATGTAGCAGGCGTCGCGCAGCATCGCGTACAGGTGCGGGAACTGCGTCTCGCCCACCCGCACCGACTCCGACAGGAACAGCAGCCTCAGGCTGCGCTCCGGAAGCAGCCCGCTCAGCACCTTGAACACGGTGTCGAAGCCGCTCAGCTTGCGCAGTGCCACCAGCGCGGAGCGGTCCGCCGGATGCTCGTACGCCCGCGACGAGATGCCGGGGAACCGCCTTCGGTCCCGCGCCGGTGCCTTCTCGAACCCTGTTTCCGTCATAGCGCCCTCCCCTGGATGGACCTGATCGACCCTGCGTCTATCCTCTCCAACGCCTGAGTCGGCGTGAGCGTGCCCCAGGCCCCCGCATACGATGTGAGCGAAGTCTCCGCCCGCTCCCCGACTCGATAGGTATCTGCCTGATGAGCCTCTCCACCACCGCCCACAACCTGGTCGTCCTCGCATCGGAGGGGGCCGAGCAGCACGGCGGCAACCACGACAGCCTGAACCCGTACCTGACCGGCGGCGGTGCCTTCCTGATCCTGATGCTGATGCTCTGGGTCACCACGCGCCTGAACCGCGACCGCTGAACCCGCTGAACCAGCTGAACCCGCCGAGAACGCCGCGTCCCCCGGGCCAGTAGGCTCTGCGCTCATGGGAGAGCAGGAGATGCCTACCGGTCCGGTCAAGCGCCGGCTCGGAGTGATGGGCGGGACATTCGACCCGATCCATCACGGACACCTGGTGGCCGCCAGCGAGGTGGCCGCCCTTTTCCACCTCGACGAGGTGATGTTCGTGCCGACCGGCGAGCCGTGGCAGAAGTCGCAGCGGGCCGTGTCGCCGGCCGAGGACCGCTACCTGATGACGGTCATCGCCACGGCCTCGAACCCGCAGTTCTCGGTGAGCCGCATCGACATCGACCGCGGCGGGCCGACGTACACCATCGACACCCTGCGGGACCTGAAGGCGCAGAACGACGATGCCGACCTGTTCTTCATCACCGGTGCCGACGCGCTCGCACAGATCCTGACCTGGCGCAACGCCGAAGAGCTCTTCTCGCTCTCCCACTTCATCGGCGTCACCCGGCCGGGCCACGTGCTCACCGACGACGGGCTCCCGGAAGGCGGCGTCTCCCTGGTGGAGGTGCCCGCGCTCGCGATCTCGTCCACCGACTGCCGTGCGAGGGTGGCCCAGGGGGACCCTGTCTGGTACCTGGTGCCGGACGGTGTCGTGCGTTACATCGACAAGCGTGAGCTGTACCGGGGAGCCTGAGCTTCCGGAGAGAGGGGCCCCGCGGTGAACGACCGACAGGATCCGTACGACCCGTATGCCGCCCAGGAGCAGCAGCTCGTCGGCTACGACGCGTACGGGCGGCCGGTGTACGGCCAGGTGCCCGCGCAGCCCGCCCAGCCCACTCCGGCCGCCCCGCAGCAGTACGGGCAGCAGTACGAGCAGCAGCAGTACGGCTACGACTACCAGGGCTACGGCCAGCAGCAGCCGCAACAGCAGTACTACCCGCAGCAGCCGGCCGCCCAGGAGTACGGGCAGCAGGAGTACACCCAGGCGCCCGCCTACGGGTACGACACGCAGCAGACCCAGCAGTGGATCCCGCAGCAGACCGCCCCGGAGCCCCCGGTCCCCGCCGAACGGCCGGCCGCCCAGGTGCCCGAGCCGCGCCGGCCGGACGCCGACGAGGACGGTCCGCGGAGTGACGACCGCGAGCGCGACGGCGAGCCCCAGGCGGACCGGGACTACCGCACCGAGATGTTCGCCTTCATCGACCAGCCGGACGAGGACTCCGAGGACGTCATCGACTGGCTCAAATTCACCGAGAGCCGCACCGAACGCCGCGAGGAGGCCCGCCGCCGCGGCCGCAACCGGGTGGTGGCGCTGATCGTGGTCCTCGCCCTGTTCGTCGTCGCCGGACTCGGCTACCTCTGGTACGCGGGCAAGCTGCCCTTCCTCGACGGCCCCGGCGAGAAGAAGACCGGCGCGACCGCCGACGCCGGAGCGCAGAAGCGGGACATCATCGTCGTCCACCTGCACAACACCAAGAAGGGCGGCACCTCCTCGGCGCTGCTCGTCGACAACGTCACCACCAAGCAGGGCGCCACCGTCCTGCTGCCGAACACCCTGGCCGTCACCGGCCAGGACGGGACGCCGACGGGGCTCGGCAAGTCGGTCGGGGAAGGCGGTCTCGGCACCCGCGAGGCCCTCGACTCCGTGCTGGGCACCCGCATCGGCGGCACCTGGCGCCTGGACACCCCCTTCCTGGAGAACCTGGTCGAGCTGGTCGGCGGCATCGAGGTCGACACCGACACCGCCGTCCCGGCCGACGACGCTGCCAAGACCCCGGCCGTGGCCCAGGGCCAGAAGCAGAGCCTGAGCGGCCCGATGGCCGTGGCGTACGCCACGTTCCGCGGGCAGGGTGAACCGGAGGCCAAGCAGCTGGAACGCGTGGGCAAGGTGCTCCAGGCGGTGCTGCGCAAGGTTCCGAGCGACCCGAAGGCGGCGGCCGTGACCGTCGACAGCATCGGCCAGATCCTCGATCCCGCCCTGAACGCGCAGACCCTCGGGGCCCTGCTGTCCCGGCTCGGCGCGCACGCCAAGGTGGGCGCGTACCGCACGGACGTCCTCGCGGTGAAGGCGGACGGCACGCTCACGGACGACGCGAACAAGTCGGTCGTCAAGGAGGTGCTGGGCGGCTCCGGCGCCGCGGCGCAGCCCGGCGCGGCCCCGCGCGTCGGCCTCAAGGACGCCACCGGCGACGAGAAGATGCAGGTCGCGGCCAAGGCGACGCTCGTGAACGGTGGCTACGCCTTCGTCGACGGCGGCAAGGCCGACAAGACGGCGGCCGCCTCGCAGATCACCTACCAGGACGACGCGCAGCGGGACCGCGCGATCGAGGTCGCCAAGACGCTGGGACTGCCCGAGACGGCCGTGAAGAAGGCCGAGAACGCGGTGAACGCGGAGATCGTGGTGATCCTGGGCAAGGACTACAAGGCGTCCTGACCAGGCTCCGGAGCAGCCCCGAGGGGGGCTTTCGCCCGCGCGCGACGCTGCGCGCGGGCGGTGTCGGCGGTACATGAGACCCTTGTAAGGATCTGCCCGCCAACCCGAAAGCATGGCCAGTGACCGCCACGGACCGCTCCATCGAGCTCATCACCGCCGCCGCCCAGGCCGCGGCCGACCGGCTCGCGCACGACATCATCGCGTACGACGTCAGCGACGTGCTGTCGATCACCGACGCCTTCCTGCTCGCCTCGGCGCCCAACGACCGCCAGGTCAAGTCGATCGTCGACGAGATCGAGGAGCGCCTGCTCAAGGAGCTCGGCGCCAAGCCGGTGCGCCGCGAGGGCGACCGCGACGCCCGCTGGATCCTGCTCGACTACGTCGACATCGTCGTCCACGTCCAGCACAGCGAGGAGCGTGTCTTCTACGCGCTGGAGCGCCTGTGGAAGGACTGCCCCGAGATCGAGCTCCCCGAAGACGCCAAGCTCACCATCGGCAAGGCCGAGGAGCACGCCAAGCTGCGCGAGGCGGCGGGCGACGACGAACTGGACGGTGATCTGTTCTGAGCGCGACCACCTCGGGCAAGTCCGGCAGGAAGATCGTCCTCTGGCGGCACGGCCAGACCTCGTGGAATCTGGAGCGCCGCTTCCAGGGCTCCACGGACATCGAGCTGACCGAGGCGGGTGTGGCGCAGGCGCGCCGCTCCGCGCGGTTGCTCGCCTCGCTGAAGCCGGATGCCATCGTGGCCTCCGACCTGCAGCGCGCCTCCGCCACGGCTGCCGAGCTGGCGGCCCTCACGGGGCTGGCGGTGTCGCACGACGCGGCGCTGCGCGAGACGTACGCCGGCGAGTGGCAGGGCCTCACGCACGACGAGATCCTCGAGAAGTACGGCGAGCAGTATTCGGCGTGGAAGCGCGGCGAACCGGTCCGCCGCGGCGGCGGTGAGCTGGAGACCGAGGTCGCCGACCGCGCGGCGCCGGTGGTGCTGGAACACGCCGACCGGCTGCCGCAGTCCGGCACCCTCGTCGTGGTCAGCCACGGCGGCACCATCCGTACGACGATCGGGCGCCTGCTGGGCCTGGACTCGTACTACTGGGAGGGCCTCGGCGGGCTCTCCAACTGCTGCTGGTCCGTCCTCGGCGAGGGCGCGCGCGGCTGGCGTCTGCTGGAGCACAACGCCGGCACGCTGCCGGAACCGGTGCTCGGCGACGACGACTAGAGCGGCCTTTCGCCGCTCCCCGGCGGGGGTCCCACCCGGATTTCACTTTCCGGCTGGTCACAGGCTAGAGTTCTTCTTGTTCGTAGCGCAGAACACCGGAGACGGGGGGAGCGCGGCGGAGAGCGGGGCTATAGCTCAGTTGGTAGAGCGCCTGCATGGCATGCAGGAGGTCAGGAGTTCAATTCTCCTTAGCTCCACAATCAGGATCCCGTCCCCAACAGGGGGCGGGATCCTTGCTTTTGTACCCTTTGCGTTTGCTGACCTGGCCCGCACCGGCATGGCAGAATCGTGACCGCCGGAGGGGGACACGACGGCCCGACGCGGGAGGGAGTCGCTGACGGATGGGTGCACACCGGCGCCGGTGCGACTGGTGCAACAACGGCACGCCGATCGTGCGGGACATGGACCCGGTCAACCCCGACTACCAGTACTGGTGCGAGGAATGCGCTCGGGCGCTGATCATAAAAGGCGACCCGATCGAGACGTACCGTGAGCTGGAAGGGGAGCCGATCTACGGGCGGCTGCTCGACGAGCACTGCACGCTCAAGCGGTTCTATCAGTTCGCGAGGGCGTGACAAGTTGGCTCAAATCGGACATGGCCTCTGGTCGGTGGAAACCGATTTTTGGACCAGGGCCATGACCGTGTAATGTTTGGGACGTCGCCAAGGGGAACCGGCAAGGGAAACCGAAGCGGCAAGCGCAACAAGGGGCTATAGCTCAGTTGGTAGAGCGCCTGCATGGCATGCAGGAGGTCAGGAGTTCAATTCTCCTTAGCTCCACAGTGAAGAAGCGGGCCACCCGGATCGGGTGGCCCGCTTCTCGTTGTGCCCTGGCGTCCCCGTGCCCTTGTGCCCTGCGCCCCCGTGTGCTGTGTGCCGCGTGCCGTGTCGACGGGTGGAACGGCCGAGCGTCGGAAGGGGCCGCTGCGGTACCCTGACGCCATGCGTGCCGTACGCCTTCTGCTTACCGAGCCGCGCTGATCAGTACCGACCCTTCGAGATGGTCGGACCCGGCGCGGCGTCCCCTCCTGTGCGAGGGGTTTTTTCGTTTGGGCAGGCAGAGACGGCAGAGACGATCGATGGAGCTTCAGAAATCATGAGCGAGACGAACACCCCGGCCCCCGAGGCGGCCGAGGCGCACCGCTACACGGCTGCCATGGCCGCCGACATCGAGGCACGCTGGCAGGACGTCTGGGACGCGCAGGGCACGTACGAGGCCCCGAACCCCACCGGTGACCTGGCCGGGGACCCCGCGGTGGTCGCACGGCCCAAGAAGTTCATCATGGACATGTTCCCGTACCCCTCGGGTGCGGGCCTGCACGTCGGACACCCGCTCGGGTACATCGCCACCGACGTCTTCGCCCGCCACCAGCGGATGACCGGCCACAACGTCCTGCACACCCTGGGCTTCGACGCCTTCGGCCTGCCGGCCGAGCAGTACGCCGTGCAGACCGGCACGCACCCGCGCGTCTCGACCGAGGCCAACATCGAGAACATGAAGGTCCAGCTGCGCCGGCTGGGCCTGGGCCACGACAAGCGCCGGTCGTTCGCCACGATCGACCCGGACTACTACAAGTGGACCCAGTGGATCTTCCTGCAGATCTACAACTCCTGGTACGACGCCGACGCGAAGAAGGCCCGGCCGATCACCGAGCTGGTCGCCGCCTTCGAGGACGGCTCCCGTGAGGTCCCCGGCGGCCGCGCCTGGGCCGCTCTGACCGCGGCCGAGCGGGCCGACGTGCTGAATGAGTACCGGCTGGCGTACTCCTCGGACGCGCCGGTGAACTGGTGCCCCGGGCTGGGCACCGTGCTGGCCAACGAGGAGGTCACCGCCGACGGCCGGTCCGAGCGCGGCAACTTCCCCGTCTTCAAGTCCCGGCTGAGCCAGTGGAACATGCGGATCACCGCCTACGCCGACCGGCTGATCGACGACCTGGACGCACTGGACTGGCCCGAGGCCATCAAGCTGCAGCAGCGGAACTGGATCGGCCGCAGCGAGGGCGCGCGCGTCGACTTCGCGCTGGGCGACGAGGCCATCACCGTCTTCACCACCCGTCCGGACACCCTGTTCGGAGCCACCTACATGGTGCTGGCGCCCGAGCACCCGCTGGTCGAGAAGTTCGTCCCGGCCGCCTGGCCCGAGGGCACCCACCAGGTGTGGACCGGCGGACACGCGACCCCGGCCGAGGCCGTCGCCGCGTACCGCAAGCAGGCCGCGGCCAAGTCGGACGTCGAGCGGCAGGCCGAGGCCAAGGACAAGACCGGTGTCTTCACCGGCGAGTACGCGGTCAACCCGGTCAGCGGCCAGAAGGTCCCGGTCTTCATCGCCGACTACGTGCTGATGGGCTACGGCACCGGCGCGATCATGGCGGTCCCGGCGCACGACGCCCGCGACTTCGAGTTCGCGCGCGCCTTCGAGCTGCCCGTCCGCTGCGTGGTCGAGCCGACCGACGGGCGCGACATCGACCCGGCCGAGTGGGACGACGCCTTCGTCTCCTACGACGCGAAGCTGGTCAACTCGACGGGCGAGGGCATCGCCCTGGACGGCCTGGGCGTCGTCGAGGCGAAGGCCACGATCACCGACTGGCTGGCCGAGCGCGGCATCGGCGAGGGCACGGTCAACTTCCGGCTGCGCGACTGGCTGTTCAGCCGTCAGCGCTACTGGGGCGAGCCCTTCCCGATCGTCTACGACGAGGACGGCGTCGCGCACCCGCTGCCCGAGTCGATGCTGCCCCTGGAGCTGCCGGAGGTCGAGGACTACTCCCCGCGCACCTTCGAGCCGGACGACGCCGCCTCCAAGCCGGAGACCCCGCTGTCGCGCAACGGCGAGTGGGTGAACGTGGAGCTGGATCTGGGCGACGGCCGGGGCGTGCGCTCCTTCCGCCGCGAGACCAACACCATGCCCAACTGGGCCGGTTCCTGCTGGTACGAGCTGCGCTACCTGGACCCGAACAACGCCTCGGCCCTGGTGGACCCGGAGATCGAGCAGTACTGGATGGGCCCGCGCGAGGGCGCACCGCACGGTGGTGTCGACCTGTACGTGGGCGGCGCCGAGCACGCGGTGCTGCACCTGCTGTACGCCCGCTTCTGGTCGAAGGTGCTGTTCGACCTGGGTCACGTCTCCTCGGCGGAGCCGTTCCACAAGCTCTTCAACCAGGGCATGATCCAGGCGTACGCGTACACCGACGCGCGGGGTGTCTACGTGCCCGCGGCCGAGGTCGAGGAGCGCGACGGCGGCTACTTCTACCAGGACCAGCCGGTCAAGCGCGAGCACGGCAAGATGGGCAAGTCCCTGAAGAACGCCGTCACGCCGGACGAGATCTGCGAGGAGTACGGCGCGGACACGCTGCGCCTGTACGAGATGGCGATGGGTCCGCTGGACGTCTCCCGTCCGTGGGACACCCGGGCCGTGGTGGGCCAGTACCGGCTGCTGCAGCGCCTGTGGCGCAACATCGTGGACGAGGAGACGGGCGCGGTGACGGTCGTCGACGCCGAGCCCGCCGAGGACACCCTGCGCGCGCTGCACAAGGCCATCGACGGGGCCGGCTCGGACCTGACGGGGCTGCGCTTCAACACCGCCATCGCGAAGATCACCGAGCTGAACAACGCGCTGACGAAGGCCGGCCGCCCGCTGGAGCGCTCGGTCGCCGAGGCCCTGGTGCTGCTGGTCGCCCCGCTGGCCCCGCACATCGCGGAGGAGCTGTGGCACCGCCTGGGTCACAGCGAGTCGGTGGTCCACCAGGACTTCCCGGTCGCGGACCCGGCGTACGTCGTGGACGAGAGCGTGACGTGCGTGGTGCAGGTCAAGGGCAAGGTCAAGGCACGGCTGGAGGTGCCGCCGACGATCTCCGAGGCGGAGCTGGAGCAGCTGGCCGTGACCGATGAGGGTGTCGTGGCGGCGCTGGGCGGCGCGGAGATCCGCAAGGTGATCGTGCGCGCGCCGAAGCTGGTGAACATCGTCATCTGAGGGCGCACCCCCGCATAGGGGGGATCCCGTACGGGCAGGTTGGGGGTTCGATTGGAACCCCTGGCCTGCCCGTGGCGTTTACCGTGGAGGGGACGGAAAAGAGCCGTCGGGTACTGGGGAAGGGATGCTCATGGAGGCCGCGTTGATCATCTTCGCGCTGATGGTGCTTTTCACCTTCCTGGGGTTGGGTGTGTACGCGACCGTCAAGGTGGTGCAGGCGACCAAGCGCGGTGTGGACCGGACCATCACGCAGGCGCGGCGGACCGTGGAGGACACCACGCTGCGCGCCAAGAGCTTCGGTCAGGTCGGGGTCACGGGGGCGTTGGCGCAGCTGCGGCTCGACCTGCGGACCTCGATGCGCGCCACGGAGCAGGCGCTGCAGGACGGCGTCCGGGTGGACGCCTCGCTGCACGAGTCGATCGCGCTGTTCGAGCGGCTGAGCACGCACGGGCGCGAGCTCGACGACGAGCTGAAGCGGCTGGAGCAGGACCCGGACCGCGGACGGATCGCGGAGCGTCTGCCGGATCTGCGGGAGCGGACGGCCAAGATCAAGCAGGCCGCGGACTCGCTGCGGTGGGCCGCGCGGGACCGGGCGCAGCGCTTCGCGCAGGACGACCTGTCCACGCTGTCGGCCCAGATCGAGGTCGAGTCCGACGCGCTGCGGGACTGGCAGCGGGAGCCGGTGGACGACCTCGCGGCGGCGGCCGCGGCGTGGGACGCGGCGCAGGCGAACGGGGCCGCGGCGGGTCCGGCGCAGGCTCCGGGGAACGCCCCGGCGAACGCTCCGGGGCAGCCTGCGGCGGCGGCGAGCCCGGCGTGGGGCGCGGATCAGCCGCAGGCCCTGAACCCGGCCGCTCCGGCGCCGCAGTACCCCTGGCAGAAGGCGCGTCGACCGGAAAGCACCACCTGAGGCGGGGCGCGCGGGTACCCGTAGGGGCTTGTACCGGGCTCGTACCGTAGGCTCTCGCCGCCCCAGGGACGCCGGCCGACGGTCGCGTCGTGGGGCCAGGCTGCCGTCATGCCCCCACTGGCGGTAACCTCCGGCTCATGTCCCGCCATGTCGCCATCGTCACCGATTCCACGGCCTACCTGCCCCGACCGGCCATGGCGCGGCACGGAATCACCGCCGTCCCGCTCACCGTGGTGCTCGGTGGTGAGGCGCTTGAGGAAGGCACCGAGATCTCGGCGCGCAGCCTGGCCCTGGCCTTGCAGAAGCGCCGCTCGGTCACCACTTCGCGCCCCAGCCCGGAGGAGTTCGTCCGGGCCTACCGGGCGGCCGCGGACGCCGGGGCGACCGGCATCGTCAGCCTGCACCTGTCCGCCGAGCTGTCCGGCACCTACGACGCCGCCGCGCTCGCCGCGAAGACCGCACCCGTGCCGGTGCGCGTCGTGGACACCGGCATGATCGCGATGGCTCTCGGCTTCTGCGCGCTCGCCGCCGCCGAGGTGGCCGAGGCGGGCGGGTCCGTGGACGAGGCCGTGGCGGCCGCCGAGAAGCGCGCGGCGGACATGGCCGCGTTCTTCTACGTCGACACCCTCGACTACCTCCGCCGCGGCGGCCGGATCGGGGCCGCGCAGGCCCTCCTCGGCTCCGCCCTGGCGGTGAAGCCCCTGCTGACGCTGGACGGCGGGCGGATCGAGATGCTGGAGAAGGTCCGTACGTCGTCCAAGGCCATCGCCCGCCTGGAAGAGCTGGCCGTCGAGCGCGCCGGGTCCGCCGCCGTCGACGTGGCGGTGCACCACCTGGCGGCTCCGGAGCGGGCGGAGAAGCTCGCCGAGCGGCTCCGCGAGCGCATCCCCGGGCTGGTCGAGCTGCACGTCAGCGAGGTCGGTGCGGTGATCGGGGCGCACACCGGCCCGGGGCTGCTGGCGGCGGTCGTCTCGCCCCGCTGATCACCGGAACGGGTGGCGCGGTTATCCACAACGAGGCTTTTTTCCACCGGAATTGAGTGATCCGAACCGGGGGCGGGATCGGCCTCTACGGTCGTGGCATGACTCTTCGAACGCGTGCTTCGTCTCCGTCGGGCGCCACCAGCGGCCCGGGCCGCCCCCGTCTCTCCGACGGCCGACTCCCCGAGAACCGGCTCTCCGGCAGCCGTCTCCGGCACCGCCGTACGGCGCGTCGTGGCCGGCGGGTTCCTCACCCGGAGCCGGGCGCGGTGCGGCGACGGGCCGAGGCCTTGCTGGGCGGCAGCAGCCCGCCGCATGCCCCGCCGCCCAGGGCGCTCCAGGCGCCGCCCGCGGCCCCGGACGGGGCCGATGTCCAGGCACCGTCCGACGAGGCGTCCGGGCTGCCCCCAGGGGCTGCGCGGAGGCTGGCCGTGCGGGAGCGGCTGCCGCTGTGGCTGCAGGACCGCTGCGAGGTGCGACCGCGTGCGGTGGCCGCCGTCGGGGTGGTGCTGCTCGCGGCCGTCGGTTGCGCCGGGCAGCAGTACTGGTCGGCCCGGCCGCGGGCGGTGACCGTGCCCGCGGTGGTCGCCCCGGGGGCCGTGCCGGGGGCCGTCCCGGCGGCGGCCACGGCACCGGCGGAGGCTCCGGCCCCGGGAGCGGGGGCCGGTGGGGTCGGTGGTGCCGCGCGGATCGTCGTCGACATCAGCGGCAAGGTCCGGGATCCCGGGGTGCGGCGGCTGCCCGCGGGTTCGCGGGTGGAGGACGCGTTGGCCGCCGCCGGGGGAGTGCGTCCCGGCACCGACACGACCGGGCTGAACCGGGCCCGCGTGCTGATGGACGGCGAGCAGGTGGTCGTCGGCGCCCCGGCGCAGCCGCCACCGGCCGCCGGGCCGGGCGGCGGTGCCGGCTCCGGTCCTGGTCCTGGTCCTGGCCCGCTGAGTCTGGGTTCGGCCACGGTCGCCCAGCTCGACGGGCTGCCGGGAGTCGGGCCGGTACTGGCGCAGCACATCGTCGACTTCCGTACCGCCCGCGGCGGCTTCCGCTCCGTGGAGGAACTCCGCCAGGTCGACGGCATCGGTGAGCGGCGCTTCGCCGACCTGCGCACGCTGGTGCGGCCGTGAGCCGCCCGGAGGTTCCGGGCCCGCCGGACCTCCGCCTCGTGGTGCCCGCCGGGGCCGCCTGGGCGGCGGCCGCCCTCGCCCTGGACGTGCCCGTCCACCGGACCGCCCTCGGGGTGGCCCTGGGGATGGTCTGCGCGGGCCTGTTGATGCTGGGCGCGTGCCGGCGTCCGGGGCCGCTGTGGCGGCTCGCCCCGGCCGCGGCGGCGGCCCTGCTGTGCGCGTCGGCCGGGGCCGGAGTGGCGGGGCTCCAGCGGGCCGAGGCGCGGGCCGGACCGGTGGCCGGGCTGGCACAGGAGCACGCCCGCGTCCTCGCGGAGCTCACCGTCGGCTCCGACCCGAGGGCCGCCCGGAGCGCGAGCGGGCCCCCGGTGGTGGCGCTGGACGCGGTGGTGACCCGGGTGACCGGGCCCGACGGGACGAGTACCCGGGTCGAGACCTCGGTGCGGGTGCTGGCCGGGCATCCGGGATGGGCCCGGCTGCAGCCTTCCACCCGGGTGGTGGTGGTCGCCCGGCTGGCCCCGGCGCAGGGCGGGGAGCGGGCCGTGGCGCTCCTCCGGCCGGCCGGTGACACCCCGCCCGGGGTGACCGGCGGCCCGGACACCGTCCAGCGGCTCGCGGGGCGGCTGCGAGCCGGGCTGCGCGAAGCCACCGAAGGGCTCGCACCGGATGCCAGGGCCCTGCTGCCGGGGCTGGTCGTCGGGGACACCTCCAGGGTTCCGGCCGACCTGCACGAGGCCTTCCGGGCCACCGACCTGCTGCATCTGCTGGCCGTCTCCGGGTCCAACCTGACCGTGGTGCTGTTCCTGCTGATCGGGCCCCCGGCCCGCGCGCAACAGGCCGAACGGCGCGGGCTGGCACCCCGGCTCGGCCTCTCCCTGCGGGTGACCGCCCTGTGCGGGGCGGCCCTGACCCTGGCCTTCGTGGTCGTGTGCCGGCCCGAGCCGAGCGTGCTGCGGGCCGCGGCCTGCGGGGCGGTCACCCTGCTGGCCATCGCCACCGGGCGGCGCAGATCGCTGATCCCGGCCCTGGGCGCCGCCGTGCTGCTGCTGGTGCTCTACGACCCCTGGCTGGCCCGCAGCCCCGGCTTCCTGCTCTCCGTACTGGCCACCGGGGCGCTGCTCACCCTCGCTCCCAAGTGGAGCGACGCCCTGCGGCGCCGTGGGGCGGGACCGCGGCTCTCCGAGGCGCTGGGGGCCGCAGCGGCCGCGCAGGCGGTGTGCGCGCCCGTCGTGGCCGTGCTCGCCGCCCGGGTCAGCCTGGTGGCGGTGCCGTGCAACCTGCTGGCCGAGCTGGCGGCCGGTCCCGCGACGGTCCTCGGCTTCGCCGCGCTCGCGGTGGCGCCGGTGTGGATGCCCGCCGCGGAGCTGCTCGCCCGGTGCGCGGCGGTGCCGGCGGGGTGGATCGCGGGCGTGGCCCGGGCCGGGGCCCGGTTCCCGGGCGCGGAGCTGTCGTGGCCGGGCGGGCTCACCGGCGGCGTTCTGCTGGCCGCCGCCACCCTGGCCGTCGTCGTGGTCGCCGGTGCCCGGTTCCGCGGGCGCGGGTGGCTCTGCTCCGCCCTGGCGGTGCTGCTGCTCCTGGCCGTACTGCGGCCGCCGCAGCTCACCCGTACGCTCTCCGGCTGGCCGCCGCCCGACTGGAGCTACGTCCAGTGCGCCGTGGGGCAGGGGGACGCCGCCGTGCTCTCCGTCGGCCCGGGGGAGGCCTTGGTGGTGGACGCCGGCCCGGAGCCCGGACCGGTGGACGACTGTCTGCGCGCCCTGGGCGTGCACCGCGTGCCGCTGCTCCTGCTGACGCATTTTCACGCCGACCATGTGGGAGGCCTGTCGGGGGTGCTGCGGGGACGGTCCGTGGCCGTGATCCAGGCCACCACGCTCGAAGACCCGCCGGGGCAGGCCCAGTTCGTCCGGCGGACCGCGGCGGCCGCCGGTGTGCCGATCGTGAAGGCGGTGCAGGGGGAGCGGCGCCGGGCCGGGGCGTTCGAGTGGCAGGTGCTCTGGCCGCCGCCGGCCGGACCGCCGCCCGAGGGGCCCAACGACGCGAGCGTCGCCCTGCTGGTGCGCGGCGCGGGGCTGACCCTGCTGTTGCTCGGCGACCTCGAACCTCCCGCGCAGCAGGCCCTCTTGAGGGCCCATCCGGACCTCGGGCCGGTGGACGTCCTCAAGGTCGCCCATCACGGTTCCGCGCACCAGGACCCGGAGCTGTACGCCCGGATCCGGCCACGGCTCGCTCTCGTTCCCGTCGGCGTGGCCAACCGCTACGGACACCCCGCGCCGAGTACGCTCGCCCGGCTGCGGGAGCTGGGGGCGACCGTGTTGCGTACCGACACCGACGGCTCGATCGCCGTCACCGGAAGCGGAGTTCGGCTACGTTCATTTCCGGCCAACCGGCGGCGGAATCGGCGCGGCCATACCGGGCGCGACCACTCTGTTTGCCCACAACCCGACAGCATGATCGAATGCGTCTTCGCCAGAACGGTCCAAGTCCACACAGCACGGGGGTGCATCAGCCATGTTCGGTCGCAGACGGGGGATGGAGTCGGTCGGGACGGCCGGGAGTTCCAGTCCCTCCACATCCGCGACACTGACGCTCCCGCCGACGGCGCGTCTGCTCAGCTGCCGGGTTCTCGACACCGTCCACCGGCCGGTCCGGCAGGCCACGTTCGAGGTGACCGACCCGATCGGCCGCCGCATCGTCAGCGGCGAGACCGACCCGTACGGCGGCTTCGCCGTGGCCGTACCGGAGGGGGAGTACCGGCTCTCCGTGACCGCGGAGGGGTACGCGCCCTTCCACGGGGTGACGATCGTGGGGGACCCGGGGCAGCCCGGCACCGCGGAGATCATCCTGGACACGGTGGAGCCGCCGCTGCTGCCGCAGCCCGGCCACTGGGAGCTCGACCCGACGCACTCGTCCATCGGCTTCACGGCCCGCCACATCGGCCTGGCCCGGATCCGCGGCCGGTTCACCACGTTCGCCGGGGCGGTGCGGATAGCCGAGCGCATGGAGGACTCCTCCATGCACGTGATCATCGATGCGGCGAGCATCGACACCGGGCTGCGGCTGCGCGACGACCACCTGAGGTCGGGGGACTTCCTGGACGCGGTCCGCCATCCCACGGTGGAGTTCTACAGCGAGCGCTTCATCCACCGCAGCGGCAGCGGCTGGGCCGTCGCCGGGGCGCTGACCCTCCACGGGGTGAGCCGGTCCGTGACCCTGGACACCCAGTACCTGGGTCTGGGCACGGGCATGGAGGGCGAGCTGCGGGCGGCCTGCCGGGCCACCACCGAGCTGCACCGCGAGGACTTCACCCTGAACTGGCAGTCGATGCTGGCGCACGGGATCGCGGCCATCGGTTCGAGCGTGGAAGTGACGCTGGACGTCCAGGCCGTGCGCAAGGCCTGACGCGCGGTCCCCTACGGGGCTTCCAGCCAGCCCTCGTACTCGGCGGCGAGGTCGTCCAGCGAGGTGGTGTCGAGCCGTTCCTGCGGATCCTCGACGACCACCAGCCACTGGGCGTCCTCGGCGTCGTCCTCGCCGGCCAGCGCGTCGCGGACCAACTGCGGCTCCTCCGGGAGGCCGAAGCGGTCGGCAGCCTCCTGGGCCACCTCCTCGGCGGCGTCGCGGTCGGGCAGGACGAGTACATGTCGCACATTCACGCGACCATTCTCGGGCACGCGGGGCGGGGGGCTGTCAGTGCGGCGTGGGATGCTGGAGCCGATGGCCACCAGGAAGAACTCCACCGACGATCCGCTTGCCCCGCTCACCCTCGCGGTGGGGCAGGAGGAGCTGCTGCTCGACCGTGCCGTGCGCGAGGTGGTGACGGCCGCCCGCGCCGCCGACGCCGACACGGACGTCCGCGACCTCGCCTCCGAGCAGCTCCAGCCCGGCACGCTCGCCGAGCTGACGAGCCCCTCGCTCTTCTCCGAGCGCAAGGTGCTGGTCGTGCGCAACGCGCAGGACCTGTCCGCGGACTCGGTCAAGGAGGTCAAGGCCTACCTCGCCGCGCCCTACGAGGAGATCATCCTGGTCCTCCTCCACGCGGGCGGGGTCAAGGGCAAGGGTCTTCTGGACGCCGCGCGCAAGGCGGGCGCGCGGGAGATCGCCTGCCCGAAGATGACGAAGGCCGCGGACCGGCTGTCCTTCGTGCGGGGCGAATTCCGCACGCTCGGCCGATCGGCGACCCCGGAGGCGTGCCAGAGCCTGGTGGACGCGATCGGCAGCGACCTGCGGGAGCTGGCGAGCGCCGCCGCGCAGCTGTGCGCCGACGTCGAGGGCACCATCGACGAGGCCGTCGTCGCCCGCTACTACACCGGCCGGGCCGAGGCCTCCAGCTTCACGGTCGCCGACCGGGCGGTCGAGGGGCGTGCGGCCGAGGCCCTGGAGGCCCTGCGCTGGTCCCTGTCCACCGGGGTGGCGCCGGTCCTGATCACCAGTGCCCTGGCCCAGGCGGTCCGCGCGATCGGCAAGCTGGCCTCCGCCCCGCGCGGAGCCCGCCCCGGAGACCTCGCCCGGGACCTGGGCATGCCCCCGTGGAAGATCGACCGGGTCCGCCAGCAGATGCGCGGCTGGTCGGCGGACGGGGTCTCGGACGCCCTGCGCGCCGTGGCCGCCGCCGATGCCGGGGTCAAGGGCGGCGGCGACGATCCCGAGTACGCCCTGGAGAAGGCCGTCGTCGCGGTGGCCCGCGCGGCCCGTCCCCAGCGCCGGTAGCGGGCATCCCCGTATGAGCGTCGATGCCGACTACTGGGAGAGGTGGATCGCGAGGCTGCTGGCCGTCCTCGCCGCCGATGCCGAGGCTCAGCTGACCTGGGCCGGTGAGCACGGGGTGAAGAGCGGTCCCGTCGCCGAGGACGTCCGCTTCGTCCTCCACCTGGCCGAGGGGATGGCGGAGCGGGAGACCCTCGCACCCGAGGCCCTGCGGGACCTGCGGACCATCGGCCGGCTCCTCGACGAGGCCGACGTCCTCGGCCGCGCCGGCCTGTGGGCCGAGTCCCTGGCCGCCGAGCCGGCCTGGAACGAGGTGCGCACCCTGGCCCGCCGGATCCTCGTCGCCCGCGAGGGCGACTGGCGCCGGCCGCTGCCGCACCGCGTACCGCCCCAGCACCTCTACGACTGAGCAGCCCCCGGTGGGGCGCGCCGGGCAGCACGAAGGCCCCGGCCTCCGCCCTGGGGAAGGGTGGAGCCGGGGCCTTCGGTTACTTCTGGTTGCGCCGCACCCGCGTGGCGAACGCTTCGTGTGCGGAGCGGGGTGCCGGTCAGGAGCGGGAGAGAGGGCCCGCTGGGTCCCTTCCGGCGATCACATCAGGGAGCTCAGCCCTGCAGGGAGGCAACCTTGGTGGCCAGCGCCGACTTCTTGTTGGCGGCGGCGTTCTTGTGGATGACACCCTTCGAGACAGCCTTGTCGAGCGCACGCGCGGCAGCGCGAGAAGCCACGGTGGCCTTCTCGACGTCACCGGCGACGACGGCCTCGCGGGCCTTGCGGATCGCGGTCTTGAGCGAGGACTTGACGGCCTTGTTGCGCAGGCGCGCCTTCTCGTTCGTCTTGTTCCGCTTGATCTGGGACTTGATGTTCGCCACGAAAGAGCCTTTTCAGGTTCAGAGTTTGATCTTCGGATTGTGTCTCTCCCCCAGACTTCGTCCGGGGGGACCCCCGACTGAGAGGGCATACGAAACACAGCTGCCCAGGCTACCAGGCACGCTACGGGCGGCCCAAACCGAGCGCACTGCCCCGTCCATGGGACCATGGGAGTCTGCGTATAGATCCGACATCGCGCCGCCGACAGCGACGGGAGCCGGACTTTCGCTCCGACCGACGCTCCGCAAATGCTTCCGACTGCGACCGAGAACCAGGACACTGCGTGCCCGCGATCCCCAGCCACGTGCCCGAGCCGAGCCGTACCGACTCGGCGCTGATCCGCAACTTCTGCATCATCGCGCACATCGACCACGGCAAGTCGACCCTTGCCGACCGGATGCTCCAGATCACCGGTGTGGTCGACCAGCGGCAGATGCGCGCCCAGTACCTCGACCGCATGGACATCGAGCGTGAGCGCGGCATCACGATCAAGTCCCAGGCGGTCCGGCTGCCCTGGGCGCCCACCACGGGCGAGGGTGCGGGCAACACCCACATCCTCAACATGATCGACACCCCCGGGCACGTCGACTTCACCTACGAGGTCTCGCGCTCCCTCGCCGCGTGCGAGGGCACCGTCCTCCTGGTGGACGCCGCCCAGGGCATCGAGGCGCAGACCCTCGCCAACCTGTACCTGGCGATGGAGAACGACCTCGCGATCGTCCCCGTCCTGAACAAGATCGACCTGCCGGCCGCCCAGCCGGAGAAGTTCGCGGAGGAGCTCGCGAACCTCATCGGCTGCCAGCCCGAGGACGTGCTGCGCGTCTCGGCGAAGACCGGTTTCGGTGTCGAGGCGCTGCTCGACAAGGTCGTCGCCACGGTCCCGGCCCCGGTCGGCGTCAAGGACGCCCCGGCCCGCGCCATGATCTTCGACTCCGTCTACGACTCGTACCGTGGCGTCGTCACGTACGTCCGTGTGGTCGACGGGCAGCTGAACAAGCGCGAGCGCATCCGGATGATGTCCACCGGCGCCACCCACGAGCTGCTGGAGATCGGTGTCTCCTCCCCGGAGATGACCCCGTCCGACGGCATCGGCGTCGGCGAGGTGGGTTACATCATCACCGGCGTGAAGGACGTCCGTCAGTCCAAGGTCGGTGACACCATCACCAGCCTGCACAACGGCGCCACCGAGGCCCTCGGCGGCTACAAGGACCCGCGGCCGATGGTCTTCTCGGGCCTCTACCCGCTCGACGGCTCGGACTACCCGGACCTGCGCGAGGCCCTGGACAAGCTGCAGCTCAACGACGCCGCGCTCGTCTACGAGCCGGAGACCTCGGCGGCGCTCGGCTTCGGCTTCCGCGTCGGCTTCCTCGGCCTGCTCCACCTGGACGTGGTCCGTGAGCGCCTGGAGCGCGAGTTCGGCCTCGACCTGATCGCCACCGCGCCCAACGTGGTCTACCGGGTGGTCATGGAGGACGGCAAGGAAGTCACCGTCACCAACCCGAGCGAGTTCCCCGAGGGCAAGATCTCGGACGTGTTCGAGCCGGTCGTCCGGGCCACCGTGCTCGCGCCCACCGAGTTCATCGGCGCGATCATGGAGCTGTGCCAGCAGCGCCGCGGCACCCTCCTCGGCATGGACTACCTCTCCGAGGACCGGGTCGAGATCCGCTACACCCTCCCCCTCGCGGAGATCGTCTTCGACTTCTTCGACCAGCTGAAGTCCAAGACGCGCGGCTACGCCTCCCTGGACTACGAACCCACCGGCGAGCAGTCCGGCAGCCTGGTCAAGGTCGACATCCTGCTGCACGGCGACAAGGTCGACGCCTTCTCCGCCGTCACGCACAAGGACGCCGCCTACGCCTACGGCGTGCGCCTCGTCGCCAAGCTGCGCGAGCTCATCCCGCGCCAGGCCTTCGAGGTGCCGATCCAGGCCGCGATCGGCTCCCGCGTCATCGCCCGCGAGACCATCCGCGCCATCCGCAAGGACGTCCTCGCCAAGTGCTACGGCGGTGACATCTCCCGTAAGCGGAAGCTGCTGGAGAAGCAGAAGGAAGGCAAGAAGCGGATGAAGATGGTCGGCTCCGTGGAGGTCCCGCAGGAGGCCTTCATCGCCGTCCTCTCCAGTGACGAGTCCGGCGGCAAGAAGAAGTAGCAGCCCCGCCGTCACCCGACGCAGACAGGCCCCCGCACTCAGGTGCGGGGGCCTGTTTCGTTATGAAGCGGCCGCTCGCGGGCCCTTACGCGCGCGCCGGTCGCGCTCTAGTCTGATCACTGCTCGACGGTTACTCGCCAGTTTAAAAAGCCAACGGCTGCATACCCGCCAGTCCCCAGCGCCCCCCAGCGCCCCACGCCCACGCACTACCGCGTGGATCGGTCCGGAGGATGTCGTGAGCGACACACAGACCTATCTCGAGAACCGCCCGCCCACCGTGGCGGTGCTCTTCCTTGAGCGCGTCGCAGCGACGCCCGACGACGAGGCCTACCGGTACCCGGTGCCGGCGGCCGGCGGACAGGGCGGCGCCGACGACTGGAAATCACTCAGCTGGGGCCAGGCGGCCGAGCGGGTGTTCGCCATCGCCGCCGGGCTGATCGTTCTCGGCGTCCGGACGGAGGAGCGCGTCGCGCTCGCCTCCAACACCCGGGTCGAGTGGATCCTCTCCGACCTCGGCGTGATGTGCGCGGGCGGTGCGGTCACCACCATCTACCCCAGCACCAATGCGGACGAGTCGGCGTTCATCCTCTCGGACTCCGAGAGCCGGGTGCTCATCGCCGAGGACGCGAAGCAGCTGGCGAAGGCGCGCGAGCGCCGCGCCGACCTGCCGAACCTCGCCCACGTCGTGGTCCTGGACGCCGATGACGCGGTCGCCGCCGAAGGAGACCCCGAGGGCTGGGTGCTCTCGCTCGCCGAGCTGGAGGCGCGCGGCAAGGAATACCTCGCCAAGCACCCCGAGGCGGTCAAGGAGCGGGTGGGGGCCATCACCGCCGACCAGCTCGCCACCCTCATCTACACCTCCGGTACCACCGGTCGCCCCAAGGGCGTCCGGCTGCTGCACGACAACTGGTCCTACCTGGCCAAGGCCATGGTCGCCACCGGGCTGATCGGCAAGGAGGACGTCCAGTACCTGTGGCTGCCGCTGGCCCACGTCTTCGGCAAGGTGCTGACCTCCGGGCAGATCGAGGCCGGGCACGTGACCGCCGTCGACGGCCGGATCGACAAGATCATCGAGAACCTGCCGATCGTGCAGCCGACGTACATGGCCGCGGTTCCGCGCATCTTCGAGAAGGTCTACAACGGCGTGGCGGCCAAGGCCCGCGCCGCCGGCGGAGCCAAGTACAAGATCTTCAAGTGGTCGGCCGGCGTCGCCCGCGAGTACGCGAAGGTCACGCAGGACAACTTCCGCCGCACCGGCCAGGCCACCGCCCCCTTCGGCCTCACCACCAAGCACAAGATCGCCGACGCGCTCGTCTACTCCAAGCTCCGCGAGGCCTTCGGCGGGAAGCTGCGCGCCGCCGTCTCCGGCGCCTCCGCCCTGTCCCCCGAGATCGGCTTCTTCTTCTCCGGCGCGGGCGTCCACATCCTGGAGGGCTACGGCCTGACCGAGTCCAGCGCGGCCTCCTTCGTCAACCCGGGCGAGGCCTACCGCACCGGCACGGTCGGCAAGCCGCTCCCCGGCACCGAGGTCCGCATCGCCGACGACGGCGAGGTCCTGCTCCGCGGCCCCGGCATCATGCAGGGCTACCACCGGCAGCCGGACAAGACCGCCGAGGTGCTGGAGTCCGACGGCTGGCTGCACACGGGCGACATCGGCGAGCTGTCGGCCGACGGCTACCTGCGGATCACCGACCGCAAGAAGGACCTGATCAAGACCTCGGGCGGCAAGTACGTCGCCCCGGCGGAGATCGAGGGCCAGTTCAAGGCGATCTGCCCGTACGTGTCGACGATCGTCGTGCACGGCGCCGACCGGAACTTCTGCTCGGCGCTGATCGCCCTCGACGAGCCGTCGATCCTGACCTGGGCGGCCGACAACGGGCTGGAGGGCAAGACGTACGGAGAGGTCCTGGCGGCGCCGGAGACCAACCGTCTGATCGAGACGTACGTACAGACCCTGAACGAGGGCCTGCAGCGCTGGCAGACGGTCAAGAAGTTCCGGCTGCTGCCGCGCGACCTCGACGTCGAGCACGGCGACCTCACGCCCAGCCTGAAGCTGAAGCGGCCGGTGGTCGAGCGTGAGTTCAAGCACCTGATCGAGGAGATGTACGAGGGGTCCCGCGAGGCGTAGCGCCTGCGGCGGGCTTGGCGGGGCGGGGCGGTGGACCGCCCCGCCGGGCCCCGTTCCCCGGGGCTCCGACCCGGACCCCGCGCCTCAAACGCCGACGGGGCTCTTCCGGTGCGGGATGATGGGGGTATGCCTTCCGCACTCCCCGACGGTGAACCCATGCCCGAAGACGGCGCGCTGCCGTCGCATGCCCTGGCGGGCGCGGGGGAGCGGCCGCTCGGTTTCTACCTGCACGTCCCGTACTGCGCCACGCGCTGCGGGTACTGCGACTTCAACACCTACACGGCCACCGAGCTGCGGGGCACCGGCGGTGTGCTCGCCTCCCGGGAGAACTACGCCGACACCCTGATCGACGAGGTCAGGCTGGCGCGGAAGGTGCTCGGCGACGACCCGCGCGAGGTCCGGACCGTCTTCGTCGGCGGCGGCACGCCCACGCTGCTGCCCGCCGCCGACCTCGTCCGCATGCTCGCGGCGATCCGGGACGAATTCGGCCTGGCCGAGGACGCCGAGATCACCACGGAGGCCAATCCGGAGTCGGTGGACCCGAAGTACCTGGCCGAGCTGCGCGCCGGGGGCTTCAACCGGGTCTCCTTCGGCATGCAGAGCGCCAGGCAGCACGTCCTGAAGGTGCTCGACCGCACCCACACGCCGGGGCGCCCCGAGGCATGCGTCGCGGAGGCGCGGGCGGCGGGCTTCGAGCACGTCAACCTCGACCTGATCTACGGCACGCCCGGGGAGTCGGACGAGGACTGGCGGGCGACCCTCTCGGCGGCGCTGGGCGCCGGGCCGGACCACATCAGCGCCTACGCGCTGATCGTCGAGGAGGGCACGCAGCTGGCGCGGCGGATCCGCCGCGGCGAGGTCCCGATGACGGACGACGACGTCCACGCCGACCGGTACCTGATCGCGGAATCGGTCATGGCCGAGGCCGGGTACTCCTGGTACGAGGTCTCCAACTGGGCCACCTCGGAGGCCGGGCGCTGCCTGCACAACGAGCTGTACTGGCGCGGCGCCGACTGGTGGGGCGCGGGACCGGGTGCGCACTCGCACGTGGGCGGCGTGCGGTGGTGGAACGTGAAGCACCCGGGCGCGTACGCCGCGGCGCTGGCGGAGGGCCGTTCCCCGGGCGCGGGGCGCGAGCTCCTCTCCGAGGAGGACCGGCGGGTGGAGCGGATCCTGCTGGAGCTCCGGCTGGTGGACGGGGTGCCGTTGTCGCTGCTGGCTCCGGCCGGGCTCGCCGCCTCCCGCAAGGCCTTGGCGGACGGGCTGCTGGACGCCGCGCCGTACGAGGGCGGGCGGGCCGTGCTGACGCTGCGCGGGCGGTTGCTGGCCGACGCGGTGGTGCGGGACCTGGTGGACTAGCCTGCGGCGCCGTTGCCGGGGGCGCTGCCCCCGGACCCCCGCGCCTCAAACGCCGGCGGGGCTGAAGACGGCGCCTCAAACCGGCGGGGCTGAAGGCGGCGCCTCAAACCGGCGGGGCTGGAGGGGCGCGTGGGCCGAGGCGGGGCCGGCAGGGGTCCGTGGGGGTGGTCAGGCCGTGACGTGGTCGATGAGGTGTTCCACCGAGCCCAGGAGGGTGGGTTCCAGGTCGCGGTACGAGGTGACCCGGGACAGGATGTGCCGCCAGGCGGCGCCGGTGTTCTCCGGCCAGCCCAGGGCCCGGCAGACGCCCGTCTTCCAGTCCTGGCCGGGCGGGATCACCGGCCACGCGGGGATGCCCAGCGCGGACGGCTTCACCGCCTGCCAGACGTCCACGTACGGGTGGCCCACGATCAGGACGTCCGGCGAGGTCACCGACGCCGCGATACGGGACTCCTTCGAGCCCGGGACGAGGTGGTCGACCAGGACGCCGAGGCGGGCGTCCGGGGCCGGGGCGAAGTCGGCGACGACGGCCGGGAGGTCGTCGATGCCCTCCAGGTACTCCACCACCACGCCCTCGATCCGCAGGTCGTCACCCCAGACCCGCTCCACCAGCTCCGCGTCGTGCCGGCCCTCGACGTAGATCCGGCCGGCCCGCGCCACCCGCGCCCGCGCCCCGGGCACGGCCAGCGAGCCCGAGGCCGTCAGGAGCGGCCCGGAGGGCCTGCGTGCGGGACGGACCAGGGTGACCACGTCGCCGTCCAGCAGGAACCCGCGCGGCTCCATCGGGAACACCCGCCGCTTGCCGAAGCGGTCCTCCAGGGTCACCGTGCCCGCCTCGCAGGCCACCACCGCGCCGCAGAAGTCCGTACCGGCCACCTCGACCACCAGGTCCAGGTCCGCCGCCACCTCCGGCACGGCCTTGGGTCGCTTCCACTGCGGGGTCAGGTCGGGGGAGTACTCGCGCATCCGGCCGACAGTAGGAGAGCCGCGCGCGTCACGCCTCCGACACGCCGAAACGGGCCGCCAGTGTGGCGCGTTGGGCACGGACGAAGTCAGCACCGACCACCGCTCCGTGACCCGGCACGTACAGTGCGTCGTCACCGCCCAGCGACAGCAGCCGGTCCAGGGCCGCCGGCCACTGCCCCGGCCTGGCGTCCGGCCCCACCGAGGGCTCGCCCGATTCCTCGACCAGGTCCCCGCAGAAGACCACCTCGCGCTCGCCCGGCACGAAGACGGCCAGGTCGTGCCCGGTGTGCCCGGGTCCGACATTCGCCAGCAGCACCTGTACGCCGCCCAGTTCCAGCGTCCACTCGCCCGACACCGCGTGCCCGGGCGGCACCAGCAGGTCCACCGCCTCCGCCGCTTCCGCCTCCGCGAGCCCGTGCCGTACCGCGTCCCCGCGCAGCTCCTCGCGTCCCGCCGACAGCAGTGCGGCCAGCCCGACCGCCCCGAACACCTCGGCCCCGGCGAAGGCGGATCCGCCCAGGACGTGATCGAAATGACCGTGCGTGAATGCGATATGGGTCACGCGCCGGCCCGTCAGCCGCTCCGCCTCGGTGCGTACCTGCGCGCCCTCGCGCACACACGATCCGGGGTCGATCAGAAGGACCGAATCCTCGCCCACCACCAGCCCCACGGTGCAGTCCCACACCGGCAGCCGCCGCCGGCCGGCCCGTCCCGTCAGCCGTTCCCAGCCGGACTCTTCCCAACGCACGTCCATACGGCGACGCTACCCTGGCGGGCCTCCCTTGCCAGGGGCTTACCGCCCGGCCGTACACTGAGCGGGGGCTCTCTGGCACTCGAACGATCAGAGTGCCAACGAACACGGCAGAACACGGCAACGGACCACAGCTGGAGGTGTGCGCGATGCTCAGCGAACGCAGACTCGAAGTGCTGCGCGCCATCGTCCAGGACTACGTCGGGACGGAAGAGCCGGTCGGCTCCAAGGCGCTCACGGAGCGGCACCGGCTCGGCGTCTCGCCCGCCACCGTGCGCAACGACATGGCCGTGCTGGAGGAGGAGGGCTACATCGCCCAGCCTCACACCAGCGCCGGCCGGATCCCCACCGACAAGGGCTACCGGCTCTTCGTCGACAGGCTGGCGGGGGTCAAGCCGCTGTCGTCGCCCGAGCGCCGGGCCATCCAGAACTTCCTCGACGGCGCCGTCGACCTCGACGACGTGGTCGGCCGCACGGTGCGGCTGCTCGCGCAGCTCACCCGGCAGGTCGCCGTCGTCCAGTACCCGAGCCTGACCCGGTCGACCGTCCGGCACGTGGAGCTGCTCTCACTCGCTCCCGCGCGCCTGATGCTCGTACTGATCACGGACACCGGGCGGGTCGAGCAGCGGCTCATCGACTGCCCGAGCCCCTTCGGGGAGACCTCGCTGGCGGACCTGCGGGCCCGGCTGAACAGCCGGGTCGTCGGGCGCCGCTTCACCGATGTGCCCCCGCTCGTCCAGGACCTCCCCGAATCCTTCGAGGCCGAGGACCGCGGCACGGTCTCCACCGTGCTCGGAACCCTCCTCGAAACCCTGGTCGAGGAAGCCGAAGAGCGGCTGATGATCGGCGGTACCGCCAATCTCACCCGCTTCGGACACGATTTTCCCCTGACGATCAGGCCGGTGCTCGAAGCGCTGGAGGAGCAGGTCGTGCTCCTCAAGCTGCTGGGCGAGGCCAACGAGTCGGGAATGGCCGTACGGATCGGGCATGAGAACGCCTACGAGGGACTGAACTCCACGTCGGTCGTCTCGGTCGGTTACGGTTCGGGCGGCGAAGCAGTCGCCAAACTCGGCGTGGTCGGACCGACCCGCATGGACTACCCCGGAACGATGGGAGCGGTACGCGCAGTGGCACGTTACGTCGGACAGATCCTGGCGGAGTCGTAAGTGGCCACGGACTACTACGCCGTTCTCGGCGTGCGCCGCGACGCATCGCAGGACGAGATCAAGAAGGCCTTCCGGCGCCTCGCGCGTGAACTCCACCCGGATGTGAATCCGGATCCGAAGACGCAGGAGCGCTTCAAGGAGATCAACGCGGCCTACGAGGTGCTCTCGGACCCGCAGAAGAAGCAGGTCTACGACCTCGGCGGCGACCCGCTGTCCTCCTCGGGCGGCGGCGGAGCGGGCGGCTTCGGAGCGGGTGGCTTCGGCAACTTCTCCGACATCATGGACGCCTTCTTCGGCCAGGCCTCGCAGCGCGGCCCGCGCTCGCGGACCCGGCGCGGCCAGGACGCGATGATCCGTCTGGACCTGGAGCTGGACGAGGCGGCCTTCGGGACCACCAAGGACATCCAGGTCGACACGGCCGTCGTCTGCAACACCTGCTCCGGTGAAGGCGCCGCTCCCGGCACCTCGGCGCAGACGTGTGACATGTGCCGCGGCCGCGGTGAGGTCTCGCAGGTCACCCGGTCCTTCCTGGGCCAGGTCATGACCTCGCGCCCCTGCCCGCAGTGCCAGGGCTTCGGCACCGTGGTCCCGACCCCGTGCCACGAGTGCGCGGGCGACGGCCGGGTCCGCTCCCGCCGCAGCCTCACGGTCAAGATCCCGGCGGGTGTCGAGAACGGCACCCGGATCCAGCTCGCGGGCGAGGGTGAGGTCGGCCCCGGCGGCGGCCCCGCCGGCGACCTGTACGTGGAGATCCACGAGCTGGCGCACCCGACCTTCCAGCGGCGCGGGGACGACCTGCACTGCACGGTCACCATCCCGATGACGGCGGCCGCGCTGGGCACCAAGTGCCCGCTGGAGACGCTGGACGGGCTGGAGGAGATCGACATCCGGCCCGGGACCGGGTCCGGCCAGGCGATCCCGCTGCACGGGCGCGGCGTCACCCACCTGCGTGGTGGCGGACGCGGCGACCTGATCGTGCACGTCGAGGTCACCACCCCGGGCAAGCTGGACGCCCAGCAGGAGGACCTGCTCCGCCAGCTGGCGAAGCTGCGCGGCGAGGAGCGGCCGATGGGTCAGTTCGCGCCGGGTCAGCAGGGTCTGTTCAGCCGGCTGAAGGACGCGTTCAACGGTCGCTGACCGACCGCGATCCACCGTCACGAGCCCGGCCTGGGGATTCCCCGGCCGGGCTCGTCACATGGGCCCGGCGGCGGCCGGAAGCCGGTCGGGAAGCCGACTATGCCAGGCGAATGCCATGATTCGGCCCCATGCGCGGGACGTGGCACGATGCAGTCCATGTCCTCGGCACCGAACGGTCTCTCCCCGTACCCGATCGTGCAGGCTCCCATGGCGGGCGGCGCCTCCTGTCCCGTGCTCGCCGCCGCCGTGTGCGAGGCGGGCGGGCTGGGATTCCTGGCCGGCGGCTACAAGACCGCCGACGGGATGTACCAGGAGATCAAGCAGGTGCGCGCGCTGACCCGGCGCCGTTTCGGTGTCAACCTCTTCATGCCGCAGACCGGTTACGTCGATCCGGCCGCCGTGGAGGCCTACCGGGGGCAGCTGGCCGGTGAGGCGAGCTGGTACGAGATCTCGCTCGCCGAGGAGGACATCATCGGCACCAGCGACGACGGCTACGACGCCAAGCTCGCCATCCTCCTCGAAGACCCGGTCCCGGTGGTCTCGTTCACCTTCGGCTGTCCCGCTTTCGCGGCCCTCGCGGCCCTGCGCAAGGCCGGTACGTACACCGTCGTCACGGTGACCTCCGTCGAGGAGGCCCGCAGCGCCCAGCACGCGGGTGCGGACGCCGTCTGCGTCCAGGGCGCCGAGGCCGGCGGCCACCAGGGCACCCACCGGGACGACCCGCAGATCGACGGCACGGCGACCGTGGGCCTCCTCGCGCTGGTGGCGCAGGTACGGGAGGCCGTGGCGCTCCCGATCATCGCGGCGGGCGGGATCATGCGGGGCTCGCAGATCGCGGCCCTGCTGGCGGCGGGCGCGGAGTCGGCGCAGCTCGGGACCGCCTTCCTGGCCTGCCCGGAATCGGGGGCGGACCCGGTCCACAAGAAGGCGCTGACGGACCCGCTGTTCGCCCGCACCGAGCTGACCCGGGCCTTCTCCGGGCGGCCGGCGCGGGTTCTGGTCAACCGCTTCATGCGCGAGCACGGGCCGTACGCCCCGGCCGCGTACCCGCAGGTCCACCACCTGACCTCGGGGCTGCGCAAGGCCGCCGCCGCGGCCGGGGACCCGCAGGGCATGGCCCTGTGGGCGGGCCAGGGGCACCGGCTGGCGCGACCGCTGCCGGCGGGGGAGCTGGTGGAGGTGCTGGCGGCCGAACTGGCCCAGGCACAGAGCACGTTGAAGGCAATGCAGATGAGGAGTGCGTCATGACCGCCCCGGTGTTCGTGGTGGAAGAGGTCCCCGCGGGGCCGGAGTTCGTCCTGGACGGCCCGGAGGGCCGGCACGCGGTGTCCGTGAAACGCCTGAACCCGGGCGAGGACGTGGTCCTCACGGACGGGCGCGGCCACTGGGCGGAGGGCGTGGTCAAGGCCGCCGAGGGCAAGGACCGGCTGGTCGTCATGGACCTGCACACCGTCGCGGAGGAGCCGGAGCCGGAGGTCCGGATCACGGTGGTCCAGGCCCTGCCCAAGGGGGACCGGGGCGAGCTGGCCGTCGAGACGATGACCGAGACCGGCGTGGACGCGATCGTGCCCTGGCAGGCCTCGCGCTGCATCACGCAGTGGCGCGGAGACCGCGGGGCCAAGTCCCTGGCCAAGTGGCGGGCCACGGCCCGGGAGGCGGGCAAGCAGTCCCGCCGGGTGCGCTTCCCGGAGGTGGCCGAGGCGATGTCCACCAAGCAGGTGGCGGCCCTGCTGGCCGGCGCCGATCTGGCGATGGTGCTCCACGAGGACCGCGACACCCCTTCCGGGGCGCTGGCCACGGCCGAGCTCCCGAAGGCCGGCTCCGTCGTGCTGGTGGTCGGCCCGGAGGGTGGCGTCTCCCCGGAGGAGCTGGCCGTCTTCGCCGCCGCGGGGGCACACCCCTACCGCCTGGGCCGTTCCGTCCTGCGGACCTCCACGGCCGGGACGGCGGCCACGGCGGTGCTGCTGGCCCGCACGGGCCGCTGGTCCTGACGCGACCACGCCCGCTGCAGGCGTCCGGCTGGATACGATGCCCGGACCGATCACCGTCACGGGAGGCTCAGCAATGGCCGGGGAACCGCAGGCCGACTGCCTGTTCTGCAAGATCGTCGCGGGGCAGATCCCCGCGACCGTGGTACGGGAGACCGAGACCACGGTCGCCTTCCGGGACATCAACCCGCAGGCGCCCACGCACGTGCTCGTCATCCCCAAGGTGCACTACGCCGACGCGGCCTCCCTCGTGGAGGCCGAACCGGCCGTCGCCGCCGACATACTGCGCGAGGCCGGCCAGGTCGCCCTCGACGAGAAGATCGTCGAACACGGCTACCGGGTCGTGTTCAACACCGGCTCCGGCGCCGGGCAGACCGTCTTCCACGCCCACGCGCACGTCCTCGGCGGCCGCGGCCTCCAGTGGCCCCCCGGATAGCACGTGTCCGTACGAGAGTTCGTGGTGCTGGGCACGGCCAGCCAGGTGCCCACCCGCCACCGCAACCACAACGGCTACCTGCTGCGCTGGGACGGCGAGGGCATCCTCTTCGACCCGGGCGAGGGCACCCAGCGCCAGATGCTGCGCGCCGGGGTCGCCGCACACGACATCAACCGGATCTGCGTCACCCACTTCCACGGTGACCACAGCCTCGGCCTCGCCGGGGTGATCCAGCGGATCAACCTCGACCAGGTCCCGCACCCCGTCACCGCGCACTACCCGGCCTCGGGGCAGAAGTTCTTCGACCGGCTGCGCTACGCCACGGCCTACCGGGAGACCGTCCCGCTCCGCGAGGAGCCGGTGGCCGGGGACGGCCCGCTGGCCCAGGGGGCCTCGTACGTCCTGGAAGCCCGGCTGCTCTCGCACCCGGTCGAGTCCTTCGGCTACCGGATCACCGAACCCGACGGGCGCCGCATGGTGCCCGAGCTGCTCGCGCGGCACGGCATCAAGGGCCCGGACGTGGGCCGGATCCAGCGTGAGGGGCGGCTCGGGGCGGTCACCCTGGACGAGGTCAGCGAGCCCAGGCCCGGGCAGCGGTTCGCCTTCGTCATGGACACCCGGCTCTGCCCCGGTGTGGACGCGCTGGCCGAGGGCTGCGACATGCTGGTGATCGAGTCGACCTTCCTCGACGAGGACGAACGGCTGGCCACCGACCACGGGCACCTGACCGCCGGCCAGGCGGCGCGGGTGGCGCGGGACGCGGGCGTACGGCACCTCGTGCTGACGCACTTCTCGCAGCGCTACACCGACCCGGCCGAGTTCGAGCGCCAGGCCCGCGCGGCCGGCTTCGAGGGCGAGCTCACGGTGGCCGCGGACCTGATGCGGGTGCCCCTGCCCAAGCGGGGCTGACGGAGTACACGGCCCGGGCCCTGCCCGGGCCGTCTTCGCCGCGGTACGAGCGGTCCGAGCGGTCCGAGTGGGCCGAGTGGGCCGAGTGGGCCGTGTGACGAAGGGCTCTTCGAGGGTGATCTGCGCCACACTGGGTTTTGGTCCCGCCCGGGATGGGCAGGGCTGGCAGCTTTCCACTGGAAAACGTCATGCAGAAACGGGCCTTCGAGAAACAACGGGGAGATCGCCGTGACCGGTCGGGACTACGAAATCCGCGCAGCAGCAGTGGACCCGCTCGGTCCGCTGCGTGACCCCCAGGAACCCGGCTGTGACGTCTTCCTGACCGGAACGGTCTTCCTCGACATCATCTTCACCGGCCTCGACTCGGCCCCGGTGCGCGGTACGGAGTCCTGGGCGCGCGGCATGGGCTCCAGCCCCGGCGGCGTCGCCAACATGGCCACCGCCCTGGCCCGGCTCGGCCTGCGCACCTCGCTGGCAGCCGCCTTCGGGGACGACCACTACGGCGAGTACTGCTGGGACGCCCTCGAACAGGGCGAGGGCATCGACCTGTCCATGTCGCACACCATCCCCGGCTGGCACAGCCCCGTCACCGTCTCGATGGCCTACGAGGGCGAGCGCACGATGGTCTCGCACGGCCACGAGGCTCCTCCGCCGGCGGGCCCCGGGCCCTTCCCGCAGTGCCCGCCCCGGGCCCGCGCGGCCGTGGCCGCGCTGGGACCCGGCCGCGGCGAGGAGTGGATCGGCGAGGCCGCCCGGCGCGGCTCGCGGATCTTCGCGGACGTGGGATGGGACGAGAGCGGCCGCTGGGACCTGGGGGCCCTGGCCGACCTGGAGCATTGCGAGGCCTTCCTGCCGAACGCGGGCGAGGCGATGCGCTACACCCGGACCGACTGTCCGAGAGCCGCGGCCCGGGCGCTGGCCGAGAAGGTGCCGATCGCGGTGGTGACGATGGGCGCGGAGGGCTCGTACGCGGTGGACGGGCGCACCGGGGAGACCGCGCACGTCCCCGGGATCACGGTGGACGAGCTGGACCCGACGGGCGCGGGCGACGTCTACGTGGCGGGCTTCGTGACCGGCACCCTGGCAGGCTGGCCGCTCGCGGACCGGCTGGCCTTCGCCGGGCTGACGGCGGCCCTGTCGGTGCAGGAGTTCGGCGGCTCCCTGTCGGCCCCCGGCTGGCCGGAGGTGGCCCACTGGTGGCGGGACGCCCCGCGGGAGCTGCGCGGCCGGTACGGCTTCCTGGACGACCTGGTCCCGCCGGGCGGGGCCCCGGCGGCCCGGCGCAGGGCCGTACCGACGATCGGCTTCCGGCACTCGGTCTAGGGGGTGTCCTGCCGGTCAGGCCGGGCTCGCGGCGGCCGGTGCCGCGCCTCGCCGCGTTGTCCTCGGTCGGCGACGCTCCGCGTCGCCTCCCTCGTCCGCCTTGCGATCCTCCCCCCCGGCCCTGGCGGGCCTGGGGAGACCCCATGGCACCGGCCACCGCTCCCTGATCCGGCCTGATCGGCACGACACCCCCTAGCGGCGCGATCGGGCGGTAAAACCTCTCGGGGAAGCAGCGGCGGAGACGTACGCTTGGTACTCCGGAGGTCGTCGATCGGCGCGGCCCCTCAGCGGGAGGTATGCGCAGGCCACAGTGCCGGCCCATGACTCAGACACCGACAGCCCACATCCCTGCGCCGGGGCAGGCGCGAGCCCATTTCACCGTTCCGGCCACGCACCCGATGGTGACCGTGCTCGGCTCGGGCGACGCCCTGTTGCGCGTGATCGAGAAGGCCTTCCCGAAGGCCGACATCCATGTTCGGGGCAATCAGGTCAGCGCGATCGGTGAAGCGGCGGAAGTCGCCCTGATCCAGCGGCTTTTCGACGAGATGATGCTGGTGCTCCGCACCGGGCAGCCGATGACGGAGGACGCAGTGGAACGCTCGATCGCCATGCTCAAGGCGAGCGGCAACGGCAACGGCGACGGCGACGGGCCTGCCGAGACGCCGGCGGAGGTGCTCACCCAGAACATCCTCTCCAGCCGCGGCCGCACCATCCGACCCAAGACCCTCAACCAGAAGCGCTACGTCGACGCGATCGACAAGAACACGATCGTCTTCGGCATCGGCCCCGCCGGTACCGGCAAGACCTACCTCGCCATGGCCAAGGCCGTCCAGGCCCTCCAGTCCAAGCAGGTCAGCCGGATCATCCTGACCCGGCCCGCCGTCGAGGCGGGGGAGCGGCTCGGTTTCCTGCCGGGCACCCTATTCGACAAGATCGACCCGTACCTGCGCCCGCTCTACGACGCGCTGCACGACATGATCGACCCCGACTCGATCCCGCGGCTGATGGCGGCGGGCACGATCGAGGTGGCACCCCTGGCGTACATGCGCGGACGCACGCTCAACGAGGCGTTCGTCGTCCTCGACGAGGCGCAGAACACGACCACCGAGCAGATGAAGATGTTCCTGACCCGGCTCGGCTTCGACTCGAAGATCGTGATCACCGGTGACGTCACCCAGATCGACCTTCCGGGTGGCGCCAGGAGCGGTCTGCGCCAGGTACAGGACATCCTGGAAGGGGTCCCGGACATCCACTTCTCGCGGCTCACGTCCGAGGATGTCGTCCGGCACAAGCTGGTCGGCCGTATCGTCGACGCGTACGAGAAGTACGACGACAGCCAGCAGGCCGTGAACGGCCACCAGCGGAAGTAGAACTCAGCGCACCATGTCGATCGACGTCAACAACGAGTCCGGAACCGAGGTCGACGAGCAGGCGATCCTCGACATCGCCCGCTACGCGCTCACCCGGATGCGGATCCACCCGCTCTCCGAGCTGTCCGTCATCGTCATCGACGAGGACGCCATGGAGCAGCTCCACATCCAGTGGATGGATCTGCCCGGTCCGACCGACGTCATGTCCTTCCCGATGGACGAGCTCCGTCCGCCGGCCAAGGACGACGAGGAGCCCCCGCAGGGGCTCCTCGGCGACATCGTGCTCTGCCCCGAGGTCGCCAAGCGGCAGGGCGAGGAAGCCCCGACGCAGCACTCCATGGACGAGGAGCTCCAGCTCCTGACCGTCCACGGAGTGCTGCACCTGCTCGGCTACGACCACGAGGAGCCGGACGAGAAGGCGGAGATGTTCGGCCTCCAGGCGGCCATCGTCGACGGCTGGCGCGGTGAGCGCGGCATGACCGGTCCGTCCCCGGCTCCGACCGTCTCGTGAACGCCCCCCAGCTGATCACCGGGGCGGTGCTGCTGGTGGTGGTGGCCTGGTTCGCGGCCTGCGCCGAGTCCGGCATCGCCCGCATCTCCAGCTTCCGGGCCGAGCAGGCCGTACGGGAGGGCCGGCGCGGCAGCGAGAAGCTCGCCCAGGTCGCCGGCGACCCCACCCGCTACCTCAATGTGGCCCTGCTCGTCCGGGTCACCTGCGAGATGGCGGCCGGGGTGCTCGTCACGTACGTCTGCCTCGACGAGTTCGGCGAGAACTGGACCGCGCTGCTCGTGGCCATCGCCGTGATGGTGCTGGTCTCCTTCGTCGCCGTGGGCGTCTCCCCGCGCACGATCGGCCGCCAGCACCCGCTGAACACGGCGACCGCGGCCGCGTACGTCCTCGTACCGCTGGCCCGGATCATGGGGCCGATCCCGCAGCTGCTGATCCTCATCGGCAACGCGCTCACGCCCGGGAAGGGCTTCCGCAAGGGGCCCTTCGCCTCCGAGGCCGAGCTGCGCGCGATGGTGGACCTCGCGGAGAAGGAATCGCTGATCGAGGACGACGAGCGCCGCATGGTGCACCAGGTCTTCGAGCTCGGCGACACGCTGGTGCGCGAGGTGATGGTGCCGCGCACCGACCTCGTCTGCATCGAGCGGTACAAGACGGTCCGTCAGGCGACCACGCTCGCGCTGCGCTCCGGTTTCTCCCGCATCCCGGTGACCGGGGAGAACGAGGACGACATAGTCGGGATCGTCTACCTGAAGGACCTGGTCCGCAAGACGCACATCAGCCGGGAGGCCGAGTCCGACCTGGTCTCGACCGCCATGCGGCCGGCCGTCTTCGTGCCGGACACCAAGAACGCGGGCGATCTGCTGCGCGAGATGCAGCAGGTGCGCAACCACGTGGCCGTCGTCATCGACGAGTACGGCGGCACGGCCGGCATCGTCACCATCGAGGACATCCTCGAAGAGATCGTCGGCGAGATCACGGACGAGTACGACCGGGAACTCCCGCCGGTCGAGGACCTCGGCGAGGACCGCTACCGGGTCACCGCGCGCCTCGACATCACCGACCTGGGCGAGCTGTTCAAGGTCGAGGCCTTCGACGACGAGGACGTGGAGACGGTCGGCGGACTGCTGGCGAAGGCGCTGGGACGGGTGCCGATCGCGGGCGCCTCCTCGGTGGTGGAACTGCCGGACGGGCGTCCGCTGCGGCTGACCGCCGAATCCCCGGCGGGCCGACGGAACAAGATCGTGACGGTTCTGGTGGAGCCGGTGGCCGCGGCGGAGACCGCGGGGGAGGAGGGGGAATGACCCCGGAGCAACTGCGCGCGTTCTGCCTGGGTTTCAACGCGGCGGTGGAGGAGTTCCCCTTCACGCCGGAGACCTCGGTGTTCAAGGTGCTGGGCAAGGTGTTCGCGCTGTCGGCGCTGGACGCGGAGCCGCTCAAGGTCAACCTGAAGTGCGACCCGGAGCTGGCGGTACGGCTGCGCGAGGAGCACGAGGCGATCGTCCCGGGCTACCACATGAACAAGCGGCACTGGAACACGGTGACGGCGGGCGGGCCGGGCGGCCTGCCGGAACAGCTGGTGCGGGAGCTGGTGGAGGACTCGTACGACCTGGTGGTCGCGGGTCTGCCGAGGGCGGAGCGGCTGCGGCTGGACCGGCCGTGACGGTGCGCCCGCCGTGGCGGCGGGGTGGTCGTGCGGGGGCGCAGGGCGGCTCCCTATGCTTTCGACCATGACCGACAGCACCGGGATCGACCCCGAGGACAGCAAGATCATCACGCTGGCGCGCAGCGCCCGGGCCCGCAACGCGGTGCCCGAGGGGGCGGCGGTGCGGGACGAGACGGGCCGCACGTACGTCGCCGGGACGGTGGCGCTCGACTCCCTGAAGCTGAGCGCGCTGCAGACCGCGGTCGCGATGGCGGTGGCGAGCGGTGCGCGGTCGCTGGAGGCGGCGGCCGTCGTCAGCACGGCCGACGCCCCGGCCGAGGCGGACCGTGCGGCCGTCCGTGACCTCGGCGGCCCGGACACCCCGGTCCTCCTGGCCGGCCCGGACGGCACCCTGAAGTCCACGACCCCGGCCGGCCCCTAGCCTCCCGGCGGGGCAACCGACGAACTCCCGCCCGGCCGCATTTCAGCCCCGCCGGCGTTTGAGGCGCGGGGTCTGGAGCGGAGCCCCAGGAAACCCGGCTCCGCCGGGCACCGGGCTCCGCCCGGACCCGCGCCTCAAACGCCGGCGGGGCCGGATGTGGTCCCGGCCGATGCCGACGGTGCCGGCGAAGCTACTGGACCAGGACTGCGCGGGCCGCCGGAGGCCTACGGCGGATCGTCATCGCCATCAGCGCAGCCATCGCGCACAGCGCGCCCGAGGCGTACCAGACGGTGTCGTACGAGCCCGTGAGGTCGCGGGTCAGGCCGCCCAGGAAGGCCACCAGCGCCGCGCCGATCTGGTGCGAGGCCAGGACCCAGCCGAAGACGATCGCGCCGTCGTCCCCGTAGTGCTCGCGGCACAGGGCGATCGTCGGCGGGACGGTCGCGACCCAGTCCAGGCCGTAGAAGACGATGAAGAAGAGCAGCGGCGGCCGCACCGTCGGCGCCAGCAGCATCGGCAGGAAGAGCAGCGAGACCCCGCGCAGGGCGTAGTAGACGGCCAGCAGCCGCCGCGAGTCGAAGCGGTCCGTGAACCAGCCCGAGGCCACCGTGCCGATCACGTCGAACACGCCGACCACCGCCAGCAGCCCCGCGGCCGCCGTCACCGGCATGCCGTGGTCGTGGGCGGCGGGCACGAAGTGGGTCTTGACCAGGCCGTTGGTCGAGGCCCCGCAGATCGCGAAGGTGCCCGCCAGCAGCCAGAACGGGCCGGTCCGGGCCGCGTCGAGGAGCACCCGCAGGGCGCGCCGGGCCGCGCCCGGGACCGGGGCCGGCTTCGGCGCGTACGTGCCGCCGTACGGCGCGAGCCCCACGTCCGCAGGGTGGTCGCGCAGCAGCAGCCACACGAAGGGGGTGACGGCGAGGGCCGACAGGGAGACCGTCACCGTCGCCGGGCGCCAGCCGTGGTGGTCGACCAGCCAGGCCAGCAGCGGCAGGAAGACCAGCTGGCCGGAGGCTCCGGCCGCGGTGAGGATGCCGGTGACCAGCCCGCGCCGGGCGGTGAACCAGCGGTTCGTCACCGTTGCGGCGAAGGCCAGGGCCATGGAGCCGCTGCCCAGCCCCACGAGGACGCCCCAGAACAGCACGAGCTGCCACGGCGCGGTCATCCAGACCGTGGCCAGCGAGCCCGAGGCGATGACGAGCAGGGCCAGGGCCACGACCCGGCGGATACCGAAGCGGTCCATCAGGGCCGCGGCGAAGGGGGCGGTGAGCCCGTACAGCGCGAGGTTGACGGAGACGGCGAGGCCGATGGTCCCGCGCGACCAGTCGAACTCCGCGTGCAGCGGCTCGATGAGCAGTCCGGGCAGGGAGGCGAAGCCGGCCGCGCCGATGATCGTCACGAAGGTGACGGCGGCGACGAACCAGGCGCGGTGGACGCGGGCGGGCCGCCGTGGGAAGCGGCGGTCCACGGGAGCGGAGGCGGGGGCTGTCTGGGGCACGCCGACAGCTTCCGGCCACCTGGGGACCGTACGAAAGTGGCTTGACTGTCATGCTTCGCTACGATCGGGCCATGGAGTCGGAGAAGAAGGCACACCGGGTCGCCGTCCTCGCCCTCACCGGGCTGCTGCCCTTCGAGCTCGGTATCCCGCACCGGATCTTCGGGCGGGCCAAGGACCCGGCCGGGCGGCCGCTGTACGAGATCCTCACGTGCGGGCTCGCCCCGGGGCCGGTGCGCACGGACGCCGACTTCGCGATCCACGTCGAGCACGGCCCGGAGCTGCTGGCCACCGCCGACACGGTGGTGGTGCCGGCCTCGTACGAGCTGGGCCCGGTGCACGAGGAGGGCCGGCTCACCGACGAGCTCGCGGCGGCCCTCGCCCACATCAGGCCCGGCACCCGGCTCGTCTCCATCTGCACGGGCGGTTACGTGCTCGCCGCGGCCGGGTACCTGGACGGCCGCCCCGCCACCACCCACTGGGCCTCCGCCGAGCACTTCCAGCGGCTCTTCCCGGCCGTCCGGGTCGACCCGGACGTCCTCTACACCGACGACGGGGACGTGCTGACCTCGGCCGGAGTCGCCGCCGGCGTCGACCTGTGCCTGCACATCGTGCGCCGCGACCACGGCGCGGCCGTCGCCAACGAGGTGGCCCGGCGGACCGTCGTACCGCCCCACCGGGAGGGCGGGCAGGCGCAGTTCATCGCGCGCCCGATGCCGGAGCCGCAGCTCGCCACCACCACGGCGGCCCGCGCGTGGGTCCTGGACCGGCTGCATGAACCGCTCCGGCTGACCGACCTGGCCCGGCAGGAGGCCATGTCGGTACGGACGTTCACGCGCCGGTTCCGCGAGGAGTCGGGCGTCAGCCCCGGCCAGTGGATCGTCGGCCGGCGGGTGGAGCGGGCCCGGCAGCTGCTGGAGCAGACGGAGCTGCCGATGGAGCAGGTGGCGCGGGACAGCGGCTTCGGTACGGCCCAGTCGCTGCGCAAGCACGTACAGGCGGCGCTGGGGGTGAGCCCGACGGCCTACCGGCGCACGTTCCGTGAGGCAGGCGAGTCGGGCAACCTGCCATCTCCTGATGGGCCATCAGTTACTGCCGGACCCGCGCATTGACTTCTCCCGCCCCCCGCTCGTGAATAGCCCCCTGCGCCGGGCTCGGGCGCGCGGGAACCTAAGGGGCGGGCAGTGCGAACAGGGGCGCGGAAGCGGAGATGGCCGGCGGCCGTGGGCATGGCCGTGCTGGCGGCCACGACCGGGAGCGCGCTGAGCGCACCCGCCGCGGCCGAGGGAGAGACACCCCCCGGCCAGGTGGACTTCCCGACGCACTGCCCGGCGCCCCAGGAGGCCGGGCTCCCGCCCGCGGACGGGCCGACCACCGCGCGGATCACCGTCGACAACCCGGCCCCGCAGGTCGGCGACACCGTCACCGTGACCTACCAGGTGGTCCGGACCCCCGCCCTCAACCCGGTCGGCGGCGAACTCCCCGCCGACGTGCTGACCCCGACCGGCCGGATCCTGCTGGCGGGCGCCCAGAGCGGCGAGGTCACCGTGGTCGGGGCCAAGCGCAACGACCCCGTCCCGGCGGGCGCGGCCCTCCCCGCCGTCACGATGACCGGCACGTTCACCGTCACCGCGCCCGGCGAGACCACGCTCGCCCCGGGCGGCTACACCCTGCACACCAGCCACCTGCTGGACCTCGACACCACCTGCACCGCCGATGCCGCGTCCGCCGCCCCCCTCTCCGCCCGCCTGACCGCGACCGCCTTGCCGACGGCCAACCTGCGCAGCGTCTTCCTCGGCGCGGCCCAGGGCCGGCCGGGCGCCAAGGTCAAGGTCACCGCCGCGGGCTTCCCGCCGGGCGCGGCCGTCACGGTGGCCGGCCGGGCCGGCGCCGCCGAGACCGCCGACCGGGTGAGCGCCACCGCCGACGAGCGGGGCACGGCCCTGGTCGAGCTGCCGGTCACGGACAAGGCCACCACCGCGGTGATCGCCTACGAGGGCGGCGCCTGGACGGCGGGCCAGGGCTCGGGCCCGGCCGCGTACACGGTCATCGACGCGGCTCCACCGCCGTCCTCCGCCACCCGGAAGGTCACGGCCACCGTCGAGCCGGGCGCCCTCGGCATGACCCAGACGGGCGAGGACATCACGCTGGGCGCCGTCCCCTACGGCGACGGCGGCGCCGCCCCCGGCCGGATCGGGACGGTGACCGTCACTGACGCCCGCGGCGGCCCGGCCGGCTGGTCCCTCATCGGCAAGGTCACCGACTTCACCGGACCCGGCGGGATCCGCATCCCGGGCGCCTCCCTGTCCTGGACCCCGAGGTGCGTGGCGGCCGAGGGGAGCCGGAGCGTCTGTACGCCGGGCAGTGCCGGTGTGGTCGGGGCCGACGGGGCGCTCCTCGCCTCCACCCCCGACGCGCCCCTGGTCGGCGGGACCTTCACGATCGACGCCACGGTCACCCTCAAGGTGCCGCCGTACACCCCGCCGGGTGCGTACACGGCGGTCCTGACGCTGACCCTGTCGTGACGGGCCGCCCGCGGCTGCCGCTGCGCGGAGCTCTCCCCCACCCCGCCCCTTCCCGTAACCGGGCGCTGCCCGGACCCGGTCCTCGAACTCCCCCAGCCACCGCTGGGAGGCGCCGCCTGGACGGGCTGGAGATCCAGCCCCGCCGGCGTTTGAGGCGCGGGGTCCGGGGCGGAGCCCCGGGGAAGGCCGCGGCGCGGGTGCTGTGCGCCGCCGCCCTGCTCGCCCTCGTTCTCGCCCCCGCCGGGACGGCCACCGCCGACAGCGGTCAGTGGTCCGTGCTGCCCGCCGCGAACAGCGTCGGGCAGCGGCCCTGCTTCTACCTCGCCGCCGCGCCCGGCCAGGCCGTCACCGATGCCGTCACCCTGACCAACCGCACCGACCGGCCCCGCACCTTCCGGCTGTACGCCGCCGACGCCTACAACACCGCCCGCGACGGCGGCTTCGCCCTGCGCGGACCCGACGAGCCGCGGCTGGCCACCGCCGCGTGGGCGAAGCTCGACCGGGAGCGGCTCACCGTGGCGGCCCGCTCGTCGGTCTCCGTCCGCTTCACCCTCACCGTCCCCGACCGGGCGGAACCGGGGGACCACCCCGGCGCCGTCGTGGCCCTGGAGGAACGGCCGGCCGCCGCGGCCGACACCGGCCGGGGGATCGGCGTACAGCAGGCCGTCGCCGCCCGGCTGTACCTGCGGGTGACCGGCCCCACCGCCCCCGCCCTCACCGTCCGGGGGGTCACCGTGAACCGGCGCGGCTCCGGCGCGGACGTCTCGTACACGCTCCACAACATCGGCAATGTCACCCTCCGCCCCCGGGCCGCCCTCACCGCCACCGGCGCCCTCGGCCGCCCGCTCCTCGCCCGCGAGCTCGGCGGGCTGCCCGCCGAACTGCTGCCGGGTCAGGAAGTACGGCTCGACGCCCGTTGGGAGGGCGCGCCCAGAGCGGAATGGGCCGAGGTCACGGTGCGTGCCCGGGCCGACGGAACCACAGCTCAGGGCCGTGCGGACCTCGCCGAGTACCCCTCGCTCACGGCCGTACCGGCCCTTGCCGCCGTGATCTGGTCGGCGCTGGGAGCCGCATCGGGGAGAATGGCCCGTATGAGCGATCGTTCCCCCGAGTCCACCGCCCCGCACCGTGCGGGGTTCGCCTGTTTCGTCGGCCGCCCCAATGCGGGGAAGTCGACCCTCACCAACGCACTCGTGGGCACCAAGGTCGCGATCACCTCCAACCGGCCGCAGACCACCCGCCACACCGTCCGCGGCATCGTGCACCGCCCCGACGCCCAGCTCGTCCTCGTGGACACGCCCGGCCTGCACAAGCCGCGCACCCTGCTCGGCGAGCGCCTCAACGACGTCGTACGGACCACCTGGGCCGAGGTCGACGTCATCGGCTTCTGCCTGCCGGCCGACCAGAAGCTCGGCCCCGGCGACAAGTTCATCGCCAAGGAGCTCGCGGGGATCAAGAAGACCCCCAAGATCGCCATCATCACCAAGACCGACCTGGTCGAGTCGAAGGTGGTGGGCGAGCAGCTCATCGCCGTCCACCAGCTCGCCGAGGAGCTGGGCTTCGAGTGGGCCGAGATCGTTCCCGTCTCGGCGGTCGGCGACACCCAGGTCCAGCTGCTGGCCGACCTGATCGCGCCGCTGCTGCCGGAGAGCCCGCCGCTGTACCCCGAGGGCGACCTCACCGACGAGCCCGAGATGGTCATGGTCGCGGAGCTGATCCGCGAGGCCGCGCTGGAGGGCGTCCGGGACGAGCTCCCGCACTCCATCGCCGTGGTCGTCGAGGAGATGATCCCGCGCGAGAACCGTCCGGCGGACCGCCCGCTGCTCGACATCCACGCCAACGTCTACATCGAGCGGCCGAGCCAGAAGGGCATCATCATCGGCCCGAAGGGCTCCCGCCTGAAGGAGGTCGGGATGAAGTCGCGCAAGCACATCGAGGCGCTGCTCGGCACCCCGGTCTTCCTCGACCTGCACGTGAAGGTCGCCAAGGACTGGCAGCGGGACCCCAAGCAGCTGCGCAAGCTCGGCTTCTGAGGCGCGAACCGCGCACGAAGCGACGACACCACGGCACGACGACGAACGGACGCCGGCCCCCGTGCGGGGCGGCGTCCGTTCGTCGTTCCGTCCGTCCGGCCGTCGTTCGGTCCGGCTACGCGGGCCGGCGCACCCGGACCACGTTGTCCGTACGGGTCCCGGGCGTTCCGTCGGGCTGGTTCTGGACCCGCTCGGTCTCCTCGGCCCGCAGCACCTCCCAGCCCGCCGTGACGGGCTCCAGTTGCGCGAGGACCTCCTCGGGCGTGGGGAAGTGCGCCTCCTCCCGCTCCTCCTGCCACGGCGCCCAGCCCGCGTGCCCGACCACCAGCAGGGTGCCGCCGGGGGCCACGGCCGAGGCGGCCCTGCGCAGGACCGCGTCACGGGGGAAGTCCCCGTAGTTGTGCAGGAAGCACGCGGAGACGAGATCGAACTCCCCCTGCGGGAAGGACTCCGTCAGATCGTGCCGTGCGAAGGAGACGCGGTCGGTGACCCCGGCCTCCGCCGCGTGCTCGGCCGCCCGGCCGAGGGCGACCCCGGAGATGTCGGTCCCGGTGACCGTCCACCCGCGGCGGGCCAGCCATACGGCGTCGGCGCCCTCCCCGCACCCCAGGTCCAGGGCGCGGCCCGGGGCGAGGGCGGACACCTCGTGCACCAGCATGGCGTTGGCCTCGCCGCTCCAGATGCGGTGGTTCTCCCCGTACCGGCCGTCCCAGAACTCCTCGCCCGCAGCCGTCCCGGGCTCGGGGTGGTGCTGGGCGTGCGGGTGGGTGTGCGCGTGCTCGGTCATGGCTTCCTCTTCCAGTACGGGTGCCGGCAGGGCCGATGCTCCGCCCGCCCGGCGGCCTGCGGCAAACTTTGTTGCCGACCCGGCAAAGAGGAACGCAGCCCGCTGCCCGAGCGGGCGCGTCACACCTGCGGTTCGGCGATCAGGGCCGTGGCCACCCGGCGGAAGCCGATGCGGGCGTAGACGCGGGCCACGTCCTCGTCGCCCGCCGACAGGAAGACGGTGCGGGCCCCGCGCGCCCGTGCCTCCGCGACCAGGGCGGCCGTGACCCCGAGGGCCAGGCCCTGGCGGCGGGCCGACGGCAGCGTGCCGACGCCCACCACCTCGACGACGTCGCCGACCGGGTTGTACTGGCCCGCGCAGAGCACCACGCCGTCCCGTACGGCCGCGGCCAGGACCGTGCTGCCCGCCGCCAGCTTCCCGGACACCCGGGCCCGGCCCGCCTCGGCCACCGGATCCGTCAGCGCCGCCGCCAGTTCGGCGGGGCCCGCCTCGCCGACCGCCGTTCCCGGGGCCGCGAAGGCCAGGGACGGGACCGTCACCGCGGCGGCGAGCAGCGGGTCGTCGGCGTCGAGCAGGCGGACTTCCGGGTGCGGGGGAAGGACTTCGGCCGAGGGGTCCAGGACCATCAGCGGGTGCGCGTGGACATGGAGTCCCGCCGCCTCCACCGCGGCCCGTAGCGAGGGGCTGGTTTCGGCCACCCACTCGAAGGCCTCGGGGACCTTCAGCTCCCGCTGGCGCTCCCAGACCCGTTCCACGTCGGCCCGGGTCGCCTCGGGGCCGCCGAGTGCGGGCCGCGCGTAGTACGGCCAGCCCGTGCCCTCCTGGACGAAGAGGGTCAGCGCGCCGAAGTCCTCGGCGCGGGCCCCGCCCACCCGCGGCACCGTGTCGTAGTACCGCTCCAGCTCGGACAGCGTCGAATCGATCATGTGGTCGGTCATCCGGCCATCCAAACAAAGGGGCGCCGCGCGGGCACCTCCTTTCCGGACCCGCTCAGGCGCCCTCCTTCAGCACGCGCGAGATCAGCGCCCGCTGGGCGTCCGACAGGTTGGGCTCCGCGCAGGCCACCGTCCGCCCGTCCACCGTGATGCGGTACGAGAAGCCGTCCCGTACGCGGTCCGCCGGGTCGCCCGGCGGACCGGGCCGCAGCGCGAGCTGGGCCAGGGCCTGCCACTCGTTCTCGTCCGGCCGGCCCGATGTGTCCACCTCGGCCCGGCGCTCGATGCCCGCGAAGCCGCCCGTCCGTATCACCTGAATGCGCATGGGAGCCCTCTACCCGGCGAGCGGGACACCCACCGCGGACCACGCCTTCTGGAGCGCCTGGTGCTCCGCGCCGCCGTCCCCGTAACGGGTCACGGCCGCCGCGGTCGAGAGCCGGGCGAAGTCCGCGAAGTCCGCCCGGGGGGTGAGGTCGCCGCCGGTCAGGGTGTCGTACCAGATCTGACCGGCCCGCTCCCAGGCCTTGCCGCCCAGCTCGGTCGCCACGATGTAGAAGGCGTGGTTGGGGATGCCGGAGTTGATGTGGACGCCGCCGTTGTCGCTGTGGGTGTTCACGTAGTCGTCCATCGTGGCCGGCTGCGGGTCCTTGCCGAGCTCGTCGTCGTCGTACGCGGTGCCCGGGGCCTTCATCGAGCGCAGCGCGACCCCGGTGACGTTGGGGCCGAGCAGGCCGGCCCCGATCAGCCAGTCGGCCTCCTCGGCCGTCTGCTCCAGTGAGTACTGCTTGATCAGTGAGCCGAAGACGTCCGACATCGACTCGTTCAGGGCGCCCGACTGGCCGCGGTAGGTCAGGTTCGCCGTGTACTGGGTGACCCCGTGGGTCAGCTCGTGGCCGATGACGTCCACCGACACGGTGAAGTCGAGGAAGAGGTCCCCGTCGCCGTCGCCGAAGACCATCTGCTGGCCGTCCCAGAAGGCGTTGTTGTAGTCCTCGCCGTAGTGGACGGTCGCGTCCAGGGGGAGCCCGGAGTCGTCGATCGAGCGCCGGCCGAAGCCCTTCAGGAAGAGTTCGTACGTCGCCCCGAGCCCCGCGTAGGCGCGGTTGACGGTGGCGTCCTTGCTCAGCGGGTCGCCCTCCCCGCGGACCTTCGTTCCGGGCAGCCGGGTGCGGTGCTGGGCGTCGTAGATCGTCCGCTCCGGGTCGTCGGAGGCCGGCGCGGCGAGGGTGGGGACGATTCCCCGGACGGCGGTGACCCGGCGCCGGGTGCGCAGCAGGGAGTCCCGCTCCAGGGTGCGCTGGGCGAGGTCGGCACGGCGGGAGTCCTCGGACAGGGCGGCCTTGTCGAGGAGGTGCGGCGGTACGACCGTGCAGAAGACGGGGTGATGGCGGCGAGCGTGGGAGGCATTCATGCCCGGCAATGTGGCAGTGGGTCATGGCGGTGTCACTACCTGCGACCATGATTCATTCACTTGTCTGAAAGCGGTAACGCTGGATTGACGGAACAACCGGACCCAGCCGGAGCGAAAGAGGCTTGGCTCACATTTGGTGCAAATCGGACCCTCGGGTCTTGCATACTGAAACAGGTCCTCGCGTTACGGCGCGGCTCGGCTAGGCTCGGCCCATCATGCGTTTCGGGCTGCTTCTCCTTAGCTGCCGCGGCGAGGGTCTGTAGTCGTAGGCCGACCCCCTCCCCGCGGAGTTTGGTGTTGCGGTTTTCACTACCGCCGTCGGCCGTCCCAGCGAACTACACGCGGACACGCGAGGAGCCCAACGCCATGAGCCAGCAGCCTTTTGTCGGTCGCCCCACGCCCATCACGAACGCGACCCACACCCAGAAGCCCTCCGGGATGCCGATCCACAAGTACGGCTCGTACGAGCAGGTGGACATCCCCGACCGCACCTGGCCGGACGCCCGCGTCACCAAGGCCCCCCGCTGGCTCTCCACCGACCTGCGCGACGGCAACCAGTCGCTGATCGACCCGATGACCCCCGCCCGCAAGCGCGAGATGTTCGACCTGCTGGTGCGCATGGGCTACAAGGAGATCGAGGTCGGCTTCCCCTCCTCCGGCGAGACCGACTTCGCCTTCGTGCGCTCCATCATCGAAGAGGGCGCGATCCCGGACGACGTCACCATCTCCGTACTGACCCAGGCCCGCGAGGACCTGATCGAGCGGACCGTGGAGTCCCTGGTCGGCGCCAGGCGCGCCACCGTCCACCTGTACAACGCGACCGCCCCGACCTTCCGCCGGGTCGTCTTCCGCGGTTCCAAGGAGCAGATCAAGCAGATCGCCGTCGACGGCACCCGCCTGGTCATGGAGTACGCGGACAAGCTGCTGGGTCCCGAGACCACCTTCGGCTACCAGTACAGCCCGGAGATCTTCACCGACACCGAGCTGGACTTCGCCCTGGAGGTCTGCGAGGCCGTCTGTGACGTCTGGCAGCCGGCCGAGGGCCGCGAGATCATCCTGAACCTGCCCGCCACCGTGGAGCGCTCGACGCCGTCCACGCACGCGGACCGCTTCGAGTGGATGGCCCGCAACCTGACCCGCCGCGAGCACGTCTGCATCTCCGTGCACCCGCACAACGACCGCGGCACCGCCGTCGCCGCCGCCGAGCTGGCCCTGATGGCCGGCGCCGACCGCATCGAGGGCTGCCTGTTCGGGCAGGGCGAGCGCACCGGCAACGTCGACCTGATCACCCTGGGCATGAACCTGTTCTCCCAGGGCATCGACCCGCAGATCGACTTCTCGCAGATCGACGAGATCCGCCGCACCAGCGAGTACTGCAACCAGATGGAGGTCCACCCGCGCCACCCCTACGCGGGCGACCTGGTCTACACCGCCTTCTCCGGCTCCCACCAGGACGCCATCAAGAAGGGCTTCGACGCGATGGAGGCCGACGCGGCCGCCGCCGGCAAGACCGTCGACGACATCGAATGGGCGGTCCCGTACCTGCCGATCGACCCGAAGGACGTCGGCCGCTCCTACGAGGCGGTCATCCGGGTCAACTCGCAGTCCGGCAAGGGCGGCATCGCGTACGTCCTGAAGAACGACCACAAGCTGGACCTGCCGCGCCGCATGCAGATCGAGTTCTCCCGGATCATCCAGGCCAAGACCGACTCCGAGGGCGGAGAGGTCACGCCGAAGGCGATCTGGTCGGTCTTCGAGGACGAGTACCTGCCCAACCCCGAGAACCCGTGGGGCCGCATCCAGCTGCGCTCCGGTTCGACGGCCACCGACAAGGACGGCACGGACACGCTGACCGTCGAGGCGGTCGTGGACGGTGTGGAGACGGTCCTGGACGGCACCGGCAACGGTCCGATCTCGGCCTTCTTCGACGCGCTGGCCGGCATCGGGATCGACGCCCGCCTGCTGGACTACACCGAGCACACCATGAGCGAGGGCGCCTCCGCCGTGGCCGCCTCGTACATCGAGTGCGCGATCGACGGCCGTGTCCTGTGGGGCATCGGCATCGACGCCAACACCACCCGCGCCTCCCTGAAGGCGGTCATCTCGGCCGTCAACCGCGCGGGCCGCTGATCCCTCGTACGTGAACCCCGCCCCCTCCCTTCCGGAGGGGGCGGGGTTCTCTCGTTCCCACGCGGGCCCGGCGACCCGTGGTCCGGCCCATGGTCCGGCCCGCCGGCCGGGGTCAGCGGGCCAGGTAGCCGCCGTCCACCGGCAGGATCACGCCCGTCACGAACGAGGCCGCGTCCGAGGCCAGGAAGGCGATGACACGGGCCACCTCCTCGGGCTCCCCGAGCCGGCCCATCGGGTGCGCCCCCGTGATCTCCGACAGGTACTCCGGCCCGCCCGGCTCGTCCTGCAGCGCGATCACCCGCTCCGTACGGATGGTTCCCGGTGCCACCGCGTTGACCCGGATCCCGTGCGCGGCCCACTCCACCGCGAGGTGCTTGGTCAGCCCCGACGCCACGAACTTCGCGGGTCCGTACGCGGCCTGGCGGGCCTGCCCGGCCACTCCCGAGATCGAGGACACGCAGACCAGAGCCCCGCCGGGGCGCGGCTGCGCGGTCATCGCCTCGATGGCGTACTTGCAGGTCAGGAACATTCCGCGGCCGTCGACCGCCATGACGTGATCCCAGTCCTCGGGACTGGTCTCCCGTACGTCGGAGAGGGGGAGCACCCCGGCGTTCGCCACGGCGACGTCCAGGCGCCCGTAGGCCCCGACGGCGGCCGCGACCATCGCGCGGTTGGCCTGCGGATCGGCGACGTCACCGGCGACCGCGGTGATCGCGTACCCCTCGTCGGCCAGTTCCGTACGCAGGGCCTCGACCCCGGGGCCGTTGATGTCGGCCGCGGTCACCCGGGCCCCGGAGCGGGCCAGCAGCAGGGCGGTGGCCCGGCCGATCCCGCTCGCGGCGCCGGTGACCAGACAGGACTTCTCGTTCATGCGGCGAACCCTAGAGGGGGCGGCGAGGGGACGGGGGGACGCCGGGGACGCAGACCGGCCAAGTCCGGGGCCCGGGACATGTTGTCTTGTCACACGACTGACGCATCCTCACCGATGTGGCTAACATCACGCCCACCCGGCGATGTTGCCGGAAGGTTACGGAGGTGCGACGTGCTGCCAGTTCGGGGTGGGGACGGCCGGAAGCTGACGGTCTGGGGCACCCGTACCACCTGGAGCACCGTGGGGGACGGGGAGTTCTTCTGCCCCGCCTGCGGTGGGGACCGCAATTACCGCAGGAGGACCGGACGGCGCCGGTTCACCGTCCTCGGGGTGCCGCTGCTGCCCCGCGGGCAGGCCGGGCCCGTCATCGAGTGCCAGGGCTGCCGTGCGCGCTTCGCCACCGACGTCCTGGACCACCTCACCACGACCCGCTTCACGGCCCTCCTGCGCGACGCCGTGCACACCGTGGCGCTGGCCGTGCTCACCGCGGGCGGAACGGCCTCGCGCAGCGCGCTGGAGGCCGCGGTGGGCGCCGTACGGACCGCGGGCTTCCAGGACTGCACCGAGGAGCAGCTGGAGTCCCTCGTGGAGGCGCTGTCCACGGACGAGGGCCGGCTCGGGCTGTACGACGTCCCGGAGTGCTGCGGGGCCGCGCTGTCGATAGAGCTCCACGAAGCCCTGGAACCGCTGGCCCCGCACCTGGCCGGCCCGGGCCGCGAATCGATCCTGCTCCAGGGGGCCCGTATCGCACTCGCGGACGGCCCGTACACCCCGGCCGAGCGCGAGGTGCTCGCGACGGTCGGCGCGGCGCTGCGGATCGACACGGACGAGGTGACCCGACTGCTGTCGGCGGTACGCGCTCCCTGACGGGCGTGTTCCACGGATCCGGCGCGGATCCGGAAACGGATCCGAAAACGGATCCTTGACCCCGAGCGGCCCTGTGCGCATTCATCGCGCAGGGCCGCTCGTGTCCGATCCGTGGACTCCGGACGGGCCCGTTCCGTCCGAAACGGCCTTCCGCGACGTAACGATCCGGCCTCACGGGGCCCATTTCGGGACGTGTGAACGCCGTGTGAAGGGTGCGGGCGCACGCGCCGTGCCCGATGTGTCCACCAGTCGGACGGCCGGAACAGTGGCTTCGAGTTTGCCCCTCCGAAGGGCCGCAAACTCCGTATCCGCACGTCACGGGGCAGATGCTTCACGGGTGCGCGGCGAGAACGTCCGGCTCCGCGCCGCTGCGCTCATACCCCTGCCGAGGGCTCCGCACCACTGGAGAAACCTACAGATCGAACAGGCCTGAACGTCAACAGTTTGTCGAAGTCGACGATATGTGTGAGGCCACCCACAGGCGTTCAATTCCGGTCACACGACAAGACGGCGCCGTTAACACAGCGCGGCTTCGATTCACCTCAACGTGAATGCACTGACAACCCTGGCGTACCAACGGGTTAGCGACCCACTACGCCCAGGGATAACCAGATCTCCTCTCACTTACCTACCTTGAAGGGCAAGGCTGAGATGGCACGTGTCGCCGCCCGGCTTTCCACCGACGGAGAGCAGAGCACGCACCCGGTCGACGAGGTGCTCCCCCTCCCCAAGCTCGCGCTGTACGGCTTCCAGCACGTACTCGCCTTCTACGCCGGCGCGGTGATCGTTCCGATCATCGTCGGCAACGCGCTGAAGCTGAGCCCTGAACAGCTGGTCTACCTGATCAACGCGGACCTCTTCACCTGCGGTATCGCCTCGATCATCCAGGCCTGGGGCATCGGCCGGATCGGTGCGCGCCTGCCGCTGATCCAGGGCGTGACCTTCACCGCGGTCTCCCCGATGATCGCCATAGGTCTCGGCGCCGGCGGCGGTACCGCCGCCCTGCTGGTCATCTACGGCGCGGTGATCACCGCCGGTATCGCCACCTTCGCCTTCGCCTGGCTCCCGGCCAAGGCGTTCCGGACGGTGATGCGGCTGTTCCCGCCGGTCGTCACCGGCACGGTGATCACCGTGCTGGGCATCGTCCTGATCCCGGTCGGTCTCAACGACGCGGCCGGCGGCCTCGGCAGCCCCGACTTCGGAGACCCGAAGAACTTCGCCTACGCCGGCGGCACGATGCTCTTCATCCTCATCCTGATGAAGATCGGCAAGCCGTTCCTCTCCAGCATCTCGATCCTCCTCGGCCTGGTCGTCGGCACCACCGTCGCCTTCCTGCTCGGCGACGCGAAGTTCGGCGACGTGAGCAGCTCCGAGTGGATCGGGATCACCACCCCCTTCCACTTCGGTGCCCCGAAGTTCGAGTGGTTCCCGATCGTCCTGATGCTCATCGTCATGCTGATCACCATGGTCGAGACGACCGGTGACACCTACGCCGTCGGTGACATCGTCGGCAAGGAGGTCGACAGCGAGACCGTGGCCCGCGCCCTGCGTGCCGACGGCGCCGCGACCGCGCTCGGCGGTGTCCTCAACTCCTTCCCGTACGTGGCCTTCGCCGAGAACGTCGGCCTGGTGCGGATGACGAAGGTGAAGAGCCGGTTCGTGGTGGTCGCCGCGGGTGTCTTCATGATCGTCCTGGGTCTGCTGCCCAAGGCCGCCGCGATCGTCGCCGCCGTCCCGCACGGAGTCCTCGGCGGCGCCGCGACCGTCATGTTCGCCATGGTCGCCCTGGCCGGTATCCAGACCCTGGCCAAGGTGGACCTGAAGGAGGAGAAGAACGCGCTGATCGTCGGCGTCTCCCTCGCCTTCGCCCTGCTCCCCGCGACCGTCCCGGTCCTCTTCAGCAAGCACATGGACCCGGACCTGTCCTCGCTGCTCAACAGCGGTGTGACGCTCGGTGCCACGGCCGCCATCGTCCTCAACCTGGTCTTCAACGGCCTGGGCAAGGAAGGCGCCCACGACGCCCCGAAGGTCGAACTGCCCGCCCAGCCGACGGCGGGCGAGGAGTCCGCGGCAGCCGTACCGGCCCCGTCGGGTGAGGGCGAAGAAGCCCGGACGCCGGCCTCCTGACCCTCCCAAGGGGTGACCCCGGCCGGGCCCCGCGCCCGGCCGGGGCCGCTGCCGTTCACGGCGGGGACACGCTGCCCGTGGTTCCGCCGCCGTACGGGACAATGGGCGCATGAGTCTGTTCCGCGACGACGGCATCGTGCTGCGCACCCAGAAGCTGGGTGAGGCGGACCGCATCATCACGCTGCTGACCCGCGGCCACGGACGGGTGCGGGCCGTCGCCCGCGGGGTCCGGCGCACCAAGTCCAAATTCGGCGCCCGGCTGGAACCTTTCTCCCACGCCGACGTGCAGTTCTTCGCCCGGGGCAGCGAACTGATCGGCCGCAGCCTCCCGCTCTGCACCCAGACCGAGATCATCGCGCCGTACGGCAACGGCATCGTCACCGACTACGCCCGCTACACCGCCGGCACCGCCATGCTGGAGACCGCCGAGCGGTTCACCGAGAACGAGGGCGAGCCGGCCGTGCAGCAGTACCTGCTGCTCGTCGGAGCCCTGCGCACCCTCTCGCGCGGCGAGCACGAGCCCCACCTCATCCTCGACGCCTTCCTGCTGCGCTCCCTCGCCGTCAACGGCTACGCGCCCAGCTTCGAGGACTGCGCGAAGTGCGGCATCCACGGACCCAACCGGCACTTCTCCGTCGCCGCGGGCGGAGTCATATGCGGGGACTGCCGGGTGCCCGGCAGCGTCGTACCCTCATCAGAGGCCATCGCCCTGCTCAGCGCCCTGCTGACGGGCGACTGGGGGCATGCCGACGCGTGCGAGGCGCGTCACGTGCGGGAGGGCAGCGGGCTGGTCTCCGCCTATTTGCACTGGCATCTGGAGCGCGGGCTACGCTCCCTGCGATACGTCGAGAAATAGGAGCTGGACACATGGCACGACGCGGGATTCTGGGGCGCTCTCGCCGCGAGTACAAGGTTCCCGAGCCGCACCCGTCCGGCGCGGTCCCGCCGAAGATCCCCGGCGAGCTGGTCCCGAACCACGTCGCGGTCGTCATGGACGGCAACGGCCGCTGGGCCAAGGAGCGCGGTCTGCCGCGTACCGAGGGCCACAAGGTCGGCGAGGGCGTCGTGCTCGACGTGCTCAAGGGCTGCCTGGAGATGGGCGTCAAGAACCTCTCCCTGTACGCCTTCTCGACGGAGAACTGGAAGCGCTCGCCCGACGAGGTCCGCTTCCTGATGAACTTCAACCGCGATGTCATCCGGCGCCGCCGCGACGAGATGAACGAGCTGGGCATCCGCATCCGCTGGGTCGGCCGCATGCCGAAGATGTGGAAGTCGGTCGTCCAGGAGCTCCAGGTCGCGCAGGAGCAGACCGTCGACAACGACGCCATGACCCTGTACTTCTGCGTCAACTACGGCGGGCGTGCGGAGATCGCGGACGCGGCTCAGGCCATCGCCCGTGACGTGGCGGCCGGCAGGCTGGACCCGTCGAAGGTGAACGAGAAGACCTTCGCGAAGTACATGTACTACCCGGACATGCCGGACGTGGACCTCTTCCTGCGCCCCAGCGGCGAGCAGCGCACCTCCAACTACCTGCTCTGGCAGAGCGCGTACGCCGAGATGGTCTTCCAGGACGTGCTGTGGCCGGACTTCGACCGCCGGAACCTCTGGGCGGCCTGCCTGGAGTACGCCCAGCGCGACCGTCGCTTCGGCGGCGCCGTCCCGAACCAGGCCGAGGGCTCGGCGGGCTGAGCTGCCGTATCCTCACCGCATGAACATGGGCGGGGATCACAGTCGGCAGGTGGCGGAGCAGACCGGCCGGGCCGGGGTGACGGAGGAGCAGGAGCAGGTCGCCTTCACCTACCGGCTGACGCTCGCCGACATCAGGGGAGCAGTTCGGGCCCGGGCCCGCCGGACGCCGGCGGGCCGGGCGGAGACGCTGCTCCTGCCGCTGCTGACGGCCGTCGCCACCGTGGGGCTGGGCCTGCTCGACGGCTCCCGGCCGTCCGTGATCGTGGTCTCGGCGGTCGCGGCCCTGTCCGTCGCGGTCTTCGGCGTCTTCTGGATCCGGCGCAGCACGGCCCGCCGGCTGTACTCCGTGGCGGAGCCGTACGGGGAGTGCCGCACGGTGGCCGACGAGCGGGGCACCGCGACCACGGGCGAGACCATGTCGTACACGATGGACTGGACGCTCTTCGCGCAGTACACGGAGACGCCGGAGCTGTTCGTCCTGTTCGGGGGCACGCGTGCGGCTGCCGTGGCGACACTGCCGAAGCGGGGCGCCCGGCACCCGGACGACATCGACCGCATGCGCGCGATCCTGGCCCAGAACCTGAAGCGGGTCTAGGACGCGGCGGCGCAGTCGGCGCAGGTGCCGAAGATCTCCACCGTGTGCGCCACGTTCACGTAGCCGTGCTCGGCCGCGATGGACTCCGCCCACTTCTCCACGGCCGGGCCCTCCACCTCGACGGCCTTGCCGCACTTGCGGCAGACCAGGTGATGGTGGTGGTCCCCGGTGGAGCACCGGCGGTAGACGGACTCGCCGTCGCTGGTGCGCAGCACGTCGACCTCGCCGGCGTCCGCGAGGGACTGGAGGGTGCGGTAGACGGTGGTCAGGCCCACGGAGTCGCCACGGTGCTTGAGCATGTCGTGGAGTTCCTGGGCGCTGCGGAACTCGTCCACCTCGTCCAGCGCCGCCGCGACCGCGGCCCGCTGCCGGGTGGATCGTCCTCGTACTGGCGCGGTATTCATCTCGCCAGGCGCAGTCGCCACCGGTTCCTCCTCGTATAGGCCTGCGGCCATTGTGCCAGCCCGCCAGGCCGTGTCTTCCGGATCTCGCCGGGCCCGGCGAGATCCGGAAGACGGCCTAGACCTTCACATCGTCGCGCGTGCAGACCTCTTCGGCCGCGAGTGCGGCTCTGGCCCGGCGCCGGGCCAGGGGGGCGGAGAGGGCGGTCATCACCATGAAGACGCCGATCGCGAGCAGCACGATCGTCGCGCCCGAGGGCACGTTGATGTAGTAGGTGGCCGCCGTGCCGGTCAGCGAGACGGTCACGCTGATGGCCATGGCCAGGCCCAGCGTGGCCGCGAAGCTGCGGGTGAGGCGCTGGGCGGCCGCGACCGGGATCACCAGCATCGCGCTGACCAGCAGCAGGCCGACGATGCGCATCGCGACGGTGACGGTGACGGCGGCGGTGACCGCGATCAGCAGGTTCAGGGCGCGCACGGGCAGGCCGGTGACCCGGGCGAACTCCTCGTCCTGGCAGACGGCGAAGAGCTGCCTGCGCAGGCCGATGGCCACGGCGAGGACGAAGGCGGCGAGGATCGCCATCGCGGTCACGTCCTCGGCGGCGACCGTGGTGATCGAGCCGAACATGGAGCCGAGGAGGCTGGCCGTCTGCCCGCCCCCGAGGTTGATGATCATGACGCCGCCCGCGAGGCCGCCGTAGAAGAGCATGGCGAGGGCGACGTCCCCGCTGGTCCTGCCGCGGGCCCGGATCAGTTCCATGCCGACGGCGCCGACGACGGCGACGAGCGTCGCCATCCAGACCGGGCTGGTCTGGAGCACGAAGCCGAGCGCGACACCGGTCATGGCGACGTGGCCGAGGCCGTCGCCCATGAGCGCCTGGCGTCGCTGGACGAGGTACGTGCCGATGGCGGGCGCCGTGATGCCGACCAGGGCCGCCGCGATCAGTGCGCGCTGCATGAAGGCGTAGTCGAGGATGTCCATCAGCTCAGCAGTCCCGTCCGCAGGGGCCCGGCGTCGTGCGCCGCGTGGGGGTGTACGTGGTCGTGGCCGGGCAGGGCGTGCTGCCCCACGGCCTCCGGGGGCGGGCCGTCGTGGACGACGCAGCCGTCGCGCAGGACGACGGCGCGGTCGATCAGGGGCTCCAGCGGGCCCAGCTCGTGCAGCACGAGCAGGACGGTGGAGCCGGCGGCGACCTGCGCGCGCAGGGCGTTCGCCAGGACTTCCTGGTTGGCGAGGTCCACGCCCGCCATCGGCTCGTCCATGATCAGCAGCTCGGGTTCGACGGCGAGCGCCCGGGCTATGAGCACGCGCTGGTGCTGGCCGCCGGAGAGGGCGTCCACCGAGGCGTCGGCGTACGAGTCCATGTCGACCAGGGCCAGGGCGTGCTCTATGGCGGCCCTGTCGGCCTTGCGCAGGAGGCCGAAGCGGGAGCGGGCGAGCCGGCCGGAGGAGACGACCTCGCGGACGGTGGCCGGGACGCCGCCGGCGGCGGTGGTGCGCTGGGGGACGTATCCGATGCGCGACCAGTCGCGGAAGCGCTTGAAGTCCGTGCCGAAGAGGCTGAGGGTTCCGTCGGCCAGCGGGACCTGGCCGACCACGGCGCGCACGGCCGTGGACTTGCCGGAGCCGTTGGCACCGAGCAGCGCGACGACCTCACCGCGGTGGACGGTGAGGTCGATCCCGCGCAGCACGGGGCGCGAGCCGAGCGAGGCCGTGGCCCCGCGCAGGGATATGACGGGCGGCTGGTCCGCTGCCTGCCCCGGTGTGGACTGCATGGCTCGCGCCTCCGTTGCTGCTGTCATCTACTTGGCTCCGAGCGCCTTCTGGAGGTTCTTCAGGTTGGACCGCATGACCTCGAAGTAGTCAGCGCCCTGGGACGTGTCGGTGATTCCTTCGAGCGGGTCCAGGACATCGGTCTGCAGGCCCGTGTCCGCCGCGAGGGTCTTGGCCGTCTTGTCGCTGGCCAGGGTCTCGAAGAACACGGTGGTGACATTGTCCTTCTTCGCGACGGCCTGAAGATCCTTCATCCGGGCCGGGCTCGGCTCGGACTCGGGGTCGACGCCGGAGATGCCCTCCTGGTCGAGGCCGTAGCGCTCGGCGAGGTAGCCGAAGGCGGAGTGGGTGGTGATGAAGGTCCTGGAGGCGGTGTTCTTCAGACCGTCCTTGAACTCCGTGTCCAGCGCGGCCAGTTTGCCGACGAGCTCGTCGGTGTTCTTCTTGTAGTCCGCGGCGTGGTCGGGGTCGGCCTTCTCCAGGGCGGCGCCGACGCCCTTGGCGATCTCCGCGTACTTGACGGGGTCGAGCCAGACGTGCGGGTCCTTGCCGCCCTCGCCGTGGCCGTGGTCGTGGTCCTCGCCCTCGGCGTGGGCCTCTTCGGCGCCGTGGTCGTGGCCGGAGCCGTGGACCTCCAGCTCGGTGAGGGTCGCGGCGTCGACGATGTTCTTCACGCCGGACTGGGCCACGGCCTTGTCGACGGCGGGCTGCAGGCTCTTGAGGTACAGGACCACGTCGGCCTCGCCGAGCTGCGCGGTCTGCTTCGGGGTGATCTCCAGGTCGTGCGGTTCGACGCCGGGCTTGGTCAGGCCGTCGACCTTCACGTGGTCCTTGCCGATCTGCTCGGCCAGGAACTGCAGCGGGTAGAACGACGCCGTCACGCCGACCTTGCCGTCCTTGCTGCCGGTGGCGCCGGCTCCGGAGCAGGCGGTCAGGGCCGTGGCGCCGAGGGCGACGGCTCCGGCGAGGGCGGCGGTGGGTATGAGGCGTCGTACGTTCATGACATCCATTTTCATCAAAGATGGAAACGATTGTCAAAAACCCAGGTGGGAGGCCTGTGTGGGCGGGCGTGGAAGGGGAACCGATTTGAAAGGGGGGGTGCGGGCGCCGGTAATCTAAAGACTTCGCCGTTCGTCCTCGTAATGAAGAGAGCACCGTGGCCGCCGACAAGATCGAAACCATCGTCAGCCTGAGCAAGCGCCGTGGCTTCGTTTTCCCGTGCAGTGACATCTACGGCGGCTCCAAGGCCGCCTGGGACTACGGTCCGCTCGGTGTCGAGCTCAAGGAGAACATCAAGCGCCAGTGGTGGAAGGCCATGGTCACCGGGCGCGAGGACATCGTCGGCCTCGACTCTTCCGTGATCCTGGCCCCCGAGGTCTGGGTGGCCTCCGGCCACGTCGCCACTTTCTCGGACCCGCTGACCGAGTGCACCTCCTGCCACAAGCGCCACCGCGCGGACCACCTTGAAGAGGCGTACGAGGCCAAGCACGGCCGTCTGCCCGCCAATGGTCTCGCCGACATCAACTGCCCCAACTGTGGTGTGAAGGGCCAGTTCACCGAGCCCAAGCAGTTCTCCGGCATGCTGGAGACCCACCTCGGCCCGACCCAGGACACCGGCTCGAAGGCGTACCTGCGCCCCGAGACCGCCCAGGGCATCTTCACCAACTACGCCCACGTGCAGACCACCTCGCGCAAGAAGCCCCCGTTCGGCATCGCGCAGATGGGCAAGTCCTTCCGGAACGAGATCACTCCGGGCAACTTCATCTTCCGCACGCGCGAGTTCGAGCAGATGGAGATGGAGTTCTTCGTCAAGCCGGGCGAGGACGAGCAGTGGCAGGAGTACTGGATGCAGGAGCGGTGGAACTGGTACCGCGACCTCGGCATCCGTGAGGAGAACATCCGCTGGTACGACCACCCGAAGGAGAAGCTCTCCCACTACTCGAAGCGCACGGCCGACATCGAGTACCGCTTCAACTTCGGCGGCAACGAGTTCTCCGAGCTGGAGGGCGTCGCCAACCGCACCGACTTCGACCTGAAGGCGCACTCCGCGGCCTCCGGCCAGGAGCTCGTCTACTTCGACCAGGAGACGAAGGAGAAGTACACCCCGTACGTCATCGAGCCGGCCGCCGGTGTGAACCGCGCGATGCTCGCCTTCATGCTCGACGCGTTCAACGAGGACGAGGCCCCGAACGCCAAGGGCGTCATGGAGAAGCGCACCGTGATGCGCTTCGACCCGCGCCTGGCCCCGGTCAAGGTCGCCGTCCTGCCGCTGTCCCGCAACGCGCAGCTGTCGCCGAAGGCCAAGGGCCTGGCCGCCGACCTGCGCAAGTTCTGGAACATCGAGTTCGACGACGCGGGCGCCATCGGCCGCCGCTACCGCCGCCAGGACGAGATCGGTACGCCGTTCTGCGTCACCGTCGACTTCGACACCCTGGACGACAACGCGGTGACCGTGCGCGAGCGCGACACCATGAAGCAGGAGCGCGTCTCCCTGGACCAGATCCAGACCTACCTCGGCAGCCGCCTGCTCGGCTGCTAGGTCCTGTTGTACGAAGACCGGTGGCCCGGTGCGCTGCGAGCGCACCGGGCCACCGGTCTTTTCGCGGGGCGGGCCCGGATCAGGAGGCCGCTGCCGCCTGGGCCGCCGCTTCGGCCGCGCGGCGCTCGCCCTCGGCCTGGGACCGCTTCCCGTACAGGGCGGTCCACACGCCGAGTGCGGCCAGCACGCCGTAGATCATGATCGGGCTGAGCACCACCATGGTGCTGGTGCTGAGCGTGTAGGCCAGCACGACGCGGACGATCGCCTCGGCGACGTACGCGAGGCCCCACACCAGGGTCATCCGGGTCATGGTGGTGCGGAAGCCCTCGTACTGCCACAGGCCGTTCCACCAGGCGGTGCTCTCCGGGGTGCCGTCGGTGGCGAACTTGCGGCCGAAATAGAACATCAGCGGGCGCGGCGCGAGCAGCGTTCCCAGGCAGAGCAGCCCGAAGAGCCCGGTGACCCCCGAGTCCTTGATGAGCAGCGCGCGGGCCGAGTGCGCGCCGACGAGCGAGACGACGGCGGTGATCACCAGGAACACCAGGGTGACGACGGCGAACTCGTCGAGCTTGCGCCGCCAGGCCAGGCTGATGACGCTGTCGAGCACCGGCCACGCGCTGCTGAGCAGCAGCGCGGAGAACTCGCTCCAGCCGTGGTCCTCGGTGAGGACGTTGTACGTGATGATCGGCGCGACCACGTTGAGCCCGATGGTCAGGATCCAGCCGAGGGCGGCGGCGCCGCCCGAGCGCTTCGGAGGTGCCGGTTGTGCGACGTGAGTTGCCGGAGTGGACAAGGTTCCCCCTGGAACGTGCCTGATGACGTGCGGTAGGGGGACCGTAGGGACATTGACGGGACGCGGACAACCCAAACGCGCCCAAAATGATCATCAAGTTGTCCGGACTGACTGATTCCGGACGGATTCCGGCTGGTGGCGGCCCCGCGTCAGGCGCGCAGGCCCCGGACTACGAGGGCGGTGACCGCCTCGAACTCGGTGATGATCGTCGGTGAGAGCCAGTCGGCCGCGTACTGCGGGTCGTGGAAGCGGCCGGTGGCGTCGAACACCGCGCGGGCCGCCGCCGGCACATCGTCGGCGGCGAGCGAGCCCGCCGCGACGCCCTCGGCGATGATCCGGCCCAGCTGGTCGATCAGCTCGGTCAGGTGCGCGTCCACCACGCCGCTGTTCTCGGCGAGCAGCACGGTGTAGGTGGCGAACAGTTCCGGGTCGTCGCCGGCCTTGTGGCGCTTGGCCTCGAAGAGGGCCTCCAGCCACGCCTCCAGCTTGGAGGGGGCGCTCCCGGTGGGGGCCGAGGCGATCTCCTCCAGCATGACCACGCTCCTGGCGAGCCAGCGGTCCGTGACGGCCTCGCGCAGCGCCGCCTTCGACGGGAAGTGCCGGTACACGCTGCCGTGGCTGACACCCAGGGCGCGGGCCACGTCCACCACGGTCGCCTTGGTGGGACCGAAGCGGCGCAGCACCTCCTCGGTGGTCGCGAGGATGCGCTCGGGAGTCAGGGGCTCGGCAGCAGCGGGAGGCATGGGTACGACCGTACCGTCAGCTCAGTGCTCACTGTCGAGGTGGGCCATCTGGGCCGCCGGGTACCTCTCGCCGGCCGCGGCGCCCGCAGGGACGGCCTCTTCGACGGCGGCCAGGTCGGCGGCGTCGAGGGAGACGTTCATGGCACCCAGTGCCTCGGCGAGCCGGTCCCGGCGCCGTGCGCCCACCAGCGGCACGATGTCGACCCCGTGCCGCGGCCCCTGCGCGAGCACCCAGGCGATCGCGGTCTGGGCGACGCTCACGCCCTTGCCCTCGGCCACCTTGCGCAGCGCCTCCACCAGGTCGAGGTTCCGGTCGAGGTTGCCGCCCTGGAAGCGGGGGCTCATGCCGCGGAAGTCGCCCGGGGTCAGTGCGCGGTCGCGGGTGAAGTGGCCGCTGATCAGGCCGCGGGACAGCACCCCGTACGCCGTGATCCCTATGCCGAGCTCGCGGGCGGTCGGCAGGATCTCGGCCTCGATGCCGCGGGAGATCAGCGAGTACTCGATCTGGAGGTCGGAGATCGGGGCCACGGCGGCGGCCCGGCGCAGGGTGTCCGCGCCGACCTCCGAGAGGCCGATGTGGCGCACGTGCCCGGCCTCGACCGCCTCGGCGATGGCGCCGACGGTCTCCTCGATCGGCACGTCCGGGTCCACGCGCGCGATCCGGTAGATGTCGATGTGGTCCCGGCCGAGCCGCTGGAGCGAGTAGGCCAGGAAGTTCTTGACGGCCTCCGGCCGGCCGTCGTAACCGGTGAAGCCGCCCTCGACCGTGCGCAGCGCGCCGAACTTGACGCTGGTCAGCGCCCGCTCGCGGGCCTCGGCGGGCGCCGTGCGCAGGGCCTCGTTGATCAGCAGTTCGTTGTGCCCCATGCCGTAGAAGTCGCCGGTGTCCAGCAGCGTGTGCGTGCCGTCGGGGGTGGCGTCCAGATAGGCGTGGATGGTCGCGATCGACTCGGCGCGGTCCGCCTCCCCGTAGAGGGCGGACATCCCCATGCAGCCCAGCCCCAGCGGGAAGACGGTGGGGCCGGTGCTGCCGAGAGTGCGGCGGTCGGCGGTCACGTAGGTGCTCTCGTTCTTCGTCATGGAACGAGAATGGCATGACGAGTGACAGATTTCAATATCTGTCACTCGTCAGGGTCAGGCGAGGATCCGCAGCACCAGGGCGGCCGCCGAGACCAGGGTCAGTACGGCCGCCGGTGCCAGCTCGTAGTCCTTGACCCGGAGGTGGCTGATGACCGCGCCGATGAAGTAGAGGGTCACGCCGACGGCCGCGGCCACGCCGAGCGGAGTCACCCACAGGCCGGCCACCAGGCCGATCGCGCCCGCGGCCTTGAGCGTGGCCAGGCGCGGCAGCCACGAGTCCGGGACCTGGACCTTCTGCATGCTCGCCACGATCTGGTCGTTGCGCTGGAGGGTGAAGGTGGCCGAGGCGGTGAGGACGAGGGCGAGCAGGACGCCGACGACGGCGTAGGCGATGAACATGAAGGACTCCAACGGTCGGTGATGTGAAACCATTGAATAGCATCAACGATATCTCCAATGCAATCATTTCCTGGTTGCTACGATGTGGACCATGACGGCAGATCAGGACGGACCGCACCCTCCCCAGCGGCTGGGCCTGCTGCTGGCCTGGCACGGATCGGTCACCCAGACGCGGATGAAGCGGGCACTCGGCGCGGCCGGGCTCACCCCGCGGCACGCGATGACGCTGATGCACCTGGAGGGCGGCCCCATGAGCCAGCGGGCGCTCGCCGACCGGCTGGAGGTGGACCCGAGCGTGCTCGTCGGGATCCTGAACGACCTGGAGGGCGAGGGCCTGGCCGAACGCCGCCGGGACCCGGCCGACCGCCGCCGTCACAACGTGGCCATCACCGACGCCGGCGAAACGGCCCTCCACAAGACGAACACCGCCCTCGACGAGGTCGAGAGCGGCATCTTCGCGGGCCTGTCGGGCGCGGAGCGCGACCTCCTGCGCGGCCTCCTCGACCGGGTCAACACCTCGGCCGAGGACTTCAACTGCGGCGAGTAGCCCGGAAGAGACGCCTCAGCCGCGCGGCGAACCCGTCGTCGTCGCGGTGGTGCCGACCGCCTCCTCCAGGGTGCGGGCGGTCCGTTCCGCCGTCGCGCGGGCCCAGGTGCCGCTCGTCGCCGCGCCCACGACCAGGACGAGCAGCCCGCAGACCGTGATGATCCACCAGGCCGGCTGGGCCGCCGCCGAGAAGTCCGCGCCGTTCGCCAGCCCGGCCGCCAGCACCGAGCCGATCACCGCGACGCCCAGGGTGCCGCCGGTCTGCCGGCTGGTGGAGGCGATGGCGGCCGCGACCCCGGCCTGGGAGCGCGGCATCCCGGACACCGCCGTATTGGTGATCGGTGCGTTCACCATGCCGAAGCCGAGCCCGAACAGCATGTACCCGGTGAACAGCAGCGGGTTGGACGTCTCGGCCTCGAACAGGGCGAACAGCAGCCCGCTCGCCGCCATCGACACCCCCGCGATCAGCAGGCAGATCCGCGGCCCGCGGCTGCCCACCAGCCGCCCGGCCAGCGGGGCGAACAGGACGGTCAGACCGGCCATCGGCAGCATGTAGAGCCCGGCGTGCAGGGCGCTGAGCCCCCGTACGTCCTGGAGGTACAGCGTGTTCAGGAAGAGGAAGCCGGCGAGCCCGGCGAAGGCGCTGATCGCGATCACGGTCGACCCGCTGAAGGGCGCGCTCCGGAAGAACCGGAGATCGATCAGCGGCTCCTTGCAGCGGGGCTCGTGGATCAGCAGCCCCAGGAACGAGGCGACGGCCACCACCGCGCACCCCATGATCAGCGGCGAGCGCCAGCCGGCGGCCGGCGCCTCGATGATCCCGTACGTCAGACTGCCCAGCAGGGCGATGACCAGCACCTGCCCCAGCGGATCCGGGCGGCGCGGCCGGGCCGCCCGGGACTCGGGGATGTGCCGCAGGGTCAGCGCGAACGCCGCCAGCCCGATCGGCAGGTTGATCAGGAAGATCGAGCGCCAGCCCACGGAGTCCACCAGCACCCCGCCGATCAGGGGCCCCGCCGCCATGGAGATGCCCCCGACCGCCCCCCACACGCCGATGGCCCGGGCCCGCTCGGCGGGATCGGTGAAGGTGTTGGTGATGATCGACATCGCCACCGGGTTGAGCATCGCGCCGCCCACCGCCTGCACCATCCGGAAGACGATGAGCCAGTTGAGACTGGGAGCGAGCGAGCAGAGCAGGGAGCCGCCGGTGAAGGCCACCAGACCGGCCACGAACACCTTCCGGCGCCCGATCCGGTCGGCCGTGGAGCCCGCGAGCATCAGCAGGGAGGCCAGTACGAGGGTGTAGGCGTCGATGCTCCACTGCAGCCCCGCGACCGAGGCGTCCAGGTCACGGCGCATCGAGGGCAGGGCGACGTTGAGCACGGTGTTGTCGAGGCTGACGATCAGCAGGCTCATGCAGCAGATCGCGAGGACGAGCATGCGCTGCCGGGGACTCGGCTCGATCATGCGCCGATGCTACGTCCCCCGCACCCCCTCGGCATGCGGGACAATGGGCGGATGACCACGCTCCCTCCGCCCCTCGCGATCGGCCCGCACACCGTGCAGCCCCCGGTGGTGCTCGCACCCATGGCCGGCATCACCAATGCCCCGTTCCGTACCCTCTGCCGGGAGTTCTCGGGCGGCAAGGGGCTGTTCGTGAGCGAGATGATCACGACCCGCGCCCTGGTCGAGCGCAACGAGAAGACCATGCAGCTGATCCACTTCGACGAGACCGAGAAGCCTCGCTCGATTCAGCTGTACGGGGTGGACCCGGCCACGGTCGGCAAGGCGGTCCGCATGATCGTCGAAGAGGACCGCGCCGACCACATCGACCTCAACTTCGGCTGCCCGGTCCCCAAGGTGACCCGCAAGGGCGGCGGCTCGGCCCTCCCCTACAAGCGGAACCTGCTGCGCGCGATCCTGCGCGAGGCCGTCGCGGGCGCCGGCGACCTTCCGGTCACCATGAAGATGCGCAAGGGCATCAACGACGACCACCTCACCTACCTCGACGCCGGCCGGATCGCCGTCGAGGAGGGGGTCACCGCGATAGCCCTGCACGGCCGGACCACCGCCCAGCACTACGGCGGCACCGCCGACTGGGACGCCATCGCGCGGCTCAAGGAGCACGTGCCGGAGATCCCGGTGCTCGGCAACGGCGACATCTGGTGCGCCGAGGACGCGCTGCGCATGGTCCGCGAGACCGGCTGCGACGGCGTGGTCGTGGGACGCGGCTGCCTGGGGCGGCCGTGGCTGTTCAACGACCTGGTGGCGGCCTTCGAGGGGCGCCCCGAGGACTTCCACAAGCCCACCCTGCGCGAGGTGGCGACCACCATGCACCGCCACGCACAGCTGTTGGGGGAGTGGATCGGCGACGAGGCGCGCGGGGTGATCGACTTCCGTAAGCACGTGGCCTGGTACCTCAAGGGCTTCTCGGTGGGCTCCGAGATGCGCAAGAAGCTCGCGGTCACCTCTTCCCTGGCCGAGCTGGACGCTCATCTGAGCGAGCTCGATCTGGATCAAGCATGGCCGGAGAGCGCGGACGGGCCTCGCGGTCGGACGTCCGGAAACAACCGAGTTGTCCTGCCCGAGGGCTGGCTGAAGGACCCGTACGACTGCGCGGGTGTGAGCGAGGACGCTGAACTGGACACCTCCGGAGGCTGACAAATCGCCCTCCGTGGTGCGTGATATACGCCACGCATGGGAAGGGTTTCGCTCAGATGAGCACAGAAGTCACGGGTAAGACTTTCAAAGGGTGGCACTGGGTGCCACCCTTTGTGCGTTCAAGACTTGAAGGCAAATGTATCGATGATCGCTCATCCGAGCGTGAACAGGCCTCAGGAGCCCCCTCATCCTTCGGGATGTGAAGGCTCTTCGTACTTTCTGATTACCCATGAGTTACTTTCGATCTGCTGGCGCACGGGTGGTTACAGCCGTATGACGACCAAGTGGACGTACCCAGAAGCCTTCGATCTGGGTATGTTCCTGGCCGTCAGGGCAGCCACCGAGCCTCGAGGAGTCGAGACCCGTGTCGGAAAACAAAGATCAGAAGTTCGTCTACGACTTCACCGAGGGCAACCGCGACCTCAAGGACCTTCTCGGCGGCAAGGGAGCCAACCTCGCCGAGATGACCAACCTGGGTCTGCCGGTCCCTCCCGGCTTCACCATCACCACCGAGGCCTGCAAGGTCTACCTCGAGAGCGGTACGGCCCCGGCCGCGCTGCGCGAAGAGGTCAGTGCCCACCTTGCCGCCCTTGAGGCGAAGATGGGCAAGAAGCTCGGACAGTCGGACGACCCGCTGCTGGTCTCCGTGCGCTCCGGTGCGAAGTTCTCGATGCCCGGCATGATGGACACCGTCCTGAACATCGGCCTCTCCGACGAGTCCGTGACCGGCCTTGCCTCCCAGGCCGGTAACGAGCGCTTCGCGTGGGACTCGTACCGCCGCCTCATCCAGATGTTCGGCAAGACCGTGCTGGACGTCGACGGCGAGCTCTTCGAGGAAGCCCTCGACGAGGCCAAGGCCGCCAAGAAGGTCACCGTCGACACCGACCTCGACGCCGCCGACCTGAAGAAGCTGGTCACCCGCTTCAAGAAGATCGTCGCCAAGCAGGCCGGCCGCGAGTTCCCGCAGGACGCCCGCGAGCAGCTCGACCTCGCCGTCGAGGCCGTCTTCAACTCGTGGAACACCGACCGCGCCAAGCTCTACCGCCGCCAGGAGCGCATCCCGAGCGACCTGGGCACCGCGGTCAACATCTGCTCCATGGTCTTCGGCAACCTCGGCCCCGACTCCGGCACCGGCGTCGCCTTCACCCGCGACCCCGCCAGCGGCCACGCGGGCGTCTACGGCGACTACCTGCAGAACGCCCAGGGCGAGGACGTCGTCGCGGGCATCCGCAACACCGTGCCGCTCGCGGACCTGGAGGCCATCGACAAGGCCTCGTACGACCAGCTCATGACGATCATGACGACGCTGGAGACCCACTACAAGGATCTCTGCGACATCGAGTTCACCATCGAGCGCGGCCAGCTGTGGATGCTCCAGACCCGTGTCGGCAAGCGCACCGCCGGCGCCGCCTTCCGCATCGCCACCCAGCTCGTGGACCAGGGCCTGATCGACGAGGCCGAGGCCCTCCAGCGCGTCACCGGTCACCAGCTGGCGCAGCTGATGTTCCCGCGCTTCGACGAGGACGCGAAGACCACCCTGCTCGGCCGCGGTATCGCCGCCTCCCCGGGCGCGGCGGTCGGCAAGGCCGTCTTCGACTCCTACACGGCCGTCAAGTGGTCCCGCTCCGGCGAGAAGGTCATCCTGATCCGCCGCGAGACCAACCCGGACGACCTGGACGGCATGATCGCCTCCGAGGGCATCCTGACCTCGCGCGGCGGCAAGACCTCGCACGCCGCCGTCGTCGCCCGCGGCATGGGCAAGACCTGTGTCTGCGGCGCCGAGGAGCTCGACGTCGACACCAAGCGCCGCCGCATGACGGTCGGCGACACGGTCATCGAAGAGGGCGACGTCGTCTCCATCGACGGCTCCACCGGCAAGGTCTACCTCGGTGAGGTACCCGTCGTACCGTCCCCGGTCGTCGAGTACTTCGAGGGCCGCATGCACGCCGGCGCCGACGACGCCGACGAGCTCGTCGCCGCCGTGCACCGGATCATGGCCTACGCGGACCGCGTCCGCCGCCTGCGGGTGCGCGCCAACGCCGACAACGCCGAGGACGCGCTGCGTGCCCGCCGCTTCGGCGCCCAGGGCATCGGCCTGTGCCGCACCGAGCACATGTTCCTCGGTGAGCGCCGTGAACTCGTGGAGCGACTGATCCTCGCGGACACCGACGGCGAGCGCGAGGAGGCACTCAGTGCCCTCCTGCCGCTGCAGAAGAAGGACTTCGTCGAACTGTTCGAGGCGATGGACGGCCTGCCCGTCACCGTCCGCCTCCTGGACCCGCCGCTGCACGAGTTCCTGCCCGACATCACCGAGCTGTCGGTGCGCGTCGCCCTCGCCGAGTCCCGCAAGGACCACAACGAGAACGACCTGCGCCTGCTCCAGGCCGTGCACAAGCTGCACGAGCAGAACCCGATGCTGGGTCTGCGCGGTGTCCGCCTCGGCCTGGTCATCCCCGGCCTGTTCAAGATGCAGGTCCGGGCGATCGCCGAGGCCGCGGCCGAGCGCAAGAACGCCAAGGGCGACCCGCGCGCCGAGATCATGGTCCCGCTCGTCGGCACCGTCCAGGAGCTGGAGATCGTCCGCGACGAGGCCGTCCAGGTCATCGCCGAGGTCGAGGCCGCGACCGGCACCAGCCTCAAGCTGACCATCGGCACGATGATCGAGCTGCCGCGCGCCGCCCTGACGGCCGACCAGATCGCCGAGGCCGCGCAGTTCTTCTCCTTCGGCACGAACGACCTGACCCAGACGGTGTGGGGCTTCTCCCGCGACGACGTCGAGGCCAGCTTCTTCACCGCCTACCTGGAGAAGGGCATCTTCGGGGTCTCGCCCTTCGAGACCATCGACAAGGACGGCGTCGGCTCGCTCGTCCGGCACGCGGCCAAGCTGGGCCGGGCCACGCGCCCCGACCTCAAGCTCGGCGTCTGCGGTGAGCACGGCGGCGACCCCGAGTCCGTCCACTTCTTCCACGAGGTCGGCCTCGACTACGTCTCCTGCTCGCCCTTCCGGATTCCGGTGGCGCGCCTTGAGGCCGGCCGTGCGGCCGCCGAGGCGAAGGGCAGCGACAGCCGCTGACCCACGGCCCGCCAAGGGCCCCATAGACCGCGCCTGTCCCCGGGTTCCCTGACTGCCCGGGGGCGGGCGCGCCTATTTTTGTTGTTCAACAAATCTTTACGCCAGCAGGCGGTGGACGGATCCCCACCCGTCCACCGCCGCTGTCATTCTGCCGGGCACGTCGGCGCTTCCCGGTGCGACCGACCGCCAGGCCCCGCAAAGCCCCCCACGGCCTTCGCGGAGCGTTTCGGTCGCACCGGAGTGTGCCCGGCGGAGTACAGGATTTCGGTTGTCACGCCCCCGCCGAAAGGGGTTTCAACTGTGGCCGAAAGGGCGTGGTGACAACGTGTGACGGCATGCATACTCATGGGGCGGGGGGATTGCGGTTGCACAGGTGGGGGTTCGGTGCTGCGTATCCATTTCACTGGAGTGGACCTGGCACGCGTACGGATGGCAGGGCGTCCCGATGCGTTGTGGGAAACGATTCTGAGCTTTCACCGCTTAAGAGACCGGCGTGACGCCCGGTTGTTCGGTGAATGGCGTACGGAAACCCGGAGCAGGTTGAATAGTGAAACACGCACGCTCGGTATGCTCATACCGAGTCGTGGTTATTTCCCCGATTTCCTGACCCCTGTGGAGGGGCAGTACGGGTGGGACGTGGGCCTCGACGCGTTGCGCGGGATCCGTCCCGAGCGCATGCGGCGCGAGCTGCAGCTGCTGGCGGCCGGTGCGCCGATGACGCCGCGGCTACGGGAGTTCATGGACGGCGGTGACAAGCAGCTGCCGCGGCTCATGGGCGAGCTCCGCGCGTACCACCGGGCCGCCGTGGAGCCGTACTGGACGCATATCCAGGCCCAGATCGAGGCCGAGCGCGCCGCGCGCGGCCGGGCCCTGCTGGACGGCGGCGCGGACGAGCTGCTGGATTCGCTGCCGCCCATGCTGCGCTGGCGGGCGCCGGTGCTGGAGTGCGACTACCCCGTGGACCGTGACGTACGGCTGCGGGGGCGCGGGCTGCTGCTCCAGCCGTCCTTCTTCTGCCGGCGCACCGCGGTGACCCTGCACGATCCGGAGCTGCCGCCGGTGCTGGTCTACCCGGCCGCGGCGCAGCTGGCCTCGGCGCCGGCCGGGGGTGAGGCGGCGCGGCCCGTGGAGGAGCAGCGCCAGCGCACCCTGGGCAAGCTGGTCGGGCACACCCGCTCGGTCGTGCTGCGGGCCATAGGGGACGGGGCGACCACCAGTGAGCTGGCGCGCCGGGCCGGGGTCTCGCTGGCCTCCGCGAGCCAGCACGCGTGCGTGATGCGGGAGGCGGGGCTGGTGACCACGCTGCGGCGGGGGAACGCGGTGCTGCACACCGTGACGCCGCTGGGGGCTGCGCTGCTGAAGGGTGGGGCCGTGGCCTCGTGACGCTGCCGCGTCGTTCAACGATGCCGCGCCCCGGCGGGGTTCGTACCCGTCGGGGCGCGGCGGTCGTGCGATCGGGTACGGCGCCGTTGCGGAGGCGCTGCCCCCGAGCCCCCGAGCCCCCGCGCCTCAAACGCCGGCGAGGCTGGAAGATGGCCGGGCGGGGCTGGAGAGGAGCGCCGGCGGGGCTAGATCTAGACGCGGAAGGGGCCTGTGACCTCGTAGGTGATGCCGGCGGAGGAGCTGCCGCTCGTGCCGCGCTGGCTGGAGAAGTAGAGGCGGTTGCCGGCCGGGGAGAAGGCCGGGCCGGTGATCTCCGAGGAGGACTGGCCGGTGATCCGCAGGAAGGGCGCCACCACGTCGTCCGGGGTGATCACGCAGATCTCCATGTTGCCGCCGTCCTCGGCGACGTACAGGTCGCCGTACGAGGACCCCGTGACGTTGTCGACGCCGGTCAGCGGGGCCGCCCCGCCGGGCACGAGCGAGTCGTCGTAGGCCAGCTCGTACGTGCTGTTCGCGAGGTTCAGCTGCCAGACCCGGTTGTCGCCCTTGGTGGTGAACCAGACCGTGTCGTTGGCGTAGTGGCAGCCCTCGCCGCCGTTGAACTTCTTCGAGCCCGAGACCTGGCTGCGGGTCACGGTCGGCGAACCGTCCGGGTCCGGGACGTTCTGCCAGGTGAAGGAGCCGGAGGTGGCGGTGCCGGCCTTCAGGACCTGGAGGGTGCCGGAGGAGAGGCTGCCCCAGGTGGTCGGGATGAAGCGGTAGAAGCAGCCGTTGGTCTCGTCCTCGGTCAGGTAGATCACCTTGCGCACCGGGTCGGCGGCGGCCGCCTCGTGCTTGAACCGGCCCATCGCAGGGCGCTGCACGGCCGCGTTCACCCCGTACGGGTCGGTCTCGTAGACGAAGCCGCGGTCGACCTCCTCGCAGGACAGCCAGGTGTTCCAGGGGGTCTTGCCGCCCGCGCAGTTCTGCCGGGTGTTGGACAGGATGCGGTAGGCGCCGGTGATGGTGCCGGAGGAGTTGAACCTGACGGCGCTCGCGCCGCCGGAGGGGTTGATCTCCGAGTTCGACACGTAGATCCAGCCCGAGCCGTCGGCGAAACAGGCACCGCCGTCGGGGGCGCTGTGCCAGCCGTACGAGGTGCCGCTGACGGTCTGGCCCGAGCGGGCGATGACCCGGCTGGTGAAGCCGCTGGGGAGCATGATGCCGTTGGCGTCGGCCGCGCCGAGCGCCCCGTAGGGTCCGGCACCCGGCTGGGCGGGGGCGGCGTAGGCGGCCCCGTGCATCAACGTGCCGCCGAAGGCGGCGGCAGACGAACCGATCACTGCGCCGCGCAGGAAGGTACGACGTTCCACGGTCACTCCTGTGGGAGGAAGGCCCCGCGGCCGATCGGACGCGGGGTCGCACGCGTCGAGGAACCTAGGAGGCGCCAGTTGCCGTGGCGCCAACTCCCCATGACGCGCGGGCGACCGCTCGACGTGCAATACGCCGACCGCGCCACGGCGGGGCGCACCGCGGGACTTTCCGCCCGGGACGGGCTCCCGGTGGGGGAGGATGGTGCAGCAATGGACCACTTCGCCGCCGCCGACATCTCAGGCCGTGCCGACCTCGACGTCGTGCTGCGCCGCTTCTACGCGGCCGCGTTCGCCGACCCGCGGATCGGGCCCTTCTTCACCGAACTCGCGGGCACGGACCTGGAGTCCCACCTGCCCCGGATCACCGATTTCTGGGAGCGGGCCCTCTTCCGCACCGCCGACTACCGGCGTGACGCCTTCGCCCCGCACGCCGCTCTGCACGCGGTGCGGGAGCTGACCGCCGCCGACTTCGGCCGCTGGGTGCAGCTGTGGAGGGCCGCGATCGACGGACTGCACCGGGGGCCGAACGCCGAGCGGGCCAAGGGGCAGGGGGAGCGGATCGCGCTGGCCCTCCACCAGCGCCTCGCCGGGCCAGGGGCCTCGCTCCAGGGCGAGGACGCGGTCGGCTTCATCCCGTTGGCGGTGCTGGAGCTGAGCCTCGTATCTATGGCCTGACCTGCGATTTCGTAGATCAGGAAAGAAAATTCGAAGAAACTTCGCTGGAAGCGATGAGTTTCCCGGAGACCCGCGGTCTACCTCTCGAAAGCACCGGGCAGCACGCACCGAGCACCGCACACGAGAGAAGAGAGACCTCGATGTCCGCCACCATGATCTTCGTCAACCTGCCGGTCAAGGACCTGGACGCCAGCAAGGCCTTCTGGGGCAAGCTGGGCTACACCTTCAACGCCCAGTTCACCGACGAGAACTGCGCCTCGATGGTCATCAGCGACACCATCGTCGCGATGCTCCTGACCGAGGCCCGCTACAAGGACTTCACCCACAAGGAGATCGCGGACGCCACGAAGACGTCCGAGGTGCTGCTCTGTCTGAGCGCCGGGAGCCGCACCGCGGTCGACGAGCTGGTGGACGGAGCCCTGGCGGCCGGCGCCACCGAACCCCGCCCCGCCCAGGACCACGGCGTCATGTACGGCCGTGCCTTCGACGACCTCGACGGTCACACCTGGGAGATCATGTGGATGGACCCGTCGATGGTCCAGGGCTGACGGCGTCACCGCCTGCGGTCACGAGGTCGCGGCGGTCCGGACCGGGTAGGTGCGGACCACCGTCTCCTCGTCGTCCAGGCAGCGCCCCGACTCCAGGTCGAAGCGCTGCTTCAGCAGCGGGGAAGCCACGAAGGGCCGGCCCCCCGCCGTCCCCACCAGCCCGCGCGAGAGCACGTGCGCGCCGGTGAAGGGGTCCTGGTTGCCGATGGCGTACGGGCGCCCCGCGCGGTCGACGAACACCGCGGCCTGGCTCCCGTCGGGCAGCAGCGCCGCCACCCCGCGCCCGGGGATGAGCGAGGACAGCTCGCACACCGTCAGCCAGCCCTGCGCAACCTGCAGTTCCACGGTCATCGGACGGGTCCTCCTATGGTCAGGACGGCCAGGTCGGGCTTGACCTGGTCGCGCTCGGGGACGAACTTCACGGTCGGGTCGGGGGCGCCGGGCGCGTTGACGAAGGACACGAACCGGCGCAGCCGCTCCGGATCCTGGAGCGTCTCGGCCCATTCGTCCCGGTAGTGCGCCACGTGGTCGGCCATCAGGGCCTCCAGCTCCGCGCACAGCCCGAGCGAGTCGTGCACGACCACGTCCCGCAGGTGGGCCAGGCCCCCCTCCAGCCGCTCCAGCCAGGTGGAGGTCCGCTCCAGCCGGTCCGCGGTGCGGATGTAGAACATCAGGAACCGGTCGATCAGCCGGACCAGTTCCGCGTCCGACAGGTCCTGCGCCAGCAGGTCGGCGTGGCGCGGGGTGGCCCCGCCGTTGCCGCCCACGTACAGGTTCCAGCCACTCGCCGTCGCGATGACGCCGAAGTCCTTGCTCTGCGCCTCCGCGCACTCGCGGGCGCAGCCGGAGACCGCCGACTTCAGTTTGTGCGGGGCGCGCAGCCCCCGGTAGCGAAGCTCCAGGTCGATGGCCATCCGGACGCTGTCCTGGACCCCGTAGCGGCACCAGGTCTGCCCCACGCAGGACTTCACCGTGCGCAGGGCCTTCCCGTACGCGTGCCCGGACTCGAACCCGGCGTCGACGAGCCGTGCCCAGATCCGGGGGAGCTGGTCCACGCTCGCCCCGAAGAGGTCGATCCGCTGGCCGCCGGTGATCTTCGTGTAGAGGCCGAAGTCCCGGGCCACCTCACCGATCACGATCAGTTTGTCGGGGGTGATCTCACCGCCGGGGATGCGGGGGACGACCGAGTAGGAGCCGTTGCGCTGCATGTTCGCGAGGAAGTGGTCGTTGGTGTCCTGGAGGGCGGCCTGCTCCCCGTCCAGGACGTAGCCGCTCGCGCCGAGGGTCGGGGCCAGCGAGGCGATGATCGAGCCGACGGTGGGCTTGCAGACCTCGCAGCCGTCCCCGCCGCGGGCCTCCGGGCGGCCGTGGCCGTCGAGGATCTCCTCGTACGAGGTCAGCCGGCGGGTGCGGACGATCTCGTAGAGCTCGGCCCGGGTGAAGGGGAAGCAGCCGCACAGCCCCTTGTCGGTGGCGGCGGGCAGCAGCTGGCCGATCACCTTGACGCAGCTGCCGCAGCCGGTGCCCGCCTTGGTGCACTTCTTGACCTCGGCGAGGGTGGCGCAGGCGGCGATGGCCTTCTTGGTGACGTTGTGGCAGGAACAGATCACCGCGTGGTCGGGGAGCGCGGACGGGCCCAGCGCGACCGGGGCGCCGACCCCGGCGGGCAGGACCAGCTGCTCGGGGGCCACGGGCGGGACGCTGCCGGTGAGCGGGCGCAGCAGCCCGTAGGAGTCCGCGTCGCCGACCAGCACCCCGCCGAGGAGGACCCCGTCGGGGGAGACGACCAGCTTCTTGTAGACCCCGGAGCGGGAGTCGGACCAGACGACGTCGAGGCTGTCCGGGGTGGCGCCGTGGGCGTCGCCGAAGGAGGCCACGTCCACGCCGAGGAGCTTGAGCTTGGTGGAGAGGTCGGCTCCGGTGAACTCCTTCTCGCGGCCCAGCAGATCGTCGGCGGCCGTCTCGGCCATCTCGTAGCCGGGGGCGACCAGTCCGTAGACCCGGCCGTCGACGGCGAGGGCGCACTCGCCGATGGCGTAGACGTGCGCGTCGGAGGTGCGGCAGCGGGCGTCGACCGCGATGCCGCCGCGCTCGCCGACGTCCAGTCCGGCGTCGCGGGCCAGCTGGTCGCGGGGGCGGACACCGGCGGAGAAGACGACGAGGTCGGTGTCGACGACGGAGCCGTCGGAGAGCCGCATTCCGCTGACGTGACCGTCCTCGCCGGTCACCACCTCCTGGGTGCCGACGCCGGTGTGGACGGTCAGCCCCATGGACTCGATGGTGCGCAGCAGGGCCGCGCCGCCGCCCTCGTCGACCTGTACGGGCATCAGGCGCGGGGCGAACTCGACGACACGGGTGGCGAGGCCCAGCCCCTGGAGGGCGCCGGCGGCCTCCAGCCCGAGGAGACCGCCGCCGACGACCGCGCCGGAGCCGCGGCTCTTCGCGTACTCCTCGATCGCGAGCAGGTCCTCGATCGTGCGGTAGACGAAGCAGCCGGGGGCGTCCTTGCCCGGGACCGGCGGCACGAAGGGATAGCTGCCGGTGGCCAGCACCAGGACGTCGTACGCGAACACCTGCCCGGACCGGGAGGTGACGGTACGGGCGGCCCGGTCGATGTGCTCGGCGGGGTCGTCGAGGTGGAGGGCGATGCCGTGCTCCTCCATGAACCCGGCGGGCGTCATGGACAGGTCCTCGGCGGTGCTGCCGGAGAAGTACGAGGTCAGGTGCACGCGGTCGTAGGCGGGCCGGGGCTCCTCGCAGAGCACGGTGATCCGGTGCGTGGCGGTGATCCCGCGCTCGGCGAGTGCTTCGAGGTAGCGCTGGCCGACCATGCCGTGCCCGATGAGCACGATCGTGGGCAGGGGCTCGGTCATGTCAGTGGCCTCCGTCGTCGGTGAGCAGGTGGAACAGGTCGTGCGGTGATTCCTCGCCCTCCCAGGTGCGGGCGAGGGCCCCCACGGTGGAGAGCTCGCCGAGCAGCGCGCCGCCGACGAGGCGGTCGCCCCGCAGGACGACCTTGCGGTAGGTGCGGCGGGTGGCGTCGGCGAGGCGGACCACGTCGTCGCCGGGGAGGGGGGTGGTCTCGCCGAAGGCGGCGAGATCGAGGGAGCGGTCCCCGTCGGTGGTGAGGGTGAGCCGGGTGAGGGCGCGGGTGCCGGTGTACTGCGTGGGCTCGCCGGTGAGGAGCGAGGCCAGGGCGTCGGCCTGCTCCAGGGCGGCGCCCGCGAGGCCGTACACCTGGCCGGCGTGCTCGGCGCAGTCGCCGATGGCGTGGATGCGGGGGTCGCTCGTGCGGAGGTGGTCGTCGACGACGATGCCCTTGCGGACCTCCAGGCCGGCGGCCTGGGCGAGGCCCGTGCGGGGGCGTACGCCGCAGGCGAGCACGACGACATCGGCGTCGAGCCGGTAGCCGTCGGCGAGCTCGACCCCCGTGACCTTGCGATGACTTTGCGCGGCGCCGCTGCTGGGGCTCCGCCCCAGACCCCGCTCCTCAAACGCCGCAGGGGCTGGATTTTGCGCGGCCTCGCCGGCATTTGAGGCGTGGGGGTCCTGGGGCAGAGCCCCTTGCAGCGGCGCCGCAGATGTGATCAGGCCGCGGACCCGGCATTCCGTGTGGATCTCGACGCCGAGTCCGGTCAGGTGCGCGTGCAGCAGGGCGGAGGCGTCCGCGTCCAGCTGGCGCTCCATCAGCCGCTCGCCCTGCTGGGCCAGGACCACCTGCGCCCCCCGCGCGGCCAGCGCACGGGCCGCCGAGACGCCCAGCAGGCCCCCGCCGATCACCACCACGCGGACCCCGGGCCGCACGGCCGCCGAGAGGGCCAGGCAGTCGTCCATCGTGCGGAACGCGTGCACCCCGTCCGGGAGGTCCCGCCCGTCGGGTTCGAACAGCCCGCGCAGCGCCGGGAGCACCGCGTTCGACCCCGTGGCCAGCACCAGCGTGTCGTACCGGGCCACCGTGCCGTCGTCGCAGCGCACGGCCCGCTCCGCGCGGTCCACGCGCACCGCCCGGACCCCTCGCCGCAGCACCGGGCCGGGCGCCGGGAGGGCCGTCACCTCCGGGGCGTACCGGCCCGCGAGGACCTCGGCGAGCAGGACCCGGTTGTACGGCACGTGGGTTTCCTCGCCGAGGACGGTCACCGCCGCGGCCTGGCCGAGCCGCTGCGCGAGCCGCAGGCCCGCGAGGCCGCCGCCGATCACCACCACACGCTGTTCCGAGGTCATGCCACGAGCGTGCGCGGCCGCTGTTTCCCCACGGCATCGCCTCTGTTACCCGGACGGAACGCCCGCCTCAGCACCCGGGTTAAGGGTCGGTGAGGCCTTCCTCAAGGCCGCCTTAAGGGTCATCAGGGCCGCCACCTGCGGCCTTAGCGTGATCCGTATGCGGAATGCGGTGGTGCGGGTGAGGGGCGGGATGCTGGCCGGTGCGGGGGTGGTGACCCTGCTCTGGGCGGCGCAGGTGCGGCCCTCGGCCCGGCCCGACGCGCTGTTCGCCACCGCCGCGCACCTGTCCGGCCTGCTCGCCGGGTACGGGGTGCTGGTGCTGCTGTTCCTGATGGCCCGGGTACCCGCCGTCGAGCACGGGGTCGGCGCCGACCGGCTCGCCCGCTGGCACGCCTTCGGCGGCCGGTACGTCCTGCTGCTCGTCTTCGGGCACGGGCTCTTCGCCCTGCTCGGCTACGCCGTGCACGAGGGAACCGACGTGGTCTCCGCCGCCTCGGAGCTGCTCGGTTACCCCGCGCTCGCCGCCGCCGCAGCCGGGACCGTCCTCCTGGCCGCGGTCGGCGTGACCTCCGCCCGGGCGGTACGCCGCCGGGTGCCGCACGAAACCTGGCGCGGGGTGCACCTGCTCGTCTACCTCTCCGCCGCCCTCGCCTTCGGGCACCAGCTCGCCGGGCCCGATCTGGCCGCGGCCGCCTGGTTCTGGGCGCTCGCCCACACCGTGGTCGCCGTCCTGCTGATCTGGTACCGCGCCGTGGTTCCCGTACGGCAGGCCCTGCGGCACGCGCTGCGGGTCGCGGACGTCCGGGTCGAGGGGCCCGGGGTGGTCTCCGTCGTCGTCTACGGACAGCACCTCGCGGAACTGCGGGCGGAGCCGGGCCAGTTCCTGCGCTGGCGGTTCCTCCAGCGGCGGCTGTGGCACACCGCCCTGCCGTTCTCGCTGTCCGCGCCCGTCCGCGGGAACGCCCTGCGGATCACCGTGAAGGGGCTCGGCGGCCACTCCCGCCGGATCCGCCGGCTGCGCCCCGGGACGCGGGTGCTGGCCACCGGGCCGTTCGGCGCGCTCACCGCCGCGCGGCGGACCCGGCCCAAGGTGCTGCTGATCGCCGGCGGGGTCGGAATCACCCCGATGCGGGCCCTGTTCGAGACGCTGCCCGGGGGCCCCGGGGACATCACCCTGCTCTACCGGGCCGGGGCCGAGGAGCACCTCGTGCTGCGGGCCGAGCTGGAGGCCATCGCCGCCGAGCGGCAGGCCGGTCTGCACTACCTGCTCGGGCCGTCCGGAGCGGCCTACGACCCGCTGGCCCCGCAGGCGCTGACCGCGCTGGTGCCCGACCTGACCGAGCACGACGTGTACCTGTGCGGGCCGCCGGGGATGGCCGAGGCGACCCGGGCCGCGCTGCTGCGGGCCGGGGTGCCGGCCGGCCGTATCCATTCGGAGTGCTTCAGCTTCTGAGCTGCGTGCCCACGGCCCGCCCCCCTGCCTGAGTGTCCCGCGTTTCCCCGAGGAGTCACCGCCCCATGCGTCACCCGCTGCACGTCGCCCTCTCCGTACCCGTCGGCGCCGGGGCTCCTGCGGCGGCCGTGGCCCGGCACCGCAAGCCGCGCCGCCCGTCACCGGTACGGGCCGCCCTGGCCGCGCTGGCCTGCGTACCGCCCGCGCGGCGGCTGGCGGCGGGGCTGGGGGCGGCGAGTGTGCTGGCCGCGACCGTGTTGACGGCGGCCGTGGACCCGGCGGCTCCGGTGGCCCCGGACCGCGCGCCGGCCCGGCCAACCTCAACCTTTGCGCAAGTTTCCGGGGATTGATGGTCACTGCACCCAACTGCTCCGTAGGGTCGAGCCGTGCCTGACATATCAACGACCATGATCATCGTCCTGTGCGTGGCCGCGGCCGCGGCCGGCTGGATCGACGCGGTGGTGGGCGGCGGCGGCCTGCTGCTCCTGCCCGCGCTCCTCCTCGGCCTGCCGAACGCCCACCCCGCCACCGTCCTCGGCACCAACAAGGCCGTGGCCATCGTCGGCACCGCCGGGGCGGCCGTGACGTACGCCCGCAAGGCCCCGGTGAACGTGAAACTGGCCGTCCGCATCGGCCTGGCCGCGCTCGCCGGTTCCATGGGCGGTGCCGCACTCGCGGGCGGCATCAGCAAGGACGCTCTCCGCCCGCTGATCATGGTGGTACTCGTGATCGTCGCGGGCGTCGTCATCTTCAAGCCGGGCTTCGGCACCGCCCCCTCGACCGCACCCGTCAGCCGGCAGCGGGTGCTGCTCGCCATCGGGCTCGCGGGCCTGGGCATCGGCTTCTACGACGGCCTCATCGGGCCCGGCACCGGCACCTTCCTGGTGCTCGCGCTCACGGCACTGCTCCACCTCGACCTGGTCACCGCCTCCGCCACCGCCAAGATCGTGAACTGCTGCACCAACGCCGGGGCGCTCGCGATGTTCGCCTACCAGGGCATGGTGCTGTGGCAGCTGGCCGCGCTGATGGCGGTGTTCAACCTGGCCGGCGGCATGATCGGCGCCGGTATGGCGCTCAAGAAGGGCAGCGGCTTCGTCCGGGGCGTGCTGCTGACGGTCGTGGGCGCGCTGGTGCTCAAGCTCGGCTTCGAGCAGTGGGGATAGGACCCCCTAGTACGTCCCGGTGAGGTGTGCGAAGACCACCACGTTGCCGCGGTAGCCCGTGCGCGGCGAGAAGCCGCCGCCGCAGGTGATCACCCGCAGCTCGGCGCGCGCCGAAGGCCCGTAGACGCGGGTGTCGGGGAAGGCCTTGGCGTCGTACACCTCGACCGCGTGCACCGTGAACACCGCCGTACGGCCGTCCGCGCGCGGGATCTCGATGGAGGCCCCGCGGCGCAGCGCGCCCAGGTGGTAGAAGACCCCCGGCCCGGCCGCGTCGTCCACGTGCCCGGCGACGACGGCGGTGCCGGTGGCGCCCGGCGTGGTGCCGTCGCGGTACCAGCCGGCCAGGTCGCGCCGGTCCGGCGGCGGCACTTCGAGGCTGCCGCGCGGGTCCAGGCCGAGCCCGGTCAGCGGGGCGTCGACCCGGATGGAGGGGATCCGGATCCGGGCCGGCGGGGAGCCGGGGAGCGGGGCGATCCCGGGGCCCACCACGCCGGCGGCGGTCAGTGACTCGGCGGGGGAGGGCAGCGGCGGTCCGACGGGTTCACGCGAACCGCTGGTCACGAGCCAGATGCCGACGCAGGCGGCGAGCGCGACGAGTCCGCCGTGGCGGGCGGTGGGGGTGCGGACCGCCCGGCCCGCCGCTCGCCGCCTGGGGTGCGCTGCGGATCCCGGGCGGTCGCGGCCCCGCGCGCCACCGAAATCGCCACCCATGCGTACCCCCTCGGCTTCCGTTTCGGGGTGACTGGCCGTCGCCCGGCCCCGCGAACGGGGGGGACCTCGCGGGGCGGGCGACGGGGGACGGTACCGGTCGGACCGCGGCCGGAGCCGCGGTGGGCGTCCGTCAGCTCCGCGTGCCGCTCGCCCGGCGACGCAGGAGCCAGGTACCGCCGACGGCGGCAGCGGCCAGTACGGCCGCCCCCGCCGCGATCTTGGCGGGGTCGGTGGTGGTGGTCGTGCCACCGCCCACCCCGGTGTTGACGTGGCCCTGCGGGCCGCGCTCGGTGACGATCAGGTTGCCGGTCGCGAACTTGCCGTTCGCGCAGGTCACGCCGATGCCGTAGGTGCCGCCGCGGGTGCCGTGGGCGATCTGGAACTGCCCCACGACCACCTCCTTGTGGGTGCCCGGGACCAGCTTGAACCGGCCGCCGCCCACCGTGGTGGCATCGCCGTCCGCGTGGCTGCCGCTGCCGCAGGCCGTGGTGTTCACGGTGACGGTGGCGCCGGGGGCGGCGGACTTGGGCCACACCTCCAGCGGCGCGAAGTCCCCGGGTGCGAAGCCCACCACGCCGAGGTCCGCGGCGGCCACCGCGCCGGCGACCGGCCCGGTGAACGCGGCGGCGGTCAGCGCGGTCGCGGTCAGCAGGTGTGCGGTACGTCGGCGCATGGGGACTCTCCTGGAGACACGGGGTCGTGTTTCCGAGGAAACCCGGCCCGCCCGCCGCGCGCCTGCTGATGTTCCGTCAGGTATGCCTTCCCTCGGCCCACCTGCGGGATGTCTTCGCAGGTCAACGCGGGTGCTGCGGCCATCGGAGCGCCCCGCGCCGTCCGGGTGACTCCGGCTGCCGGGGGGTCACGCGGCGGGAGCCCCACCGTGGCCGAGGGCGATGGTCAGGCCCAGCCCCGTGCCCTGGCTGCGTTCGGGCGCACCCGGCATCCCCGACGGCACGATACGCGCGTCCAGTTCGCCCGGCGGCGCGGGTCACGGCCGCCGGGAGGTCGTGTTGAAGCGGTGCGTACGGTGGTGGGGCGGGAAAGCCGGGACTTTCGGCCCGGCCCGCGCACCGCCGCGCCATACCCGAGGGAGGGCCCCGTGACATCGCTCGAACGGCTACCGGACCCGAGCGATCCGCTCCCGTTCTTCGTCTACGGGACCCTGCGCCCGGGCGAGGTCAACCACGACCTCTTCCTGCGCGGCCGCACGGCCTCCGAGGAGCCGGCCGTCCTCCCGGACACGGCGCTCTACGACGGGCCCGGATATCCGTACGCGGTCCACCGCCCCGGCACCGTGGTCGTCGGCGAGCTGATCACGGCGGCGCCGGGTGAGTACGGGAAGCTGCTCGCCGCGCTGGACCAGCTGGAGGAGTACCAGGGACCGGGCCGCCCGGGGAACATCTACGACCGGATCGCCCGGCCGGCCCTGCGCCAGGGCGGCACCACGGTCCGCGCCTGGGTCTATCTGGCGGCCCCGCTGATCGCCCGCGACCTGCGCGAATCGGGCACCGAGATACCCGGCGGAGACTGGTTCGACCGCCGCTGAACCGCAGTTACAGGCCCTCGGCGCCGCGGTTGCGCAGCCGCTGGCCGTACTGCTGGAGCACCCACAGCTCCTCCTGGACGGCCGCCAGTTGTTCCGGCGGAGCCTGCGGGCCCAGCCGCGACAGCGTGCCCTGGATCTCGTGGACCCGGCGGTCGACGGCGCGCAGCCGCACCTGGACCAGCTGGACCCCCGCGTAGATCTCGTCCACCGTCTTCGCGTGGATGGCCTCGACCGCCAGCTCCGTGACGAGCGCGCGCACGGTGTCGTTCGGGGCGGCCTCGCGGACGCGGGCCAGGTAGTCGTCCGTGCCGAGCGAGGCACCGCCCGCGTCCAGGATGGCCTGGCGCACGGCCGCGTAGGGCGGGGCGGTGAACTCGTCCATCCCGTACGCGTCGAAGGCCGGGGAGACCAGGGCGGGCCGCTGGAGGGCGAGCTTGAGCAGCTCGCGCTCGGTGCGGTGGGCCGGGCTGCGCAGGTTCAGCGCGGGGCCCCCGGCCGGCTGGGCGGCGGGCGCGGGAACGTCCTCGTAGGACGGGCGGCCCCGCTGCGGCTTCCCGCCCGGCCGGCCGCCCTGCGGACCGTCGCCCTGGCCGCGCTCGCGGGCCCAGCGCGCCAGCTGTGCGACCCGCTTGACCACGAACTGCTCGTCGCGGATGCCCAGCATGCCCGCCAGCTGGACCGCCGACTCGTGCTGGATCGCGATGTTCTTGATGTGGGCGACGACCGGCGCGGCCTCGTCCAGGGCGGCCGCCCGGCCCGCCGGGTTCTCCAGGTTGTGCCGGGCGACGATGTGCCGCAGCGCGAACTCGAACAGCGGCGTGCGGGCCTCCACCAGGCCGGACACGGCCGCGTCGCCCTGTGCCAGGCGCAGGTCGCAGGGGTCCATGCCGCCGGGGGCGATGGTGATCGAGGTCTCCGCGGCGAACTTCTGGTCGTCCTCGAAGGCCCGCAGGGCGGCCTTCTGGCCCGCCGCGTCGCCGTCGAAGGTGAAGATCACCTCGGCGGTGGCGTTGTCCATCAGCAGCCGGCGCAGGATCTTGATGTGGTCCCCGCCGAAGGCGGTGCCACAGGTCGCGATCGCGGTGGTGACCCCGGCCATGTGGCAGGCCATCACGTCCGTGTAGCCCTCGACGACCACGGCCCGGGAGGTCTTCGCGATCTCCTTCTTCGCCAGGTCGATGCCGTACAGCACCTGGGACTTCTTGTAGATCGCGGTCTCGGGGGTGTTCAGGTACTTCGGCCCGTTGTCGTCGTCGCGCAGCTTGCGCGCGCCGAAGCCGACCACCTCTCCGCTGATGTCGCGGATCGGCCACATCAGCCGGCCGCGGAAGCGGTCGATCGGCTTGCCGCTGCGGCTGTCCTGGGCGAGCCCGGAGGTGATCAGCTCCTTGTCGCTGAAGCCCTTGCCCCGCAGGAAGCGGGTCAGGTGGTCCCACCCGGCCGGGCTGTAGCCCACGCTGAAGTGCGCGGCCGCGGCCTGGTCGAAGCCGCGCTCCGCCAGGAACTTGCGGCCGATCTCCGCCTCGGGGCTGCCCAGCTGGTCGACGTAGAACTGGGCGGCGGCCTTGTGCGCCTCGACCAGCCGGATGCGGTCACCGCGGCCGCTGGTGCCGGCGGTGTAGCCGCCCTCCTCGTACCGCAGGGTGATGCCGGCCAGGCCGGCCAGGCGCTCGACAGCCTCCGAGAAGGAGAGGTGGTCGATCTTCATGACGAAGTCGAGGGTGTCCCCGCCCGCCTGGCAGCCGAAGCAGTGGTAGAGCCCCTTGCTGGGGCTGACCTGGAAGGAAGGGGACTTCTCGTCGTGGAAGGGGCACAGGCCCTTGAGGTTGCCGCCGCCCGCGTTGCGCAGCTGGAGGTACTCGGAGACCACGGCGTCGATCGGGACCGCGTCCCGTACCGCCTTCACGTCGTCGTCGTTGATCCGTCCTGCCACCCGTGAAGTCTACGGCCGGGCGCCGGCAATCCGGTCAGGCCCCCTCGGCCCGCACCAGGGAGTCAAGCGGAACGGACGGGTCCGCCAGCGCCTCGCGGTTGACCGGGGTCTTCGACCTGATCAGGGCCTGGATGTGCTCGGTGACATCCCACACATTCACGTTCATCCCGGCCAGGACCCGCCCCTCCGACAGCCAGAAGGCGATGAACTCCCGCTTGCCCACGTCCCCGCGGATCAGCACCTGGTCGTAGCCGCCGGCCGGTGCGTACCCCGAGTACTCCAGGCCCACGTCGTACTGGTCCGAGAAGAAGTACGGCACCCGGTCGTAGCCGACCTCCTGGCCCAGCATGGCCCGCGCGGCGGCCGGGCCGCCGTTCAGCGCGTTGGCCCAGTGCTCGACCCGCAGCCGGGTCCCGAGCACCGGGTGGTGGGCGGCGGCCACGTCCCCGACCGCGTAGACGTCCGGGTCGGAGGTGCGCAGGGAGGAGTCCACCGCGATCCCGCCGCCGTGCTCCCGGTCGACCAGGGCCAGCCCGGCGGTCTCGGCGAGCGCGGTCCGCGGGGCGGCCCCGATCGCGGAGAGCACCGCGTGCGCCGGGTGCTCCTCCCCGTCGTCGGTACGGGCGGCCAGCACCATGCCGTCGTGGCCCACGATCTCGGTCAGCCGCGCCCCGAAGTGGAACCGCACCCCGTGATCGGCGTGCAGGTCCGCGAAGAGCCGGCCGATCTCCGGGCCGAGGACCGCGTGCAGCGGCGTGGCCTCCGGCTCGACGACGGTGACCTCGGCGCCGTAGCCGCGGGCCGCGGCGGCCACCTCCAGCCCGATCCACCCGGCGCCCGCGATGAGCAGGTGCCCGTTGTCCCGGCCGAGCCCGGCCAGGACGCCCTTCAGCCGTTCGGCGTGCGCCAGGCGCCGCAGGTGGTGCACCCCGGCCAGGCCGGTGCCGGGGATGTCCAGGCGGCGCGGCTCGGCGCCCGTGGCCAGCAGCAGCTTGTCGTAGTACAGGACGGTGCCGTCGCCCAGGACCACCTTCTTGGCGTCCCGGTCGAGGTGGACGGCGGGCTGGCCGAGGTGCAGCTCGACGTCGGCGGCCGCGTACCAGGACGGCTCGTGGACGAAGACGCTCTCCCGGTCGTCCTTGCCGGTCAGGTAGCCCTTGGACAGCGGGGGGCGTTCGTAGGGATGGTCGCGCTCGTCGCCGATCAGGATCACCCGCCCCGTGAACCCCTCGGACCTCAGCGTTTCGGCCGCCTTTGCCCCGGCGAGCCCTGCGCCGACGATGACGAATGTCCGGTGTGCGTCGACCACCTGATGCCTCCTCATAACCTCTCCGCCACATGCGAGCACATGCGAGCGTCCCGCACCGAGCCTGCCGCGTGAAGGGGGAGTGGCTCGATCAGCTCACCTTTCGGCGCGTCGGCCGCGCCGGGTGAGGCGTGCGTGAAGGGAACGGGCGGATGCGTCGGTGAGGCACGCGATCTGGTCGATGACCGCCCTTTTCCTCGCCTTGTCGTCCTGGGCCGCGTCGAAGATCGCCCGGAACTGCGGGTCCAGCCCCTCGGGGGCGCGGGCGCTCAGCGCCTCCGCGAGTTCGGCCAGGACGATGCGCTGGTCGGCGCGGATCCGTTCCTGCTCGTCGCGCTGCATCACGTACAGGTCGGCGACCGCCTTGAGCACCGCGCACTCGTTGCGCGCCTCGCGCGGGATCACCAGTTCGGCACCGTACCGGGTGAGGCGGCCGGAGCCGTACGCCTCCCGGGTGGCCCCCTCCGCGGCCAGGCAGAACCGGCCGATCAGCTGGCTCGTGGCGTCCTTCAGCCGGGACTGGGCGACGGCCGAACCGTCGTACCCGTGCGGCCACCACTCCTCCTCCATCAAGCGGTCGAGGGCGGCCCGCAGCTCCTCGGGCGCGGTGTCGGCGGGGACGTACCGGCCGATGGCCACCTGCCAGATCGCCGTGCGCTCGGGTTCGGCGTAGAGCATGTTGGGGTCGAGGTGGCCGGCGTGCAGGCCGTCCTCGAAGTCGTGGACGGAGTACGCGACGTCGTCCGCCCAGTCCATGACCTGGGCCTCGAAGCACTTGCGGTCCGCGGGCGCGCCGCGGCGCAGCCAGGCGAAGACCGGCAGGTCGTCCTCGTACGCGCCGAACTTCACCGAGCCGGGGTCGGTGGGGTGGTCCCCGCGGGCCCACGGGTACTTGGTGGCGGCGTCCAGGCAGGCCCGGGTGAGGTTGAGGCCGACGCTGACGAGTTCCCCGCTCGCCGGATCGGGTACGAACCGCTTGGGCTCCAGACGGGTCAGCAGGCGCAGCGACTGGGCGTTGCCCTCGAAGCCGCCGCAGTCCTTGGCGAACTCGTTGAGCGCCTCCTCGCCGTTGTGGCCGAAAGGCGGGTGGCCCATGTCGTGGGAGAGGCAGGCGGCTTCGACGAGGTCGGGGTCGCAGCCGAGCGCGGCGCCGAGCTCCCGCCCGACCTGGGCGCACTCCAGCGAGTGGGTGAGGCGGGTACGGGGACTCGCGTCCCAGTCGTAGGAACGGCTGCCGGGGGTGACGACCTGGGTCTTCCCGGCGAGGCGGCGCAGCGCGGCCGAGTGCAGCACACGGGCGCGGTCGCGCTGGAAGGCGGTCCGGCCGGGCCGTTTGTCGGGCTCGGCGGCCCAGCGCTCGGTGTCGGCCGCGTCGTAGAGGTCGCGGTGGTCGTCGGTGAGGGCGTGCGTGGTGCCTTCCATGCAGAGACGGTAACCGGAACAACTGACAAACCGGGATCAGGCGGAGACGAGTTCCGGCCGCACCAGGTCGAGGGGCAGCGCACGGGCCTCGTCGTAGCGGTGCAGCAGCAGCCGGGCCAGGGCCGGGTGATCGCCCAGCGGGGCGGCGGCGAGGCCGGGCGCCGCCGCGGCGGTCTGGGTGGCGAACCGGCCGGGAGCGGCGAAGTACGAGGCCACGGCGATCCGGTGGTGACCGCGGGCGGCGAGGGCCCGGACCGCCTCGGGCGCGCTCGGCGCGGCGGCGGAGGCGTAGGCGGGGGTCACCGGGACACCGCCGAGGCGTTCGGAGAGCTGGGCGGCGGTGCGGCGGGTGTCGGCCGCCGAGTCGGGGTCGCGGGAACCGGCGGCGGCCAGCACGACGGCCGAACCGGGGGCCGGGGCCCAGCCGGTTTCCAGGAGCCGCTCGTACAGGGCCTCGACGAGCAGCGGGTGCGGGCCCAGCGGGGCGGCGACGCGGGTGAGCAGGTGGCCGGCCCGGGCGGCCGCCGCGGGGAGATCACGCTTGACGTGGTACCCGCGGCCGAGCAGCAGCGGGACGAGCACGGCCGAGCCGGACAGCCCGGCCAGGGTGTCGTCGAGCAGCGGCTCGTTCAGCTCGATGTGGCCGAGCCGGACGTCGAGCCGGGGGCGGAGTTCGCGGACCCGTTCGAGGAGGGCGAGGGCGGTGTGCAGGGCGCGCGGGTCACGGCTGCCGTGGGCCACGGCGACGAGGGTGGGCTGCATGGGCGGACTCCGGGTCGGCGCAGGCCGCTGAGCTGGGTGCCCAGCTGAAGGGTGATGCGGCCGAGCAGCTCGGCCGTGCTGTCGAAGGGAAGGGTGGGAAACTCGGGAGGGTGCACCGGCTCCGTCATGAACCGATCCTCCGCGCCGGAGGTTGCCGCCGCGTTGCGCGGGGATGACGGGTCTTTGCCGTGTGCTCACAGGGCGGTCGGCCCGGCTGTTCGGAGCCGGCGCGGCCGGCGGCGTACCTGCCGCGGATCGGGGACCGGGCGAACCGCGCGGCCCCGGTACGCGTCCTGACCAGCGGACGAGCAGCCGAGACACCAGGGGATGGATGATGCGCCGACCGCGCCTGCCGAGAGTCGAGTGGAGCCGGGCCGTGGCGGCGCTGCGCAGCGTACGGACCCGGCGGCGGGCGGTGCAGGCCGTCATGGCGGGCTGCGTACTGGCGCTGCTGCCCTCGGCGTGGATGCACGCGGTGGCCGCCGACCGGTTGCGGACCACGGCCGACGCGCCCGCCGCCGAGGTGGCCGTGGTGTTCGGCGCGGGCCTGTGGCGGGGGCGGCCGACCCCCTACCTGGCCGACCGGCTCGACGCCGCGGCCGAGCTGTACCGCACCGGCAAGGTCAAGGTCGTGCTGGTCACCGGGGACAACGGCCGGCGGGAGTACGACGAGCCCGACGCGATGCGCACGTACCTCACCGCGCACGGGGTGCCGGACGGGCGGATCGTCAGCGACTACGCGGGCTTCGACACCTGGGACTCCTGTGTGCGGGCCAAGGAGATCTTCGGCGTGGAGCGGGCCGTGCTGGTCACCCAGGGCTTCCACATCCGCCGGGCCGTCGCCCTGTGCCAGGCGGCGGGCCTGGAGTCGTACGGCGTCGGGGTCGCCGACGTGCACGACGCCACCTGGTACTACGGCGAGACCCGCGAGGTCTTCGCGGCGGGCAAGGCGGCGCTGGACGCGGCCTTCAAGCCCGCCCCGCGCTTCCTGGGACCGAAGGAGGAAGGGGTGTCGCAGGCCCTGGCCGCTCTGACAGACTGACGCGGCGCCGGCTATGCCGATTAGTCATATGCCGGTCAGTCCGTACGAGAGCAGGGGTGTGGAACCGTGGCTGTTGTGGATCTGAGCGGCAAGGTCGTCGTCATCACCGGTGGAGCCCGGGGCCTCGGCGCCGCGGCCGCGCAAGCCGTCGTGGACGGCGGCGGCCAGGTGCTGATCACCGACGTGCTGGAGGCGGAGGGCGCCGGGACGGCCGCGAAGCTCGGGGACGCGGCGCGCTTCGTCCGGCACGACGTGACGAGCGAGGCCGACTGGCAGACGGCCCTGCAGTACGCGGTCGCCGAATTCGGCCGCATCGACGGCCTGGTGAACAACGCGGGCATCTCCACCGGCCAGTTCCTGGAGCACGAGAGCGTCGAGCACTTCCGCCAGGTCGTCGAGATCAACCTGGTCGGCGTGTTCATCGGCATCAAGACCGCGATCCCGCTGCTGCGCGCGAACGGCGGCGGGTCCATCGTCAACATCTCCTCCGCCGCCGGCCTGACCGGTCTCGCGCTCACCGCCGGGTACGGGGCCTCCAAGTGGGGCGTGCGCGGGCTGTCGAAGATCGGCGCGGTGGAACTCGCCGAGGCGGGGATCCGCGTCAACTCCGTCCACCCCGGCATAACCCTGACCCCGATGACCGCCCCGATCGGCATCCGGGCGGGCGAGGGCAACTACCCCGGCGCCCCGCTCGGCCGCGTCGGCGTCCCCGAGGAGATCGCCGCGGCGATCGCCTTCCTGCTGTCCGACGCCGCCGGCTACATGACGGGCGCCGAACTCGCCGTCGACGGCGGCTGGACCGCCGGCCTGACGGTGAAGTACCTGACGGGACAGTGACCCACCCCAGCGCCCCCCGGCGGGACGGACGCGTATTCGCGTGCCGCCGGAGACGCCCCGGGCTACCGTCCTCCCGTGGAACAGCACACCGCGGAACAGGACGGACCCCTCGTACGTGACGTCTTCCCCGACCTGACGGCACAGCTCGTGCGGCTACTGGAGGCGGAAGGGGAGCCCTGGCTCGCCGTCTGCGCGTACGACCTCCGCCTGCTGGAGGAGTGCGACTGCCGCAACGACTTCTGCCAGAGCTTCCGCACCCACCGGCATCCGCCCGGCACGCCGTACGGTCCCGGTCACCGCATGCTGGCCCTCGACCCGGGCAGCGGGTTCTTGAACCTCGACGTCGTCGACGGCCGGATCGTGTACGTCGAACTCGTCGACCGTCCACCGCTGCGCCGGGCCTCACCGCAGCCGTCCGGCGGCGCTGAGGCGGAGCACCCGGACTTGTAACGCGCAGCGGCGGCCGGCGTAACACCACCGACCCACGCTGGACCGTATGCACACCTCCGATTCCGTCACCGACACGCACTGCCCCTACTGCGCCCTGCAGTGCGGGATGAGGCTGCGCCCCGAACCGGGCGGCGCCACCGTGGCGGTGGAGGAGCGGGCCGACTTCCCCGTCAACCGGGGCGCGCTGTGCGGCAAGGGCCGCACCGCCCCCGCCGTGCTCTCCTCCCGGGTACGCCTGACCCGGCCGCTCGTCCGCACCCACGCCGGGCGGCTGGAGCCGGCCACCTGGGAGGAGGCCCTCGACGCCGTCGCCGAGGGACTCGCCCGCACCGGCCGCACGTACGGCCCCGACGCCGTCGGGGTCTTCGGCGGCGGCGGGCTCACCAACGAGAAGGCCTACGCGCTCGGCAAGTTCGCCCGCGTCGCCCTGCGCACCTCGCAGATCGACTACAACGGCCGCTTCTGCATGTCCTCGGCCGCCGCCGCCCACCAGCGGGCCTTCGGGCTCGACCGCGGGCTGCCCTTCCCGCTGGCGGACATCCCCCGCACCGGCTGCGTGATCCTCGTCGGCTCGAACCTCGCCGAGACCATGCCGCCCGCGCTGCGCTACCTCACGGAGCTCAAAGCCAACGGCGGCACCCTGATCGTCATCGACCCGCGCCGTACCCGTACCGCCGAACAGGCCGACCTGCACCTCGCCCCGCGCCCCGGCACCGACCTGGCCCTCGCCCTCGGCCTGCTGCACCTGATCGTCGCGGAAGGCCGGACCGACGAGGAGTTCATCGCCGCGCGCACCACCGGCTGGGAGGAGACCCGGGCCGCCGCGATGGCCCACTGGCCGGAGCTGGTCGAGCGCATCACCGGGATACCGGTCCCCAGGCTCCGCGAGGCCGTGGCGATGTTCTGCGCCCCGGAATCCGCCATGGTCCTCACCGCCCGGGGACCCGAGCAGCAGTCCAAGGGCACCGACACCGTCGGCGCCTGGATCAACCTGTGCCTGGCCACCGGCCGGGCCGGCCGCCCGCTGTCCGGCTACGGCTGCCTCACCGGGCAGGGCAACGGCCAGGGCGGCCGCGAGCACGGCCAGAAGGCCGACCAGCTCCCCGGCTACCGCAAGCTCACCGACCCGGCGGCCCGCGCCCACGTCGCCGGGGTCTGGGGCGTCGACCCCGACAGCCTCCCCGGCCCGGGCCGCAGCGCCTACGAACTCCTCGACGCCCTCGGTACGGACGTGAAGGCCCTGCTCCTGATGGGCTCCAACCCGGTGGTGTCCGCCCCCCGCGCCGGACACGTCGAGGACCGCATCCGCTCCCTGGACTTCCTCGCGGTGGCCGACGTCGTCCTCTCCGAGACCGCGGCCCTCGCGGACGTGGTCCTCCCGGTCACCCAGTGGGCGGAGGAGACCGGCACCACCACCAACCTGGAGGGCCGCGTCCTGCTGCGCCGCCGGGCGCTGACCCCGCCGCCGGGGATCCGCAGCGACCTGGACGTCCTGCACGGACTCGCCGCCCGCCTGGGCGTCGAGAAGGGCTTCCCCACCGAGCCGGAGGAGGTCTTCGAGGAACTGCGCCGCGCCTCGGCCGGCGGCCCCGCGGACTACTCGGGCATCACCTACGCCCGGATCGAAGCCGAACAGGGCGTCTTCTGGCCCTGCCCGGAAGGCCCGGAAGGCACCGACGGCCCCCCGGGAACCGAGCGGCTCTTCCTGGACCGCTTCGCCACCGACGACGGCCGGGCCCGCTTCGTCCCCGTCTCCCACCGCGACGCCGCCGAGGTCCCCGACGCGGACTACCCGCTGCTGCTCACCACCGGCCGGGTGGTCGCCCAGTACCAGTCCGGGGCCCAGACCCGCCGGGTGGACGAGCTCAACGCGGCCGCCCCCGGCCCCTTCGTGGAACTCCACCCCCGGCTGGCCGCCCGGATCGGCGCCGTCGACGGCAGCCCCCTCGCCGTGACCTCCCGTCGCGGCCGGGCCGTCGCCCCGGCCCGCATCACCGACACCATCCGGGCGGACACGGTCTTCATGCCCTTCCACTGGCCGGGCGAGGGCCGCGCCAACACCCTGACCAACCCGGCGCTCGACCCGGTGTCCCGGATGCCGGAATTCAAGGTCTGCGCGGTCCGCGTCGAGATTGCCTAGCCGCGCCCCGCGAACGTCGGCGCCAGGGCGGCCAGCAGCCGCTCGGCGTAGGACTCGGCGGAGCCGGAGATCCCCGGGTAGTCGGCCAAGAAGGTGTCCCAGTCGGCCCACTTGACCTCGGCGAAGGCCTCCAGGGTCAGCGGGGTGTCCCAGGGCGCATTCGGCGGGAAGTACTCGCCCGACTCCCGGAAGACCGTGTGGATCAGCTCGTACGGAGCCGTGCAGCGTTCGGCGAGCAGGACCGCGTCGTAGAGGTCCTTGCCCTGCGGGTACATGTCGGTGGCCAGCCAGATCAGCTTCCACGCCAGCGACAGCTCCGGCGTGGCCGCCCGCAGGCGCACCCCCGCGACGTCGGCCGGCTCCGGCGCCGCCGGGAGCCGCTCGTTGAAGACGAAGTCCAGCTGGACCTGGCCGCCGGGCAGCCCCGGCGCCGACCAGGGCAGGACCAGACGGCGCCCGGGGACGCGCTCGTACGTCCAGATGTCCTCGCAGACCGCCGCGCCGGCCGCGATCACCAGCCCGCCCTGCTCGTCGGCGGCCCGCTCGGCCGCCTCCGCGACGGCCGTCAGCAGCCGCGCGGTGCGCGGCTCCCCGATCGCCCAGTCCTGGGGGACCACCACGAAGTCCAGGTCGTGCGGCTCCCGGGCCGCCGCCCCGAACCATCCGGCCATGAGCATGCTGCCCCGCAGCACCAGCGAATCCGCCCAGCCCGACCCGGCGACGCCCCGCGCCACCACGTCGAGTGCCGTGCGGCGGGCGGCCCGCCAGGCGGGGCGCAGCGCGCCGTCCACGGCCGCGTCCGTGATCCGGTAGCCGTCCGCGAAGTGCTTCAGCGCCGGGTCGAAGACCCGGGCATCGGGGCCCGCCGCGTCCAGCCCCGCCGTGGAGGTGCGGGGCAGGTCGATCTGGCGCCGCCTCCAGTCGTCCCTGGCCGCGTCCTGCGCGCTCGTCCCGGTCATGCCGTCACCTCTTCGCCGATCCACCCGTCGTCCACCGACAGGTCACTGTCGTACAGCACGAACTCCCGCTCCTCCGAACGGATTTCGTACCCGGCCGAGCCGAGCGCGGCGACCAGCGCGTCGCAGGCCGCGCCCGCCTCCGCCGCCGTGCCGCGCCACCGCTGGGTCACGAACCGCTCCTGCGCGCCTGCGGCCAGGACCCGGCGGGCGTTCCAGGACAGGTGGGCCCCGTGCGGGACGACCAGGGACTCCAGGGCCGCGCGGTCGAAGTCCGCGGGCAGCAGCAGCTTCAGGTGGTGCTCGAAGTAGCCGCCGCCCGGGCCGGGGGAGTCCGTGGTCCACGGGACCGTCTCCACCTTGACCCGGACCGGGGCGAAGCCGGCCGCCCGCAGCCGCGGCACCAGGAGCTCGTGGCCCGTGCGGTCCGGCAGGGTCAGCATCGGCTGGGACACCATCCGGCCGCGGGCCAGCAGGATGTGCGTGACCTTCAACTCCCGTGCCCCGGCCCAGGCGTCGAGACGCGCCAGCTCGGCCGCGTCCGCGCAGCGCACCGTCACATGGGTCTCGTACTCCGACATGGAGTCGATCATCTCGGACATGCGTCCGATCCGCATCGGGGTTCTCGCCGGCGGGTAACCATCCGGTCACGCACCGGACTCAGAAAGTGCTCGCACGCCCCTCGTGGCCGCGATGTGTCGTACCCCACACTGAGGTGCGGTGCCCCCGTCCTCGGAGCCCTGGAGGTCGCCCCCGTGCAGACCCGGACCCTGACCGTGAACGTGAGCGAGTCCTCGGAGGCCAAGGCCGTGGACGAAGAGCCCGAGGTACTGGAGCTGATCGAGCCGGTGCCCGTGCAGCGCAGGCGCAGCAGCACCGACAGCGGAGGCGGAGCAGGACCGTCCGCCGACCTGTTCCGGCAGTACCTCCGCGAGATAGGCAGGATCCCGCTGCTCACCGCCGCCGAGGAGGTGGACCTCGCGCGACGCGTCGAAGCCGGCCTGTTCGCCGAGGAGAAGCTCGGCAACACCCCCGACCTCGACTCCCAGCTCGCCCTCGACCTCGACAAGCTCGTCGTCATGGGGCGGATGGCCAAACGCCGGCTCATCGAGTCGAACCTGCGGCTCGTCGTCTCCGTCGCCAAGCGGTACGTGGGCCGCGGACTCACCATGCTCGACCTCGTGCAGGAGGGGAACCTCGGGCTGATCCGGGCCGTCGAGAAGTTCGACTACGCCCGCGGGTACAAGTTCTCCACCTACGCCACCTGGTGGATCCGGCAGGCGATGTCCCGGGCCCTCGCCGACCAGGCCCGGACCATCCGCGTGCCCGTCCACGTCGTCGAACTGATCAACCGGGTCGTCCGCGTCCAGCGCCGGATGCTCCAGGAGCGCGGGTACGAGCCCACGGCCGAAGAGGTGGCCGTCCACCTGGAGCTGACCCCCGAGCGGGTCCTGGAGGTGCTCCGCCTCGCCCAGGAGCCGGTCTCCCTGCACGCCCCCGTGGGCGAGGAGGACGACGTCGCGCTCGGCGACCTCATCGAGGACGGGGACGCGGCCTCGCCCGTGGAGTCGGCCGCCTTCTTCCTGCTGCGCGAGCACCTGGAAGCCGTCCTGTCGACCCTCGGCGAGCGCGAACGCAAGGTCGTGCAGCTGAGGTACGGCCTCGCCGACGGGCGGCCCCGCACCCTGGAGGAGATCGGGCGGATCTTCGGCGTGACGCGCGAGCGGATCCGCCAGATCGAGTCCAAGACCCTCAACAAACTGCGCGACCACGCCTTCGCCGACCAGCTCCGCGGCTACCTGGACTGACGGCACCGGACCGGCGGACCAACGGAAAAGGGGGCGCCCCGCCAGGCGCCCCCACCCCGTCGCTCGGCTACGGCTGTGGCTGCGCGGGATCGCGCGGGTCGGACAGGCTCCGGCTCATCCAGACGTCGTCGACATAGGCCCCGTCCAGCAGGAACTCCTCGGGCAGCACACCGACCACCGTGAAGCCGCAGCGCCGGTAGAGCTGCTGCGCCGGCCCGTTGTGGCCGAGCACGCGCAGGTTCATGCGGCGGGCACCACCGGCCCGCGCGGCGGCGCAGACCGCCTCGACGAGGGCCTGCCCGACCCCGCTGCCACGAGCGGATTCGAGGACGGCCAGTCCCTGGATGTGCCGGACGTGCCGATTGGTTTCGAGGGGGCTGGCCGGGGCGTGGGCGATGTACCCGACGATCCTCTGCCCGCGTTCCGCGACGAGGTAGTTCTCCACGGGGTGCCGCTCGTCGAAGACGGCTGCGTCGGCCGGGCGTTCGGGCCCGGGTTCGCTCACGCGCGACCACGTCGAGCGGAACAGCTCCAGTATCCCGCGCTCGTCCTCCGCCCGGGCAGGGCGAATCACCATGTCAAGTGCCATGCCGCCATGCTAACGACGGCGCAGGGGAACCCGGGTGCGTCCCGTACCCGGGTGCCCCTGCGCCGTGCGGCCCGCGAAGGAGACGGCCTAGTCGACCTCGGCCACCGCCTGCGCGAACTGCGCCGCGTACAGCCGCGCGTACGCGCCGCCCGAGGCCAGCAGCTCCTCGTGCGTGCCCTGCTCCACGATCGATCCGCTCTCCATCACCAGGATCACGTCCGCGTCGCGGATCGTGGAGAGCCGGTGCGCGATCACGAAGGACGTACGGCCGCGCGCGAGGCGTGCCATCGCCTTCTGGATCAGTACCTCGGTACGGGTGTCCACCGAGCTCGTCGCCTCGTCGAGCACCAGGATCACCGGCTCCGACAGGAACGCCCGGGCGATGGTGATCAGCTGCTTCTCGCCCGCGCTGACCCCCGCGCCCTCGTCGTCCAGCACGGTGTCGTAGCCGTCCGGCAGGGTGCGGATGAACCGGTCCGCGTGGGCGGCCCGCGCCGCCTCCTCGATCTCGGCACGGGTGACCTCGCGCGAAGCACCGTAGGCGATGTTCTCCGCGATGGTGCCGCCGAACAGCCAGGTGTCCTGGAGCACCATGCCGATGCCGTCGCGCAGTTCCTCGCGGGTCATCTTCGCGATGTCCACCCCGTCGAGGGCGATCTCCCCGCCCGTGATCTCGTAGAACCGCATCAGCAGATTGACCAGCGTGGTCTTTCCGGCGCCGGTCGGGCCGACGATCGCGACCGTGTGGCCCGGCTCGACCGTGAGCGAGAGGTTCTCGATCAGCGGCCTGTCCGGCTCGTAACGGAACGCCACCTTGTCGAAGGTGACCTGACCGCGCAGCTCCTGCGGACGCTCCGGAACCTCGGCGTCCGGCTCCTGCTCCGCCGCGTCGAGCAGCTCGTACACCCGCTCCGCCGAGGCGACACCGGACTGCACGAGGTTCGCCATCGAGGCGACCTGCGTCAGCGGCATCGAGAACTGCCGCGAGTACTGGATGAAGGCCTGCACGTCACCGATCGACAGGGTGCCGGAAGCGACCCGGAGCCCGCCGACGACGGCTATCAGCACGTAGTTGATGTTCGAGATGAAGAACATCACCGGCTGCATGATGCCGCTGACCAGCTGCGCCTTGAACGAGGCCCGGAACAGCGCCTCGTTCTGCTCGGCGAAGACGGCCGCGGACTCCTTCTGCCGGCCGAAGACCTTGACCAGGCTGTGGCCCGAGTACATCTCCTCGATGTGGGCGTTGAGCGCGCCGGTCGCCTTCCACTGCGCCACGAACTGCGGCTGCGACTTCTTGCCGATCTTCGCGGCGACGAACACCGACAGCGGCACGGTCACCAGCGCGACCAGCGCCAGCAGCGGCGAGATCCAGAACATCATCACGAGCACGCCGACGATGGTCAGCAGCGAGTTCAGCAGCTGGCCCATCGTCTGCTGGAGCGTCTGGCCGATGTTGTCGATGTCGTTCGTGGCCCGGCTCAGCACCTCGCCGCGCTTCTGCTGGTCGAAGTACGACAGCGGCAGCCGCGACAGCTTCGCCTGGAGCTCCTCGCGCATCCGGTAGACGGTGCCGTTCATGACGTGGTTCGACAGCCGTGTGGCGACCAGCATCAGCAGGCCGGCCAGGGTGAAGACCACCAGCGCCCAGATCGCGACGACGCCGACCGCACCGAAGTCGATGCCCTGCCCCGGGGTGAAGTCGGTACCGGCGAGCATGTCCGCCATACCGTCCTGGCCCCGGGCGCGCAGACCGTCCAGCGCCTGCTGCTTGGTGGCCCCGGCCGGCATCTCGCGGCCGACGATCCCGGCGAACACCAGGTCGGTGGCCTCCCCCAGGATCTTCGGGCCGACCACCGCGCAGCCGACACTGCCGACGACGGCCGCGACCATGCCCCAGATCTTGGCCCGGTCGTACGCGAGCTGACGCAGCAGCCGCTTGCCCGAGCCCTTGAAGTCCATGGACCGCTGGGCCGGTCCCATCATCATCCGTCCTCCGGGCCCGCTCATGCGGCCTCCGCCTCCGTCAGCTGGGAGAGCACGATCTCCCGGTAGGTCTCGTTGCCGGCCATCAGCTCGTGGTGGCGTCCCTCACCCACGACCTGGCCCTCGTCCAGGACGATGATCCGGTCGGCGTCGCGGATCGTGGAGACCCGCTGGGCGACGATGACCACGGTCGCGTCCTCGGTCTCGCGGGCGAGCGCCGCGCGCAGCGCCGCGTCCGTCGCGTAGTCCAGGGCCGAGAAGGAGTCGTCGAAGAGGTAGATCTCCGGGCGCTGCACGAGCGTGCGGGCGATGGCCAGACGCTGGCGCTGGCCGCCGGAGACATTGGTTCCGCCCTGGCTGACGGGGGCGTCCAGGCCACCCTCCAGCGCGGAGACGAACTCCTTGGCCTGGGCCACCTCCAGCGCCTGCCAGAGCTCTTCGTCGCTCGCGTCCGGGCGTCCGTAGCGCAGGTTGGAGGCGATGGTCCCGGAGAACAGGTACGGCTTCTGCGGCACCATGCCGACCGTCCTGGCCAGGAGTTCCGGGTCGAGTACGCGGACGTCCTCCCCGTCGACGAGGACCTCGCCGCCGGTCGCGTCGAACAGTCGCGGGACGAGGCCCAGCAGCGTGGACTTGCCGCTTCCGGTGGAGCCGATGACCGCCGTGGTCTCGCCGGGGCGGGCCACCAGGTCCACCCCGCGCAGGACCGGGGCCTCGGCGCCCGGGTAGCGGAAGTCGGCGCCGCGCAGCTCCAGGCGGCCGCGGCGGGCGAGTTCGCGCACCGGGTCCTTGGGCGGCACCACGCTGGACTCGGTGTCCAGGACCTCCTGGATGCGCTCCCCGCAGACCTCGGCGCGCGGCACCATCATGAACATGAAGGTGGCCATCATCACGGCCATGACGATCTGCATCAGGTAGGCGAGGAAGGCCGTCAGCTGGCCGATCTCCATGCCGCCGCTGTCGACGCGCATCGCACCGAACCAGATGACGGCGACGCTGGAGATGTTCACGACCACGATGACGGTGGGGAACATGAAGGCCAGCAGCTTGCCGGCGGCCAGGGAGACACCGGTCAGGTCGGCGTTGGCCTCGCGGAAGCGGTCCTTCTCGTAGTCGTCGCGGACGAAGGCGCGGATCACCCGGTTGCCGGTGATCTGCTCGCGCAGGACCCGGTTCACGGTGTCGAGGCGCGCCTGCATCTGGCGGAACAGCGGCCGCGTCCTGAAGACGATCGCGCCGACCGAGATCCCGAGCACCGGGACGACGGCGAGCAGTACGCCCGACAGCTTCACGTCGAGCGAGAGCGCCATGGCGATACCGCCGACGCACATGATGGGGGCCGAGACCATCAGCGTGAAGGTCATCAGCACCAGCATCTGGACCTGCTGGACGTCGTTCGTCGTACGGGTGATCAGCGACGGGGCACCGAACTGGCCCAGCTCCCGTGCCGAGAAGCTCTGCACGCGGTCGAAGATCGCGGCGCGGACGTCCCGGCCGAAGGCCGCGGCCGTGCGGGCGCCGTAGTAGACGGCTCCGACGTTGCAGACGAGCTGGACGAGGGAGACGCCGAGCATCAGCGCGCCGAAGCGCAGGATGTAGCCCGTGTCGCCGTTGACGACACCGTTGTCGATGATGTCGGCGTTGAGTGTGGGCAGGTAGAGGCTGGCGCTGGTCTGCAGCAGTTGCAGCAGGACCAGCACCACGATGGGTTTCCGGTACGTACCCAGATGGGTCCGCAGAAGTCGTATGAGCACGCGCAGGCTCCGGTCGGCATGATCGAGGGGTTCAACCCATCTTGGGCCAACCGGCCCTGTGATCCCCACCGGATTTCGCAAAGGCCGGTCAAAAGGACCAGCCCGCCCCGACCCGCGACGTAGGCGGTGCCCGACCGGATCTCGCTAGAACGCCCCGGGGTGGATCTGCTCCCGCGTCGCGATGTACTGCTGGCGTACCGCCTGCCACGCCGGGAACTCCTCGCCCGGCTCGAAGACCTGGGCCGCGGGGGCCGGCCAGACCGGCGGGGTGTGCGGGGCCAGGGTGCCCTGCGCCACACCGAGCGCCCAGGCCGCCTGGCGGGCCGCGCCCAGCGCCGCGTAGTCGGCCGGCGCCGGTACGACGACCTGCGTACCGAACAGCCCGGGGGCCGCGGCCTGCACGGCGGGCAGCTCGGCCGCCGCGCCCAGCAGGAACACCCGGCGGATCTCGACCCCGCGCGACCGCAGCACGTCCAGCGCGTCCACCAGCCCGCACAGCATGCCCTCGAAGGCGGCCCGGGCCAGGTGCTCCGGCTTCATCGAGTCCCGGCGCAGCCCGGACAGGGTGCCGGCGGCGTGCGGCAGGTTCGGGGTCCGCTCACCCTCCAGGTACGGCAGGAGTACGAGGCCGTGCGCGCCCGGCGTCGACTTCAGCGCGAGCTCGGACAGCCCCTCCAGATCGGTGCCGAGCAGCTCGGCGGTGCCGCGCAGCGCCCGTACGGCGTTGGAGGTGTTCACCACGGGCAGGTGCATGCCGCTGGCGTCGGCCAGCGAGGTGACCAGCCCGCCCGGCTCCGACACCGCCTCGTGGTGCACCGCCATCACCGAACCGGAGGCACCGAGCGAGACCACCGCGTCGCCGGGGCCCAGCCCCAGCCCGAGCGCGGCGGCCATCGTCTCGCCGGTGCCGGCGGAGATCAGCAGCCCCTCGGGCGTGGTCCCGGCGGCATCGGCCGGGCCGAGCACCTCGGGCAGCAGCGCCCGGTGCCCGAGCGCCAGCTCGACCAGGTCGGGGCGCCAGGTTCCGGTGGCCGCCGACCAGTACCCGGTACCGGAGGCGCCGCCGCGGTCGGTGGTCCGGCGGGCCGGGCGGCCCAGCAGCTGCCAGACGAGCCAGTCGTGCGGGGACATCAGCACGGCGATCCGGCGGGCGGCCTCGGGCTCGTTGCGGGCCAGCCAGGCCAGCTTCGCGACCGGCTGCGCGGAGTGCGGGACCGAGCCCACCGCCTCGACCCAGCCGTGCCGGCCGCCGTAGGCGTCGATGAGGTCGGCGGCGGCGACCTGGCCGCGCTTGTCGTTGCCGACGAGGGCGGGACGCACCAGGGCGCCCTGCGGGTCCAGCGGCAGCAGACCGTGCTGCTGCGCGGAGACCCCTATGGCCTGGACCCCTTCGAGGAGCCCGCCGCCGGCGGCCTCGCCGAGCGAGAGCAGCCAGGCCTGCGGGTCGGTCTCGTGGGGATTCGCGCCTTCCGGTTCACCCGTGGGCTGTGGATGGGGTGCGTACCCCTGGCGCAGCACGGCGCCGGTCTCGGTGTCACAGACGACGATGCGTGTGAACGCGGAAGAGCTGTCCAGCCCGGCGACTATCCCCATGCGGTGAATTCTGCCGCACGCGGGGCCGGACTCGACCGGTCCGGAGCCCCCGGAACCTCATGGATCCCGTGGGCCCCGGCACGGACCTGTGCAGCTCAGGTGTTGCTGGTGCCCCAGTCGTCCTCGCCGGCGCCGCCGCCGACCCGGTCGCGCAGCCCCCGTACCCGCCCGGCGAGCGAGTCCGGGACGGCGTCGCCGACCTTGTGGCTCACCGCGGTGAAGGCCTTCCCGGCGAACTCGCGCCCGGTCTGGCCCGCGGTCTCGGCGGCATTGCGCACCGCGGGGTTCTGCGCGAGCTGCCGCGCGGACTTCCGCAGCTGCTCGTAGCGCTCGCGTCCGGCCCGGGTTCCGAGCACGTACCCGAGGGCCAGTCCGACCACGAACGTGACCTTGTACCGCATGCCTGTCACCCTTCGTCGTGTGGTGCCCGGCCCGCTGTCGATACCGATTGGCGGAGCACCCCCCTGCTTGCGCTAATCTATGACTCGCAACGGGCACTCGCCCCCCGGCAACGCCGGAGGTGGGCTGTTCGATGCACCGCAGCAATCCCCTGTAGCTCAATTGGCAGAGCAGCCGGCTGTTAACCGGCAGGTTACTGGTTCGAGTCCAGTCGGGGGAGCGCGGTCCCCTGTAGCTCAATTGGCAGAGCATTCGGCTGTTAACCGGAGGGTTGCTGGTTCGAGTCCAGCCGGGGGAGCAAGGAAGAAGAAGAGGACCCTGAGGGGTCCTCTTCTTTTCTTTGTCGCCCCGTTCCGGAACCGGGCAGCCCTCGGCGCGGTCTCTCTGAACAGGCGAAGCCGATCATGCGAGGCATCCGAGGCAGGAGATCGTATGAGCGGCTATGCTGCGGCAGACGGCGCGCACACGTGTACGCGCCACGCCGTGAAGGGGCGGTAGCTCAGCCGGTTAGAGCAGCGGACTCATAATCCGTCGGCCGTGGGTTCGAGTCCCACCCGCCCCACTGCGAGCCGCAGGTGCAGAAACGATTGCACCTGCGGCTTCGGCGTTTCCGGACGCCGGGCGTGGGTCAGAAGTCCTCCGTCTCGTCCGTGAGGTGGCGCAGCACGTCCGTCAGGTCCTGCCGACGGGCGAACGCCACCCGCTGGCGATGGGCGCCCGAGCCGTCGCGCAGGAGGCCCGCCAGGGTCTTGGCGGCGTGGTCGAGGTCGCCGGCGGCGGCCAGTTCCGGGGCGACCAGGTCCAGCAGGGCCTCCGCGAGGTCCGCCGCGGGGAGTTCCGTCCCCGAGTACGGGTCGAGGCCGAAGCCCTCCAGGCCGTCGTGGGCCGCCCGCCAGCGCGCGAGGCGCAGTACGTCGTCCCGTACGGCCGGTTCGGGGCGGCGCTCCGCGATCTCGCGCAGCGCCGTGGAGACCAGCGCCCGCGCCAGTTCGGCCTGCAGGATGGCCGAGTCGATGTCCGGGGACATGTCGGGCGCCCGGAGCTCGAGCGTCGGCCAGTGCCCGGAGGGGCGGAGGTCCCAATAGACCATCTTGGTGTCCAGGGCCGCCCCGGAGCCGAGCAGGGTCTGCACCGAGCGCCGGAAGTGCGCCGTGGACGTGAAGTGCGGGGGCAGGCCCGCCGAGGGCCAGCCGGACCAGGCCATCGCCCGCCAGCTGGCGTGACCGGTGTCACGGCCGCCCCAGAACGGCGAGTTGGCGGCCAGCGCGATCAGCGTGGGAAGCCAGGGTCTGATCCGGTTCGACACGGCCACCGCCGTGTCCACGTCGAGCGTGCCGATGTGGATGTGGCGGCCGCAGCTGACCAGCGTGTCGGTGAGCGCGCCGAAGCGGCGGTGCTGCTCGCGCTGGCGCGGCTCGTCGTCGGTCAGGTGCAGCGGCCCCTCCACCGCGACGACCGGTGAGGGGGCGGCCAGCAGCCGGCAGCCGTGGGCGCGGGCGGCCCGGCCGAGGGTGCGCCGCAGGGCGGCGAGCTCGGTGCGCAGCGAGGCCGCCGAGTGGGCTATCGGGGTGGATATCTCCACCTGGTAGCGGGTGCCCTCGGGGTGGAGCTCGCCGGGCAGCCCGCCGGCCGTCGCCAGGACCAGCGGGGCGGCGGGAACCACCCGGAAGCTGCGGGCGTCGACGAGCAGGAACTCCTCCTCGACGCCGACGGTGAGGGGGACGGTGGTGCGCACCGTGTTCTGCGTCGTGCCGGTGCTCGTGGTGCTGTTGCCAGGTTCGATCACTACGCCTCCCTGGACATACGAGTCTTTTCATCATGAGCTGAACCCGAGGTGAGGAGCGCACGTCGATTCGGTCAAATGTCCGGTGATAGTGGCGAGTTACCGGCAATGCGCCGCCCGGGCCGGGAGCCCGGAGCCGGGTGTGGCGACTGTTGCCGGTGTGTGAAGGGGCCGAAAATCCAGGAGGGCGGCGGACGGCCGGTGGTTATCATCCGCTGTGACCCGGACGACCGCCCCACCCCAGCTCTGGCAGCGCATATTCGCCGACCTCACCCCGCTGAGCGCATCCGCGGACTACCGGCGGCTGTGGTTCGGCGGAACCATCTCGTGGGTCGGTCAGGCGATGACCACCCTCGCGATATCGCTCCAGGTCTACGACATCACCCGGTCCAGCTTCTCCGTCGGGCTCGTCGGTCTCTTCTCGCTCGTCCCGCTCGTCGTCTTCGGCCTCTACGGCGGCGCGATCGCCGACACCGTGGACCGGCGCAAACTCGGCCTCTACAGCTCGATGGGCGCCGCCGCGCTGTCGGTCGTGCTCGCCGCCGCCGCGCTGCTCGACTTCCACCGGGTCTGGTTCCTGTACGCCGTCGTCGCACTCCAGGCGGTCTGCGGGGCGCTCACCGGGCCGGCGCGGTCCGCCATGATCCCGAGGCTGCTCCCGGTCGAACAGCTGCCCGCCGCCAACGCCCTGAACTCGGTGACCATGACCTTCGGGTCGATGGTCGGCCCGGCCTTCGGCGGGTTCATCGTCACCGTCGCGGGCTACGAGACGGCCTACCTGATCGACGCCGTCACCTTCACCGCCGCGCTCTACGCGATGTGGAAGCTGCCGTCGATGAAGCCCGACCGGGCCGAGGGCGCCCGGGGAAGGGCCTCCGTTCTCGACGGACTGCGCTTCCTCGGCACCCGGCCGAACATCCGGATGACCTTCTTCTCCGACCTGGCCGCCATGGTGCTCGCCCAGCCCCGGGCGCTGTTCCCGGCCATCGCCGGGCTCTGGTACGGCGGCGGCCCCGGTACGGTCGGCCTGCTGGTCGCCGCGATGGCCGCCGGGGCGCTGCTCGGCGGGCTGTTCTCCGGCTGGCAGGGCCGCATCCGCCGGCACGGGCTGGCGATCCTGCTCGCCGTGGCTGGCTGGGGGCTGGCCGTCGCGGTGTTCGGGCTCACCCGGAACCTGTGGCTCGGCATGTTCTTCCTGGCCCTGGCCGGGTACGCGGACACCGCCTCGATGGTGTTCCGCACGACCATGCTCCAGGCCGCCACCCCCGACGACATGCGCGGCCGCCTGCAGGGCGTCTTCATCATCGTCGTCGCGGGCGGGCCCCGGCTCGGAGACTTCCTCGCCGGGACCACCGCCGACCTGATCTCCCCGACCGTGGCCGTCACGGGCGGCGGGCTGGCCTGTGTACTGGTGCTGGGCCTGCTCGCGCTGCGGTGGCGCAACTTCGCCCGGTACGACGCCCGCTCCCCCCAGGCGTAGGGGGTGTCTTGCCGGTCATGCCGGGCTCGCGGCGGCCGGCACCGCGCCTCGCCGCGTTGTCCTCGGTCGGCGACGCTCCGCGTCGCCTCCCTCGTCCGCCTTGCGATCCACGGCACCGACCACCGCTCCCTGATCCGGCCTGACCGACAAGACACCCCCTAGCCGCTGGGACCGCTGGGCCGGACGGCATCGGGCGGTGGCCGGTCGGCGGGGGCCGGACGCTGCTGCCTGCCGGTGGGGTCGACGCGCTTGCCGGCCCGCGCCGAACCGCGCCGGGGCTGGTCGCGCCGGCGCCGGGCGCGCGCCGGGGCGTCTCCTCGGGCGCCGAACGTGGCGGGGGGTCGCAAGGCCGGGCGGTAGTGCCTTCGGCGCCCTGCGGGGAGCGCCCCGGCACACACCCGGCCCCGGCACGACCGGCCGGGAAGGTTTGCCGGGTTGCGGCGTCCGGCGTGGTGCCTCGCAAGGCGTGCCCCGACAACGCCGCGAGGTGCCGAGTCGTGCCGGGGCCGTCTTCTCGGGTGCCGGGCGTGGTGGGGGGGCGCAAGGCCGGGCGGTAGTGCCTTCGGCGCCCTGCGGGGAGCGCCCCGGCACCGGCGCGATCCGGAAGGGACGGCCTACGCGTCCACCGGTTCCCGGGTGCGGTCGCCGCCCTCGGTGCCGGTGTTGGTGGTGCCGGTCGGCTCGAAGAGCAGGATCTGAGCCTCCTCCTCCGCCGCCGGGCAGTGTTCGACCCCGCGCGGGACCACGTACATCTCGCCGGGGCCCAGGACCACGTCCCCGTCGCGCAGGCGGATCGTCAGGGTGCCCCCGACCACCAGGAAGAGCTCGTCGGTGTCCTCGTGGGTGTGCCAGACGAACTCCCCCTGGAGCCGGGCGGCCTTGACCTCGTAGTCGTTGACGCGGGCGATGCGCCGCGGCGCCCACTGCTCGGTGAATCCGGCCAGCTTCTCGGCGATGTTGACCTTGTGTGTCGTCATGCGGACAGCCTGTCGGCACGCCCGCGGGCGGTCTTGTACGTTCCTGACATGGCCGCGATACGCCCGCGCAGCACCGTGTCCGCCTGGCAGCCGTCGGTGCCCGGCATCGCCGAGGTCTTCCATGCCCGCTTCACCGAGCACGCGTACCCGGCCCACGTGCACGACACCTGGGCGCTGATGATCCTCGACGGCGGGCGGGTGGACTTCGCCCTCGACGGGGAGCGGCACGGCCTCGGGGTGTCGGACGTGGTGGTCCTGCTGCCGCCCGGGGTGAGCCACGACGGGCGGACCGTCACCGAGGCCGGTTTCCGCAAGCGCGTGCTGTACCTGGACACCTCGGTGCTCCCGGAGCGGCTGACCGGAGCCGCCGTCGACACCCCGCTGCTGGCCGACCCCACGCTCCGCGAGCGCGTGCACGGTCTGCACCTGGCGCTCGCGGAACGGGACCCCTTCGAGGCCGGGTCGCGCCTGGCCTTCGTACGGGAGCGGCTGCACCGCCGGCTGGCGGGGCGCGCGGCCGAAGGGCAGGCGCCGGGGCCGGTGCCGGGTGCGCGGGTCGCCGTACGGCTGCGCGAGCTGCTCGACGCGCGGGTGACCGAGGGGATCACCCTGGAGGAGGCCTCGGCCGAGCTCGGGTACCCGCATCCCACGCACCTGATCCGGAGCTTCAAGGCGGCCTACGGGCTGCCGCCGCACGCGTATCTGACCGCGCGGCGGGTGGCGCTGGCGCGGCGGCTGCTGCTGGCGGGGGTGCGGCCGGCCGAGGCGGCGGTGGCGGCGGGGTTCTACGACCAGGCGCACCTGACGCGGCACTTCGGGCGGCATGTCGGGATCAGCCCGGCGAGGTTCGCCCGATCCGGCCGGTTGTGAAGGGAAGTTGGCCGGTTCGTTGCCTTCCTGTTTCAGGACCTTCCGCTTTCTTTCGATTCGGCATATGACAGTTCGGCAGTCCGCGTGGTTCCGCACAGCCCGCACCCGCTCCGCACCCCCACCCGCCGAACCAGGAGGAAGGCCTTCATGCGCCTTCGTACGCTCGCCGCCACCGCGGCAACCACCGCCGCACTCGCCGGACTGCTCGCCCCGCCCGCCGTGGCGGGCGAGGCCCCGAAGGGGAACCGGTCCTGCTCGCCGTACCTCTCTGTCGCGGGCTACTCCGACGCGCTCGACAAGACCACGATCGACGGGCGCCCGGTCGGTGGCATCTCCGGTCTCGCCGTCGACCGGGACGGCACGATCGCCGGCATCTCCGACAAGTCGGCGCTGTACTCGCTGAAGGTGGGTCGCGGGGACACCCCGAAGGCCACGGCCACCAGGCGGCTGCCGCTGACGGACGGCGGCGGGCAGCCGCTGGACTCCGAGGGGATCGTCGTCGACCGGGACGGCTCGTACCTGGTCACGGACGAGTTCGCGCCCGCGGTCCGGCGCTACGGCCGGACCGGTGAGGTGCTGGGCACACTGCCGGTCCCGGACGCCTTCCGGCTCGCGCCGCAGGGGCGGGCGACCGCGAACCAGACTTTCGAGTCGCTGACCCTGCTACCCGGCGGACGCACCCTGGTGGCGGGCGTCGAGGGTGCGCTGGCCGGTGACGGCAAGGACGCGCACGGCCGGACCCTGCAGCGGATCCAGACCTGGGAGCGGCGCGGGAACGGCGAGTTCGTCCTCGGCCGGCAGTACGCCTACCCGGTGGATCCCGGGCACGGGCTGGTGGAGCTCGCGCCGACGCGGGACGGCCGGCTGATCGTGCTGGAGCGCGGCTTCACCCGGGAGTTCGCGATCACCGTACGGCTGTATGTCGCCGATCCCCTCGGTGCGACGGACACCTCCAGGGTGCAGACGTTGACGGAGGGCGCGGGGCTGCGGGTCGCCCGGAAGACGGCGATCGGGGACTTCGACGACTGCCCGACGCTGGGGGCGCCGTCGAAGCTGCCGCAGAACCACCCGCTGGTGGACAACATCGAGGGCATGGTGGTCACGGACCACGACGGGACCGGGCGCGTACGGCTGCTGCTGGCCAGCGACGACAACGAGCTCGCCCAGCAGGTGACGCGGCTGTACCGGGTGGACGTCCGGCTGCCGCAGCGCCGGAGTTAGCCCGACCGGGGCCGGGCCGGGCCGACGATGCCGCGGGCGACCCCCAGGGTGACCAGGTCCTGGGGGCGGACGCGGAGTTGGTCCGCCGTGGCGGGCGCGGCCGACGGGGGCCGCTTGAGGATGGCCGCCGCCAGTTCCGGGGCGATCACCGAGAAGTAGCTGTCCGGGGTGACCCAGGTGTTCCCGGGCGCGGCCAGCGCGAGGGCGCCGCCCGAGCCGCCCTCGCCGATCAGCAGGGTGGTGACGGGGACGGTGGCCGCGGCCAGCGCCGCGAAGGTGTCGGCGATGGCCGCGCCCGCGCCCGCGTGTTCGGCGGCGGCGTCGTTGGCCGCCCCCGGGGTGTCCACCAGGGTGAGCACCGGGATGCCGAGCCGGTCCGCGAGGCGGATGACGCGGGCGGCCGTACGGTAGCCCGCCGGGCGGGTGGCGGTGCCGCACTGGGCGGCGTAGGCGACGGCGCGGCCCTCGCGCAGCCCGAATCCGCACAGCATGCCGGGGTCGGTGCCACCCGCCCGGTCCCCGGAGAGGGGCAGACGGAGCTCGAAGTACGCGTCCAGGTACGCGGCGGCGTGCGGCCGGCCGGGGTGCCGGGCCTGCAGGACGGCGTCCCAGCCGGTCCGCGGCGGTGCCACGTCCGCCAGTGCGCCCGGCGGCTCGACCGGCCCCGCGGGGCGGGGCGCGGCCAGCACGCGGAGCCAGTCGGCGAGGGTGCCGGGCAGCTCGGCGGCGGGCACCACCGCGTCCACGTGACCGGCGGCGTACTGGCCTTCGGCACAGTAGGCCGCCGGATCCGCGTCCGCCGGACGCACCCGGGACCCGGCGAAGCCGACCTGGGCCCCGGGGAGCGCGAGGACGACATCGGCGCCGGCCCCGAGGGTGGCCCAGCCGCCGCCCGTGGTCGGATCGCGCAGAACGGCGAGCTGGGGGAGCCCCGCGGCCCGGGTCAGGACGCACTGGCGGGCCACGCGCTGGAGCTGGGTGAGGGCGAGCATGCCCTCCTGCATCCGGGAGCCGCCGGTGGCGATGAGCGAGACGAGGGGGAGCCGGTGCTCGCGGGCGTGGGCGTACGCGGCTTCGAGCCGGTCCCCGGTGCGCTGCCCCAGCGAGCCGCCGAGGAAGCCGAACTCGAAGGAGACGACGGTGGCTTCGTGGCCGCCGACCCGGGCGGTGCCGGTGACCACGGACTCCTGCTCGCCGGTGCGCTCGGCGGCGCGGGCGCGGGAGTCGTCGTAGCCGGTCCACTCCAGGGGGCCGTCGGCGGGGGACTCCCGCCGGGGCGCGGGGAGTTCGGTGAAGCTGCCGGGGTCGGTCACGGAGGCGATGGCCGCGCGGGCCGAGAGGCGGGTCGTCACGGGGTCACCCCAGGTCGGGTCGGCGGTTGACGGTCGGCGGTCCGGCGGTGGACGGTCGGCGGTCGGCGAAGTCGTGTACGGGAGACAGTACTTGGACTTGGACGGGGTGGTGCCGTGGCGCCCGGCGCTGGACGCCGACGACCGGCGCGGCGCGGGCGGGACCGGCCGGGCGATCCGGTGCCGGACGCAAAGCGGCCCTCGGCGGGCCGGTCACGGCAGCGGGAGGGCGATCTTCACGGCGTACGCGGCGACCAGCCCGTAGCCGAGGCGGAAGGTCCAGATGCGGGCGCGGTCCGGGATGCGGGTCCCGGCGAGGGAGCCGAGTACCACGAGGGCCTGCTGCCAGAGGAGCGAGGCCGCGCCGACCCCGAGAAGGAACGCGCCCCCGGCCGCACCGGTCCGCAGCGCGGCGCCCTGGGCGGTGGTGAGGGCGGCGAAGTAGAGCGCGGTGGTGGGGTTGAGGGCGGTCAGCCCGACGTACCGGACGAAGGCCTTCCCGGGCCGCGCCTGCACGAACACGCCCGCCCGCCCGGCGCCGGACCCGGACCCGGCCCCGGCCCCGGTACTTGAGCCGAGCCCGGAGCCGGACGCAGCGGCGTCGGCGGCGGCCGGGCTGCAGCCCGGCACCGCGCCGGAGCCGGGGGCGCGGCCGGCGGGGCGGGCTCCGGCCAGGCCGCGCGCCGCGATGACCAGCAGGATCACCGCCGAGGCCAGCCGGACCCAGGCCTCGACCGGGGAGATGTGGGAGGCCACCCAGGGCCCCAGGGCGGTGGCGAGGCCCGCGTAGCCGAGGTCGACCGCCGCGATCCCCGCGGCCGCGGCGACGGCCGTGCGGCGGTCGCGCATCGCCTCCTGCAGCAGCAGCACGCTCATCGCCCCCATGGGCATCGCCACGCCCAGGCCCGCGGCGGCGCCCGCCAGCGTCGGTGTCATCAGTTCGCTCATGGGGCGAGCGTCGGGCCCGGCCCCCGGGGGATGAGTGCGCATACCGGGCCCGGCTGCGAGAATCGCGGTATGGACCGCCTCGACAGGGAAATCCTCGGGATCCTGCAGCAGGATGCGCGGATCTCGTACCGGGACCTCGGAGTCCGCGTCGGCCTCAGCGCCAACGCCACCGCCGACCGGGTACGGCGGATGCGCCGCGAGGGGGTGATCCGCGGGTTCACCACGCTCGTGGACCCGGCGGCCGACACCGCCGGCGGGCTCGTCGTCTTCATCGACGTCACCCTGCGCCAGGACACCACCAACGAGGAGTTCGAGCGGCAGGTCGCCAAGCTCTCCGGGATCACCGAGGTCGTGCACGTGACCGGCGAGCACGACTACCTCGTACGCGCCCGGGCTGCCGACCCCGCCGCCCTCGACGGGCTGCTCCGCCGGATGAAACGGGAGGCGGGGGTGGCCCAGTCCAACACCCGGATCGCACTGCGCGCGGCCACCCGGCCGGGGCAGTACTAGGCAGGAGGGGGCCGTCCGGTCACCCGGCCGCTGCGTAGCAGTGCACGGTCACCGTCCGCTCCGGGCTCCACCGCTGCTCGACCGTGGCCAGCAACTCCCAGCCCAGACGCTCGTAGAGAGCCACCGCCGAGGCGTCGGAGGCCACGACGTCGAGCACGGGATGCAGGTGGCGCTCCCGCGCCTCCCGTGTCGCGCGGGCCATCAGGAGCGCACCGATTCCATGGCCTCGTGCCGCCGGAGCGACGAACAGGCGGCCGACCACGGCGGCCGCCGCACCGCTCACGCCCTCGCGGCTGCTCCACAGCGCGGGCGCCGCATCGTCCGCCGCGCTGCGGGACAGGCCGATGTGACCGACGATCCGCCCGTCGAGCTCCGCCACCCAGGCCGCGAGCAGCCCCGGCCCGGACAGCCAGTCGCCAGGGCGGTCCGGCCAGTTCACGGGGTAGCCGTTCCGCTCGTGGACCTCGGCGAGTACCTGGACGCACGCGCCGAGGTCGGAGTCCGTCCGGTGCCGGACACGCGGGACACGCCGCACACGCGGGACACGCCGCACACGCGGGACATGCGGGACCGGGGGTTCGCCGGCTGCCGGCGCGCTCTCGTCGTTCACCGGAGCATGGAAGCACAGCCCGCGAAGCAGAACCCTGTGACCAGCCGTCTCCGGTGCACCCCGCGGCCCCGCGGCCCGCGGCCCGTCACAGCGCCGACTCCCACGTCACCGTCGTGCCCCGCGCGCCCGACTCCGTACGGCCGTCGTCCGCCACCGTCAGGCGGACCCGGGACGGGTTCGCGTCCACCTGCACGTCGATGAAGGTGATCTCGCCGCGCCGGTGCGCCGCGGCCAGGGCTCCGCGCAGGGCTCCGAGCAGGCCGACCGCCACCGGATCCGGCAGCAGGGCGTCCACCGCGCCCGCGAAGTGCACCGACGGCTGGAAGCCGAGCACGGCCGCCGCCCCGCCCGTCTCGCGCAGCACCCGCCCCCGGAAGGTCGTCGGGGCGTCGGTCGGCGGCTGCTGGAGGGCGAAGATGGCCGTCCGGACCTCCTGGATGGTGGAGTCGAGCTCGTCCACGGCGCGGCTGAGCTCGTCGCCCACCGTGTCCCCGGACGGCGCGTTCGCGGCCCGCCGCCGGGTGCTTTCGAGCATCATCTCGGTGGCGAAGAGCCGCTGGACCACCAGGTCGTGCAGGTCCCGCGCGATCCGGTCGCGGTCCTCGTACACCGCGAGCTGCTCCCGGTCGTGCTGGGCGTCCGCGAGTACGAGGGCCAGCGCGGCCTGGGAGGCGAACTGTGAGGCGAGCAGCCGGTCCACCGCGTCGTACGCGGGGCCGCCCCGGGCGCGGGGCAGGGCCAGGGTGCCGATCAGCTGGCCGCCGCTCTGCAGCGGAAGCATCATGCTCGGCCCGAACCGCTCCCGCACGTGCGTGGTCATCCGGGGGTCCGTCGCCGAGTCGTCGATGAAGACGGGTTCGCCGCCGAGCAGTTGTACCAGCACCGGCGAACCGGGGGCGATCGCCGTCCCCACCAGGTCCCCGGGGTCCCCCTGCGTGGAGGCGGCCACGATCTCCATGCCGCCCTCGGGGGTCGGCTGGAGCACCACCCCGGCCGCGGCGTCCGCCAGCAGCCGGGCCCGTTCGGCCACGCACATCAGGGCGTCCGCCGCGGGGCGTCCTGCGAGCAGGGTCGTGGTCACGGCGGCGGCGCCGTCGATCCAGCGCTCCCGGCGGCGCGCGGTGTCGTAGAGCCGGGCGTTGCCGATCGCTATGCCCGCCTGCGAGGCCAGGACGCGCAGCAGGGCGAGGTCCTCGTCCGTGAAGGGGCCGCCGCCCCGCTTCTCGGTGAGGTAGAGATTGCCGAAGACCTCCGTGTGCACCCGGATCGGGACGCCCAGGAGGCTGTGCATGGGCGGGTGGCCCGGCGGGAATCCGGTCGCCCGCGGGTCCTGGGCGACGTCGTCCAGGAGCAGCGGGCGCGGGTCGCTGACGAGGGCTCCGAGCACGCCGGAGCGCGCGTCCGGCAGGTGCGGGATCGCGGCCCGCTCCTCCTCGGTGAGCCCTGCCGTGAACAGCCGGGTCAGCAGGACGCGCTCGGGGTCGACGACCCCGAGCGCTCCGTACCGGGCCGCACACAGTTCGGTCGCGGAGTCCACGATGTGCTGGAGGGTGGTGTGCAGTTCCAGCTCGGACCCGACGTTGAGGACGGCTTCCAGCAGCACCGGAAGGCTCGCCGCCTCCTCGTCGGGCTCCACCGGCTCCGCGGGCTCGTAGGACTCCTCGGGCTCGTAGGACTCCTCGGTCTCCTTGGGCTCTTTCGGTTCCTGGGGCCTCATTCGGCCAGCGGGTTGAGGACCATGGGGGCGATCTTCCCTTCGAGCATCGCGCCGAGACCGAGCACGGCGCACACGTCCGGCCGTTCCGCGATGGCGACGGGCATTCCGGTGGCGTCCCGCAGCATCTGGTCCAGGCCCGGCAGCAGGGCGCTGCCGCCCACCATCATGATCCCCCGGTCCGTCAGATCGGCCACCAGGTCCGGCGGGCAGTCCCGCAGCACCTTGCCGATGCCGTCGAGGACGGCGGTCAGCGGCGTGTGGATGGCGTCCCGGACGGCCGCCGTGTCCACGTGGACGGAGCGGGCCAGTCCGGTGGCCACGTCGCGGCCGTGGATCAGGGTGGAGGCAGGCCCCTCGGCGGTGAGGCCGTTGCCGTGGAGCGCCAGTTGCAGCGGCCGGACGGCCTGGCTGGGCAGCATCAGCTCGTGCGCGTGGCGCAGGTGCTGGACGACCGCGTGGTCGATGGCCTCGCCGCCGACCGGGATCCGCTGGGCGGTGACGATGGATCCGAGGGAGAGGACGGCCACCTGGGTGGCCGCGGCCCCGCACACCATGATCATCGTCGCGGTCGGCTGCTCCACGGGGAGTCCGCAGCCGACGGCCGCCGCGATCAGGGTGTCGACCAGTTCGACGCGCCGGGCGCCGAGCCCGACGAGGGTCTCCACGGTGGCCCGCTGGGCGAGCGGGTCCGCGTCGTGCGGGGTGCAGGCGGCGGCCCGCAGCCGCGGCTTGCGGCGCAGGGCGCGCCGCAGCTTCTCGCCGAGGAGGTGACGCAGCATCCGCTGGGCCATCTCGATGTCGACGACGGTGCCGCCGGAGACGGGGCGTACGACCCGGATGTAGTCGGGCGTGCGGCCGGTCATCCGTTCGGCGAAGGAGCCGACGGCGATGAGTGCGCCGGTGCGCGTGTTGACCGCGGCGACGCTGGGTTCGTCGACCACGAGGCCGGCGCCCTTGACGTACACGCGGGTTCTTGCCGCCCCCAGGTCGACGGCGACGTGGCAGCGGCGCAACTGCTCAAGACTGACGGTCACGGCAGATCCTCCCGAGAGCACGGACGCATGAGGGCCGACGGAAATGTCGGTCACTTTTCATATCATCGCGGGCAATTCGGTCTCATGGCCCGTTGAGATGCTCCGGCCGGGGGGTGTGTCGTGGCTGCATGGGGGTGGATTTCTGTACCGACAGGCAGCACCATGCCCGCACCACACGCGCTACTCACGCGTAACAAGGTAGGGGGGACCCGATGCTGACGGGCCGACAGAGACTGCACGCACTCCCGGCGCTCCCACCCCTCCCGCCCCTCCCGGCGCTCCTGACCTTTCCGGTGCTCCTGGCACTTCTGACGCTGTGCCTCGCGCTGCCGACGGCCTCCCCGGCCCAGGCCTCCTCCCGCAATCCGGTGGTCCTCGTGCACGGCTACAACGCCGACCCGGGAGTCTGGGGAGCCCTGCGCGCGGACCTGCGCGCCGCCGGGTACACCGACGCGGAGCTCTTCTCCTTCGGCTACGACACCCACCAGTCCGTCAACGAGGTCCTCGCCGGACGGCTCGGCGCCTACGTCGACCAGGTCCGCCGGGAGACCGGCGCCGCCAAGGTCGACGTCGTCGCGCACTCCTTCGGCTCGCTGGTCAGCCGCTGGTACGTGAAGTTCGGCGGCGGCGCGGCCGCCGTGGACCACTGGGTCTCGCTGGCCGGACCCAACCGGGGCACCTCCACCGCCTGGGCCTGCGCGCTGTGGGACCAGGCGTGCCGGGACATGACCCCCGGGTCGTACGTGGTGAAGAACCTGAACGGCGGGGACGAGACCCCGGGCGCGGTGAAGTACGCGACCTTCTGGTCCCACTGCGACGAGATCGTCAACCCGGACGACAGCGTCCCGCTGACCGGAGCCGCCAACACGCCGGTCGGCTGCCTGGAGCACAACGACCTGCTCGGCGACGACGGCACCTCGGCCAAGGTCCGCGCCTTCCTCTCCTCCTAGTGTCCCGGCCCTCTAGTGGGGGTGTCGTCCAGGGAGAACCGCTGCAGCAGGCCGTAGGTGAACTCCGCCACGCAGGGCCGCCCCCGCGCGGCGAAGGCCAGGCGCCAGCGGGTCGGCGCGGTGCCCTCCATCGGCCGGACCGGGGCGAAGGCCCGCGCCACCTCGTCCACCGTCGCCGACCAGGGCCGCAGATCGTCCGGCGACTCCAGTACGGGCCCCCGCGCGCCCGGGGCCCGCACCAGCCACTCGTTCCACACGGCCCCGTCCGGCGCGGCCAGCACCTCGAAGCGCAGGTCCGGCCAGAGCGGCAGCGGCCACAGCAGGGCCTCGCACTCCAGATCGCCGATCGTGCGGTGCTCGGCGGACTCCGGCGGACCGAGCACCGAGCGGTACCGGGCCAGGGCCCCGCGGGAGCGGGCCGAGCGGCGCATCGCCTGCCAGTGCCTGTTCGCCGCCCGCTGGTCCGCGAGTGAGGCGCCCAGCCGGCGACGGGCCTCGTCGGCGAGGTCCGGCTGGAAGTCGGCCATCCGCCGCAAGAGCACCAACTGGAATCCGGTCGGCCCGAAAGATGTCATGGAAGGAACGATTCCACACAGGATCCTTACGTTCTCGGGATCCGGATGTTGCCGCAGACCACGTAGCCTGCGGGCGCCATGAACTATTGCCACGCCTGCCGGAGGCACCTCAACGGCGCACTGGCGTGCGCCGGATGCGGAACCCCCGCCGAGTACCTGATACCCGCCGCCTCCAGTGCCGCGCCGGCCGCCGGGCCCGCCGCCGAGGCACCCGTCCCCGGACCGCCGACCGCACTGGCCGAGGTCTACGCCGACTCGCTCGTCGTGCTGTCCGAGCCGAACGAGCGGCGCGCCGGTGCCCGCCGCCGGGTCACGCACCGGCGCCGCCGCCGGACCGCGCTGTCGCTCTCGCTCGGCCTGCTGATCGCGGTCGGGGGCTCCATGACGGTGGCCCGCATGGCCATCGACGGGGAGCGCGCCGACCGGGCCGCGACCGTGGTGCTGACCGACGACGGCCCGCAACAGCCCGCCCCGCTGCCCGACGCTCCGACGGCCGGTGCGCCCACGGGGCCGGGCAAGGTCACGGCGAAGGCCCCCGCCGCGGGTACGAAGACGGGCGGTGCCGCGGCGCCTTCCGGGAGCGTCGCGCAGCCGGGTCCGGCCTCGTCCGCCCCCGCGCCCGCGACGTCGGACCCGGTGTCCCGTACTCCCGGCCCGGGACCGTCCGTAGGGAAGACCGCGTCGTCGGGGAGGCCCTCGCCGAGCGCCTCCGCGAGCACGCGGCCACCGTCGACCTCGCCGTCCCCGACGCCGTCGCCGGCGCCGACGAAGAAGCCCTGCGGCATCTTCGACTTCAGCTGCTGGTTCTAGTGCTGTCACCGGCCACCGGCAAACCTTGCCGGTGACAGCATCAGGCGGCCCGTCCCGGACCCATCCCGGACCCGTCCTGGACCCGTCCTGGACCCGTCCCGGGCCGCGTCCTAGTCGCCCAGCATCCGCTTGAGCAGGTCCCGCAGGACCGTCCGTTCCTCCGCGGACAGCCCGGCCAGCGGTTCGCGGGCGAAGTCCAGTGACTCGCGCAGCCGCTCCGCGGTCAGCGTGCCCTCCTCGGTGGGGGCGGCCAGCTTCACCCGGCGGTCCGCCGGGTCCGGGCGGCGTTCGACCAGGCCGCGGGTCTCCAGGCGGTCGACGATGCCGGTCACGTTCGAGGGCTCGCACCGCAGCTTCAGGGCGATGCGCCGCATCGGCATGGGCTCCAGGGAGAGCATGTTCAGCACCTTGGCCTGGGCACCGGTGAGCTGGTGGCTGGCGGCCGCGTGCTCGTACTCCATGTGATAGCGGGCCACGACGTCGCCGATGAGCTCGACGACTTCGATGGTCACTGGGTCCACTCGACGACTGGGCATGGAACCAGCGTACCCATTTACTTGACAACATGAAATATCTAGGCGCATGGTTGTTTCACCTAGTGAAGCAATTTCGTTCTGACCAGGAGCGCCGCATGTCTCAGATCCCCGCCGTCAGCCGCGAGTGGCACCTCGTCCGTCGCCCGCAGGGCTGGCCCGTCGCCGAGGACTTCGCCCTGCGCGAGGTGCCCGTGTCCGCCGAGCCCGCCGCCGGCCGGATCCTCGTGCGCAACCTGCACATGTCCGTGGACCCCTACATGCGCGGCCGGATGAACGACGTGAAGTCGTACATCCCGCCCTTCCAGCTGGACGAGCCGATGCAGGGCGGCGCGGTCGGCGAGATCGTCGCCTCCGCCGCCGAGGGCTTCGCCGTGGGTGACCACGTCCTGCACCACCTGGGCTGGCGCGAGTACGCGGACCTCGACGCCGCGCACGTCGTCAAGGTGGACGCCTCGCTCGCCCCGCTCTCCGCCTACCTCGGCGTCCTCGGCATGCCGGGTCTGACCGCCTACGCCGGCCTCTTCGAGGTCGCCTCCTTCAAGGAGGGCGACTCCGTCTTCGTCTCCGGCGCCGCCGGTGCCGTCGGCAGCCTCGTCGGCCAGTTCGCCAAGATCAAGGGCGCGTCCCGGGTGATCGGCTCGGCCGGCTCGGACGAGAAGGTGACGCTGCTCACGGAGAAGTACGGCTTCGACGCCGCCTTCAACTACAAGAACGGCCCCGTCGCCGAGCAGCTGCCGGCCGCCGCTCCCGAGGGCATCGACGTCTACTTCGACAACGTCGGCGGTGACCACCTGGAGGCGGCCATCTCCTCGATGAAGGTGAACGGCCGCGCCACCCTGTGCGGCGCGATCGCCGGCTACAACGACACCGAGGCCGCCCCCGGCCCGCGCAACCTGATGCAGGTCATCGGCAAGCGCCTGCGCCTCCAGGGCATCCTCGTCAACGACCACAACGGACTGCAGCAGCAGTTCGTCCAGGACGTCGCCGGATGGCTGCGTTCCGGCGAGCTGCGGTACGACGAGACGGTCGTCGAGGGTGTCGAGAACGCCACCTCCGCCTTCCTCGGCATGCTGCGCGGCGAGAACACCGGAAAGATGATCGTTTCCTTCACCGGTTAGGCTCACTGCACACCGTCGTGATCGTGGGCGCGACTCACGGCGATTACCAGGAGGATTTTCCTTTATGTCCATCCAGCAGTCCGACGTCGCCTACACCGCTGTCGCCACCGCCGAGAACGGCCGCGACGGTCGCGTCGCCACCAACGACGGCCAGCTCGACGTCGTCGTGAACCCGCCGAAGGAGCTCGGTGGCAGTGGCGCCGGCACCAACCCGGAGCAGCTGTTCGCCGCCGGCTACAGCGCCTGCTTCCAGGGCGCCCTGGGCGTCGTCGCGAAGAACGTGAACGCCGACATCTCCGGCTCCACGGTCACCGCCGAGGTCGGCATCGGCAAGAACGACGACGGCTTCGGCCTGATCGTCAAGATCTCCGCCGTGATCCCGAACGTGGACGCCGCCACCGCCAAGGACCTCATCGAGAAGGCCCACGAGGTCTGCCCGTACTCCAAGGCGACCCGCGGCAACATCACCGTCGAGCTCGCCGTCTGATCCGGCGCTCGCAGCGCGAAGGCCGCACCCCGACCGGGGTGCGGCCTTCGCCGTAAACTGACCCCCATGCGTGATCTTGCGGGGGGCTTCCGGTATCTGCTGGCCGGACAGCGATGGGTGTTCCGCCACGGCCGGTGGCTGGGCTTCGGGCTGCTGCCCGGGCTCGTGGCGTTCGTCCTCTACGCGGGCGCCCTGATCGGGCTCGGCTACGGGGCCGACGACCTGACCGCCTGGGCCACCCCCTTCGCCGACGACTGGTCCTCGCCCTGGCTCCCGGTCTTCCGCGGCTTCCTGACCGCCCTGCTCTTCAGCCTCGGGCTGTTCCTCGCGGTGATCACCTTCACCGCCGTGACCCTGCTGATCGGCCAGCCGTTCTACGAGTCCCTCTCGGAGCAGGTCGACCGCAGCGAGGGCGGCGAGGTGCCGGAGTCGGGGCTCCCGCTCTGGCTGGAGCTGTGGGTCTCGGCCCGGGACAGCGTGAAGGTGCTCGTACGGGTGCTGCTGTACGGGATCCTGCTCTTCGCCCTCGGGTTCATCCCGGTGATCGGCCAGACGGTGATCCCGGTGCTCGGCTTCTGCGTCTCCGGGTACTTCCTGACCCAGGAGCTCACCGCCGTGGCCCTGCAGCGGCGCAAGGTGCAGCTGCCCGACCGGCTGGAGCTGATGCGCTCGCGGCGGATGCTGGTGCTGGGCTTCGGGGTGCCGCTGGTGCTGGCGTTCCTGGTGCCGCTGGTCGCGGTGTTCCTGATGCCGGGCGCGGTGGCCGGCGCCACGCTGATGGCCCGCGACCTCATGCGGACCGACGAGGCTCCGGCCGCCGAGACCACCCCCGCGGGTTTCGGACCGCCGCCGCCCGCGTACTCGTAGTCTCCGGCCGCCTACCGCTTCAGCAGCAGGATGGCCCCCGTCGTGTCCTCCCCGCCGTGCGCGGCCGGGTCCGCCGTCAGCCGGCGGCGCAGCAGGTCCACGTACGGGGTGATCAGCTCGGCGCTGACGCCCTGCTCCTCGGCGGTGCGCAGCATCGTGCCGCTGCCGGCGACCTGCATGGCCAGGCTGGACGCCACTCCCGAGGTGAAGTCCCGCGAGGTCAGCCGCTCGGCGGCGTTGCCGACGAAGAAGCCCATCGCGCCGAGCCACTCGGACAGCAGCGGAGCCAGGTCCTTCGGGGCGATGTCCTCGCCCTCGGTCAGCGCGTAGGCCTGCGACACGCCGGCGAACATCCCCCACATCGCGCTGAGCAGCGCCACGTCGTGCAGGGCCGCGTGCCCGGGGTTCTCGCCGACGAAGCGGGACCCGGCCGGGACCTCCAGGACCGCCCGGCGGCTTTCGAAGAGCGTGCGCGAGCCGCTGTAGAAGACGTACCCGCCGGCCTCGGGGACCCCGATCATCGTCGGTGTGGCCATGATGCCGCCGTCCAGGTACCGGGCGCCGCGCTCCTCGGCCCAGGTGGCGCGGGCGCGCGCCTCGGCCGGGGTGCCGGTGGTGAGGTTGACGAGGTCCTTGCCGGTCAGGTCGATGCCGTCCAGGGCGGAGCCGACACTGGCGTCGTCCAGCAGGCAGACCACGACCAGCGCGCTCGCGGCGACCGCGTCGGCGGCGGTCGCCGCGACGGAAGCCCCCTCGGCGGCCAGTGCCTCGGCCTTGGCGGGGGTGCGGTTCCAGACGGTCAGGGGGTGCCCGGCGGCGAGCCAGGTGCGGGCGAGGGCGGCGCCCATGTCGCCGAGGCCGAGGAGGGTGAGGGAGTGGCGCGGTGTGGTGTGGGTGTCGGTCATGACGTTTAGCCTGTTGGCAGGCGGCAGGGCGCTCAAGTACGCACTTTGGAGTGGGTGGTTACCCCAAGGTGAGCGAGCAGGTGGGGAGGGTGTGCGATGGCGGTGGCACGAAGGCCCGGTGCGGATCACTGTGGGATCGCCGCGGCGATGTCCGTGATCGACGGCAAGTGGAAGGTGTCGCTCCTGTGGGAGCTGGAGCAGCGCCCGCGCAGGTTCGGTGAACTGCGCAGGCTCGTACCCGGCGTCTCGGAGAAGGTGCTCGCCGCCCAGCTGCGCGAGCTGGAGACCGACGGCATCGTGCACCGCGAGGTCTACGAGGAGGTTCCGCCGCGCGTCGAGTACTCCCTGACCCCGCTGGGCCAGGACCTGAACGCGGCCCTGGCGCCCCTGGGGATGTGGGGCAGCAAGCACCTGCTGCCCGATTCTGCGTGAGGCCTTACCCGCGGGGTTCCACCCACAGCGCCTCGGCGACGGCGCACAGTTCGCCGTCGGCCGTGGCCAGGGCCGTGCCCACGGTGTACTTGCGGCCCGAGGACGACAGCATCCAGGCGTACGAGACGAGCCCCTCGCCCACCGGCACCGGCCGCAGCAGCCGGGCGCCGAGCGCGGCCGTGACCGCACCGGCCCGGCGGCCGTCGAGCAGCCGCCCGGCCGCGTTCCCGGGGCAGTCCAGCGCGCCCCACACCAGCTCGGGCGGCAGCAGTCCGTCCGCGCCACCGAGTTCGGGCGCGGGCGTCCAGGCCGTGGCGACCAGCTCGCGGCCCGGCACCGTACCGCAGTGCAGGCGCAGCCCGGTGGCGGGCGTCCGGTCCAGGCCGCAGCCGAAGCAGTCGGCCTGATCGTCCGGCGGGTCCGCCCGGAAGGCCTCGGCCGCGGCCACGGCCCGGTCCCAGGACGGGGCTTCGGGAGAGTCGGCGCGGGGTGCTTCGGCCGGGGTCGCCGCGGCCAGCAGCAGTTCGCCGTCCGTCAGCTCGCAGCCGCCGTCCGCGGTCGCGGCGAGCCGCACCGGCGCACCGGTCGGCACGGGCCGCCGGAAGTCCACCCGTACGTCCTTCGCCGCGGCCCGGGCGGCCAGCACGCCCGCCACGTAGCCGCCGAAGGCCACCCCCGGATATCCGTGGAGGCGTTCCGGAACCGTGATCGTCTCGAAGTCGCTCATGGCGCCCACCTCATCACACCGGGACCGTCGCGACCGAGGCCGTCACCACCGAGGGCGTACGGTCGTCGGCCTCGGCCAGGAGGGCGCCGCCCGGGCCCCACACGGCCGAGCGGCCGCAGCCGGTCCAGGGGCCCGCCGGGCCGACGTGGTTGGCGAGGACCACGTACAGGCCGTGCTCCTTCGCGATCCCGGGGTACACGGTGGCGCGCTCGTGGATCCCGTCGCCCGTGCCGTACAGGGAGCTCGCCAGGTGGACCCGGCAGCCGGCGGCGGCGCCCCGGCCGGGCAGTTCGGGGAAGTGGTTGTCGAAGCAGATGCCCAGACAGAAGCGGATCCCGCCGAGTTCGAACCGCCCGTCGCCCCGGCCCGGCTCGAAGACCTCCTGCTCGTGCCGGTACAGGTGCTGCTTCGCGTACGTCGTCACGTGCGCGCCGTCCGCGTCGTGGACCAGCGTGGCGATGGCGGGACGCGGGCCGCCGGTGGGCAGGGCGACGTTCACCGCGGTGGCGATCCCGGCGGAGCGCAGCGGATCCAGCCGGGGGTCGTCGGCGGCCGTCCACAGGCCCGGGTCGGCGGCCAGCGCGGCGAGCTCGTAGCCGGTGAGCGTGAGCTCGGGGAACACCACCAGTTCGGCGCCCTGTGCGCGGGCCGCGGCGGCCAGGTCCGCGGCCCGCGCGACGTTGGCCCGGACATCGGAGGGGGCGCAGGTCAGCTGCGCTGCGGCGATCTTCACGGGGTCAGGATGCCAGCCCGGCCGCGACCTCCCTCAGCAGGGCCGGGAAGGAGAGGGCGGCGGGATCAGGGAGACGCCGCGCCCGGCCGCACGCGCCCGGAACTCGCTGCCCGGGACCTCCGCGCCCTGCGCTCCTGACCCGGCCGGGGCCGGGGGAAGGTCGCCCGCGGTGTGGATCAACCTGCATAAAATGCCGGTGTGATCTTCATTGTGGTGAAATTCCCCGTCAAGCCCGAATACGTCGACGCGTGGCCCGACAAGGTCGCGCCGTTCACCCGCGCCACCCGCGCCGAACCCGGGAACCTGTGGTTCGAGTGGTCGCGCAGCCTGGAGGAGCCGGACACCTATGTGCTGGTAGAGGCCTTCCAGGACGACGCCGCCGAAGCGCACGTCACCTCCGAGCACTTCAGCGCCGCGCTGGAGACCATGCGGCCGATGGTGACCCGTACGCCCGAGATCGTCAGCACCACCATCGAGGGTGCGACCGGATGGAGCCGGATGGGCGAGCTCCGGATCGACTAGTGCCGTGACCGGAAGGGTTTGCCGGGTACCGGGCGTCGCGACCCGGTGAACCTTGCCGGTCATGGCACTGGGCACGACCTAGGATTCCGGGCCCCGCAGCAGGGTCAGGAAGGAGCGGAAGGCGGCGGGCATGTCCACCGATTCGGGGGCCAGCAGCCACTGGTACTGGAGGCCGTCCATGACCGCCGTCAGCAGCGGGGCCACCTGCTCGGGGGTGAGGCCGGAGGGGAGGCGGTCGCCGAACTCGGCGCGCAGCACCGCGGCCATCTCCGAGCGGACCTGGGCGTAGCGCTCGGTGAAGAACTCCCGGGCCGGGTGCCCGTCGGTGACGCTCTCGCCCAGCAGCGCCGAGAAGGTCTGCACGATGCCCGGGCGCATGGCGTTGTACTCGACCAGCGAGTCCAGCAGGTCCAGGCGCCAGGTGTCGGCGGCGGAGCGCGAGCCGCCGCCCGTGTCCCAGCGGTCGCGTTCCTCCAGCACCGCGACCAGCAGGGCCTCCTTGGTCGGGAAGTAGTGCAGGAGCCCCTGCTGGGTCAGGCCCACGCGTTCGGCGACGGTGGCCAGGGACGCGCCCCGGTAGCCGCGCTCCGCGATCACCTCGACGGCCGCGCGGACGATCTCCCCGCGGCGTTCCTCGCTCCTCGCCCGGACCATCGACCCGGCACCCCTTCCCGTTCACGCGCTGTGCCCTGCCCACAGGACCGTACGGCATCCAAATATCACGAACACATTACGAACCCTACCGTTCAACAGGTATCAGGTCCACGATGAGGGCACCGCACCGAGCAACCGCACTCAACGAGGAGGCACGGCCGTGACCGATGCCGATCAGGTCCGCGAACAGAGCCGCAACGACGCCGTCGAGGCGGCGCTGGGCAAACTGGACCTCGACACCAAGACCCGGCTCCTGGCCGGCCAGGACATGTGGTCCCTGCCCGCCGTCCCCGCGATCGGGCTGGAGTCCCTGGTCTTCTCCGACGGGCCCATCGGGGTCCGCGGCGTGCGCTGGACCGCCGACGACCCGTCCATCGCCCTGCCGTCCCCGACCGCGCTCGCCGCCGCATGGGACCCGGAGCTCGCCCGCCGCGCCGGCCGGCTCCTCGCCCAGGAGGCCCGCCGCAAGGGCGTGCACGTCCTCCTCGCGCCCACCGTCAACCTGCACCGCTCCCCGCTCGGCGGCCGGCACTTCGAGTGCTACTCCGAGGACCCGTACCTCACCGGCGCCGTCGGCTCCGGCTATGTGAAGGGCGTCCAGGACGGCGGCGTCGGCACCACCGTCAAGCACTTCGTCGGCAACGACGCCGAGACCGACCGGTTCACCGTCGACAGCGTCATCGCCCCGCGCCCGCTGCGCGAGCTGTACCTGGCGCCCTTCGAGGCGATCGTCGCCAATGCCCACCCCTGGGGCATCATGACCGCCTACAACCAGGTCAACGGCACGACCATGACCGAGCACCAGTACCTGGTGAACGAGGTCCTGCGCGCCGAATGGGGCTTCGACGGCTGCAACGTCTCCGACTGGATGGCCGCCCGCTCCACCGCCGGCGACATCCTGGGCGGCATGGACGTGGCCATGCCCGGCCCCACCACCGTCTACGGCCCCGCCCTCGCCGAGGCCGTCCGCGCCGGCGAGGTCCCCGAGTCCGCCGTGGACGACGCCGTGCGCAACGTCCTGCGCCTTGCCGCCCGCGTCGGTGTCCTGGAGGGCGCCCCCGCCGCCGTGGAGGGCGCCCCGGCCCCGATCGACGGCCAGGCGCTGGCCCGCGAGCTCGCCGCCCGCGGTTTCGTCCTGGTCCGCAACGAAGGGGCACTGCCGCTCGACGGGGCCGCCAGCCGCACCGTCGCCCTCTCCGGCGCCGCCGCCCGTGACGCCCGTGTCCTCGGCGGGGGCAGCGCCACCGTCTTCCCCGAGCGGATCGTCTCCCCGCTCGACGGCCTCACCGCCGCCCTCCCCGAAGGGGCCCTCACCTACACCGTCGGCGCCGACCCCTCCGACGAGCTCACCCCCGCCGGTCAGGGCTTCGAGCTCCACGCCGTCTGCCGCGACGCCTCCGGCGCCGTCCTCGGCGAGGGCGGGCTGCCCTCGGGCCAGGTCCAGTGGATCGGCGACGACCTGCCCGCGGGGGTCACGTACGAGACCATGGCGAGCATCGAGGTCCGCGGCACGTTCGTGCCGCGCGAGAGCGGCGAGCACGCCTTCGGCACCCGCGGACTCGGCGCCTTCGCCCTGGCCGTCGGCGGCGAGCAGATGTGGAGCGGCGTCCAGGAGATGGGCAACGAGGCCGACCCCTTCGAGGCCTTCTTCGGCGCCCCCAGCGAGCGCGCCCGCCTCACCCTCACCGAGGGCGAGCCCGTCGAGGTGTCACTGACCTTCCAGGTCCCCGACGTGTCCGCGCTGCCGCTCAGGGCGATCATGTTCTCGCTGCTCCACCTCGGCCCGCGGCGCGACGCCGACGAGCTGATCGCCGAGGCCGTGGCCGCCGCGCGCGAGGCCGAGACCGCCGTCGTGGTCGTCGCCACCACCGAGCGCGTGGAGTCCGAGGGCTTCGACCGGCAGGACCTCACCCTCCCCGGCCGCCAGGACGACCTGGTGCGCGCCGTCGCCGCCGTGAACCCGAACACGGTGGTCGTCGTCAACGCGGGCTCCCCGGTGGAGCTCCCGTGGCGCGAGGACGTGGCCGCCGTCCTGCTGACCTGGTTCCCCGGGCAGGAGGGCGGGGCCGCGCTGGCCGACGTACTCCTCGGCGACGCGGAACCGGGCGGGCGGCTTCCCACCACCTGGCCCGCGCGGTTCGCGGACGCGCCCGTCACCGAGGTCGTCCCCACCGACGGGCGACTGGAGTACCGCGAGGGGCTCTTCATCGGCTACCGGGCGTACGAGAAGCACGCCGTGACCCCCGCCTACGCCTTCGGGCACGGACTCGGCTACACCGACTGGACGTACGACTCCCTGGAGGTCACCGGCGACACGGTCCGGGTCCGCCTCACCAACACGGGCGCCCGCCCCGGCCGCGAGGTCGTCCAGGTCTACCTGGCGCCCGCGCACGACAGCGCGGAGCGCCCGGCGAGCTGGCTGGCCGCCTTCGCGGGCGTCACGGCGGGCCCCGGCGAGAGCGTCGAGACCGAGATCGCCCTGCCCGCCCGGGCCTTCGAGATCTGGGACGAGGAGGCCCGCGGCTGGCGGCGGATCGGCGGCACCTACGAGGTCCGCGCGAGCCACGCGCACGGTGACACCCGGCTGACCGCGACGCTCGACATCGCGTGACACGCCGTATGGCCGGAAATCACCCCTGAAAACCGGTCCGGGGGCGGGCCCTGACCCCCGGCCCCGGACCCGCCGCGTGCCGGGGCGTCAACGCGGCGGTTCGGCCGCCGTCACCTGGCGGTGCGCCAGTTCCGCCAGCCGCGCCTGCCCGTCCTTGCCCGGATGGAACCAGTCCCAGCGGCTCAACTGATCCGCCGCGAAGGGGTACTGGAACACGGCGCCGCCGTCGTAGCGGCACAGCGCGTCCTTCGCGCAGACCTCGCGCAGCACCTCGTTGTACTCCACCACCCGCGCCCGCACCTGCTCGCGCCGGGCGGTCGCCCCCGAGGCCGCCGACAGCGGATCGGCGAGCATGGACTGACAGATCCCCAGCTTCCAGACCTGCCGCACCATCGGGAGGTCCTTGCCCTGCTCCCACAGCCGCTGCAGGTCCGGCACGCTGGAGACGTACACCTGGGAGGCGGGGGACGCGGTCCGCAGGCCCGCGAGGGCCTGCTCGAAACCGGACCGGAACTCCGTCACCGGCGTCATCGACGAAGCCGTGGGCCGGCAGGCGTCGTTCGAGCCCACCATGACCGTGACCAGGTCGGGCTTGTGCGCGGCGGCCCCCGCCAGCTGAGCCGGCAGGTCCGCCATCCGCGAGCCGGTCACCGCGTAGTTCCAGCTCCGGGCGGGCACCTCGGCGTCCCCGAGCAGCCGGGCGGCGAGGGAGCGGACCGCGGGGTCGTTCCCGGTGGCCCAGGAGACCTCCGGGCAGTCGGCCAGAACCGAACAGGCGTCGAAACCGCGCGTGATGGAGTCGCCCACGGCCGCGATCGAGGCGGGTGCCGTGTTCCAGCGCGGTGCGCCCTGCGCCCCGCTCTCCCCGCCCTGCCCGCCCGACCCGCCCGAGCTGCACCCGGTGGCCGCCCCGGCCAGCAGGACGACCGCCGCGCCCGCGCCCGCGAGGGTCCGGCGCGCGCGGCGGCGCGGAGCGGTGGTGCGCATGGGAAGGGGCCCTCCTTGTCGTCCCCACATCGTTCGGGGGGTCCTGCTGAGTGAAAGCTCTGTGTTTACGGGTCTTGGAGCGACCGTACGTCACACCATGACCCCTGGCGCACGGTAGCTTTTTCCCGTGGCGTTTCGGCCGCAGGTCCCGTAGCGCAATGTCAAATAATTTCCGTTACATTACATCACGTCACATACTGTCCGTTTTCTGGAGTTTATTCCCGACCTCGTCCCACACTGGAGGTCCCGGTGACGACACGTGGAGTTCTGTACGTGCATTCCGCACCGCGCGCGCTCTGCCCGCATGTGGAATGGGCTGTTGCGGGCGTGCTCGGGGTGCGGGTGAACCTCGACTGGATCAGACAGCCCGCCTCCCCGGGCACCTGGAGAGCCGAGTTCTCCTGGCAGGCCGAAGCGGGCACCGCCTCGAAACTCGCCTCCGCGCTGCGCGGCTGGCACCTGCTGCGCTTCGAGGTGACCGCGGAACCGTGCCCGACCGCCGAGGGCGAGCGCTACAGCTCCACCCCGGAGCTCGGCATCTTCCACGCCGTCACCGGCATGCACGGCGACATCCTGATCCCCGAGGACCGGCTGCGCGCCGCCCTCGCCCGCTCCGCGCGCGGCGAGACCGACCTGGAGGCGGAGATCGCCAAGCTGCTGGGCAAGCCGTGGGACGACGAACTGGAGCCCTTCCGCTACGCGGGCGAGGGTGCCCCGGTCCGCTGGCTCCACCAGGTGGTCTGAGCCCGCTGCAGGCCCGCGGCGGTTACGCAGAAGGCACGCAATGGGCACGCAGAAGGCCCACCCGGATGCACCGGGTGGGCCTTTCGCGTAGCTCGGACGTACTAGACCGTGCGGAATGCCAGGGTCACGTTGTGGCCGCCGAAGCCGAAGGAGTTGTTGATCGCGGAGATCGGGCCGTCGGCCGGCAGCTTGCGCGGCTCGCCGACGACGATGTCCGCGTCGATGTCCTCGTCGAGGTTGTCGATGTTGATCGTCGGCGGGGCCAGCCGGTTGTACAGCGCCAGCACGGTCGCGACGGTCTCGATACCGCCCGCGCCACCCAGCAGGTGACCCGTCATCGACTTGGTCGCGGAGATCGCGATGTGGTCGAGGTCGTCGCCCAGCACCTTGCGCAGGGCCTTCAGCTCGGCCGTGTCACCCTGCGGGGTGGACGTGGCGTGCGCGTTCAGGTGGACCAGCTCGGCCGGGTCGAGACCCGTGTTGTCGAGCAGGTTCTGCACCGCGGCCGCGACACCGCGGCCGGTCGGCTCCGGCTGCGCGATGTGGTGGCTGTCCGCGGACAGACCCTGGCCCAGCACCTCGCAGTAGACCCGGGCACCGCGCGCGGCGGCGTGCTCGGCGGACTCCAGGACGACGACGCCCGCGCCCTCGCCCAGTACGAAGCCGTCACGGGCCTTGTCGTACGGGCGGGAGGCCTGCTCGGGGTTCTCGTTGTTCTTGGACATCGCCATCATGTTGGCGAACGCGGCGATCGGCAGCGGGTGGATCGCCGCCTCGGTGCCGCCCGCGACGACCACGTCGGCGCGGCCGGAACGGATCATCTCGACGGCGTAGCCGATGGCCTCGGCGCCGGACGCGCAGGCGCTGACCGGAGTGTGCACGCCCGCCTGGGCGTTGACCTCCAGGCCGACGTTGGCCGACGGGCCGTTCGGCATGAGCATGGGGACGGTGTGCGGGGAGACCCGGCGCACACCCTTGTCCTTCAGGACGTCGTACTGGTCGAGCAGGGTGGTGACACCGCCGATGCCGGAGGCGATCACGGTGCCCAGACGCTCGGGCGCGATGAAGGCGCCCTCTTCCGTCTCCTCGCCGGCCGGGGTCGTGTAACCGGCGTCGGCCCATGCCTCACGGGCCGCGATGATGGCGAACTGCGCCGAGCGGTCCAGCTTGCGGGCCAGCGGCCGGGGCAGGACCTCACTCGGGTCGACGGCGGCCCGAGCGGCGATGCGTACCGGGAGTTCGGCGAAGCGCTCGCCCTCCAGGGGCTTCACGCCGGAACGGCCGGCAAGCAGACCTTCCCAGGTCGAAGCGCTGTCGCCACCCAGCGGAGTGGTTGCGCCGATACCGGTGACGACCACGGTGCGATTGGTCGGGCTCACAGGAATTCTTTCTCCACGTCTCAGGGGGTGCTGAATTGTCACGGCGCCACCGCCAGGTGGCGACAAACGCTCGTCAGGCTCAGGCCTGGTGCTTCAGGATGTAGTCAGCGGCGTCGCCGACCGTCTTGAGGTTCTTGACGTCCTCGTCCGGGATCTTGACGTCGAAGCGCTCTTCGGCGGCGACGACGACCTCGACCATGGAGAGCGAGTCGACGTCCAGGTCGTCGGTGAAGGACTTCTCGATCGCGACGTCCTCGGTGGGGATACCGGCGATCTCGTTGACGATCTCCGCGAGACCCTCGACGATCTCTTCCTGCGTGGCGGCCATGTGGCGCTCCTTCTATAGCTAACTGAGGTGGAACAGGGCGGGATGTGGATCCCGGCCCTAGGGGAGGGTAACGACCGTCGCGGCGTAGACGAGCCCCGCCCCGAAGCCGATGACGAGCGCGGTGTCGCCGCTCTTCGCCGCTCCGGTCGCCAGGAGCCGCTCCATAGCGAGCGGAATCGAGGCGGCCGACGTGTTGCCGGTGGTCTCCACGTCACGGGCGACCGTGACGTGCTCCGGCAGCTTCAGAGTCTTCACCATCGAGTCGATGATCCGCATGTTCGCCTGGTGCGGAATGAAGACGTCCAGGTCGTCTGCGGTGATCCCGGCCGCGTCGAGCGCCTGCTGGGCCACCTTGGCCATCTCGAAGACGGCCCAGCGGAAGACCGCCTGACCCTCCTGGGTGATGGCCGGAAACTTCTCGCCGCCGTCCTTGCCGAGGTACTCGTCCCACGGCACGGTCTGCTTGATCGTCTCGGACTTGTCGCCCTCGGAACCCCACACCGTGGGGCCGATGGCCGGCTCGTCCGAGGGACCGACGACCACGGCGCCGGCGCCGTCACCGAACAGGAAGGCCGTCGCGCGGTCCTCCAGGTCGGTCAGGTCCGAGAGCCGCTCCACGCCGATGACGAGGACGTACTCCGCGGAACCTTCCACCACCAGGCCCTTGGCCAGGGTCAGGCCGTAGCCGAACCCGGCACAGCCGGCGGAGATGTCGAAGGCGGCGGGCTTGCCCGCGCCGATCCGGTGCGCGATCTCGGTCGCGACGGCCGGGGTCTGCTTGAAGTGCGAGACCGTCGAGACGATCACGGCACCGATCTGCTCCGGGGCGACACCGGCGTCGGCCAGCGCCTTCCCCGAGGCCTCCACCGACATCGCGGAGACGGTCTCCTGGGGCGAGGCCCAGTGCCGGGTCGCGATGCCGGAGCGGGAGCGGATCCACTCGTCGGACGAGTCGATGGTCTCGAGGATGACCTCGTTGGGCACCACACGGATCGGGCGGTAGCCGCCGACACCGAGGATGCGGGCGTAAGGGGAGCCCTTGGCCGGCTTGATCTTGGACATGCTGTGTGGGCTCCTTCTCTCAGGCCGTCAGTTCGGCGATGAGCGCCGCGGCCTTGTCGAGATCGTCCGGGGTCTTCAGCGCCACGCTCGGTACGCCCTTCAGCGCGCGCTTGGCCAGACCCGTCAGGGTGCCACCGGGGCTGAGCTCGATGATTCCCGTGACGCCCAGTTCGGCGAACGTCTCCATGCACAGGTCCCAGCGGACCGGGTTGGCGACCTGACCGACCAGGCGGGCGACGACATCGGCGCCCGTGGTGACGACAAGGCCGTCCTTGTTCGAGACGTACTTCAGCGCCGGGTCCGCCGGGGTGAGGGCCTCGGCGGCCTTCTCCAGCGTGGCGACCGCGGGGGCCATGTGGTGCGTGTGGAACGCGCCCGCGACCTTGAGGGCGACGACCTTCATGGAGCCTTCGGGCTTGTCGGCCTCCAGAGCGGCGATCTGCTCCATCGTGCCGGCGGCCACGATCTGACCCGCGCCGTTGATGTTCGCGGGCGTCAGGCCCAGCTTCTCCAGGTGTGCGACGACCACGTCGGGGTCACCGCCGAGGACCGCGGCCATGCCGGTCTCGGTGACGGCGGCGGCCTCGGCCATACCCAGACCGCGGGTCCGGACGAACGACAGCGCGTCGGCCTCGGACAGCACGCCGGCGTAGGCGGCGGCGGTGATCTCACCGACGCTGTGGCCCGCGACGGCGCCGAAGGCGGCCGGGGAACCGAGCGCGGACGCGGACAGCAGGCCCGCGGCGACCAGCAGGGGCTGGGCCACGGCCGTGTCGCGGATCGCGTCGGCATCTGCGTTCGTGCCGTAGTGGGCAAGGTCGAGCTCGATGGCGTCCGACCACGCGGCGACGCGGTCAGCGGCACCGGGAAGTTCGAGCCAGGGAGTCAAGAAGCCGGGCGTCTGAGCGCCTTGGCCGGGAGCGACGAGTACGAGCACCCTCACACTCTCTCTTGTGGATGGTCCCTGCCGCCCGTGGGGACAGGGACGAAGAACCGTCGGGGTAATTGTTGATGTCCGACAAAAGTCTAGGACTGGGGGTCGCCGTCGGCCAGACGCCCGAGAATCAGGGCGATTCGCAGCGTGAACGCCGAGCGGACATCAGAAGGAGACCATCCGGTGACGTCGGTCACACGTCGCAGCCGGTAGCGCACCGTGTTGGGGTGCACGAACAGCATCCGCGCCGCCCCTTCCAGGCTGCTCGCCTGCTCCAGGTAGACGCTCAGGGTCTCCAGCAGTGCGGACCCCGCCTCCTCCAGCGGTCTGTAGATCTCCTCCACCAGCTGATCCCTGGCGGCGGGATCGGAGGCGATGGCACGTTCCGGCAGGAGATCGTCCGCCAGGACCGGCCGAGGGGCATCCTGCCAGGCCGTGCACGCTTTCAGCCCGGCCGCCGCGGCCTGCGCCGATTTCGTCGCGTTCAGCAGGTCGGACACCACCGGTCCGGCCACCACCGGACCCGCCGCGAACGGTCCGATCAGCGACTTGGCCACCTGGATCGGGTTGTCGCTGCCGCCCGCGATGACGACCAGCCGGTCCCCGAGCACGCCCGTGAGGACCTGGAGCTTGTGGTGACGGGCCGCGCGCCGGATCGCCTCGACCGTCAGCTCGCTGTCGCCTTCCGGCGCGGTGCCGAGCACCACGCACACGTGCTCCGGCGAGTTCCAGCCCAGCGCCGCCGCCCGCGACAGCGCACCCTCGTCCGCCTCGCCGGACAGCACCGCGTTGACGACCAGGGACTCCAGCCGGGCGTCCCAGGCCCCGCGCGCCTCGGCGGCCTGCGCGTACACCTGGGCGGTCGCGAAGGCGATCTCCCGGGCGTACACGAGCAGCGCCTCGCGCAGGATCGACTCGTCGCCCGGGGCCGCCACCTCCTCGATCGCGGACTCCATGACCTCGATCGTCGTGCGGACCATCTCGACGGTCTGGCGCAGGGTGATCGCCCGGGTCAGCTCGCGCGGAGCCGTCCCGAAGACATCGGTGGAGATGGCCTGCGGTGTCTCCGGGTGCCTGAACCACTCCGTGAACGCGGCGATGCCGGCCTGGGCGACCAGGCCGATCCAGGACCGGTTCTCGGGCGGCATGGCCCGGTACCACGGCAGGGTCTCGTCCATGCGCGCGATCGCGTTGGCGGCCAGCCGGCCCGCGGACTTCTCCAGTCGGCGGAGGGTCGCGGTGTGCGGATGGGCGGGAGCGGGATGCGCGGCATGTGTGGCGGGCGAATGCTCACGTTCGGGTTGGGGCACGTGACAAGACTGCCTTATCGGGACGGGTACGCGGAGTCCGGTCCCGCCCGCGGCCCGCGCCCCGGTCCGCGCCGGGGTCTACCGTGGCGTCCATGATTGATGTTCGCCCCGGCGCCGACCGGTACGAGGGCGGGGACCCGGCCGCCGGGATCACCACCCGGCACGCCTTCTCCTTCGGCGCCTTCTACGACCCGGACAATCTGCGCTTCGGGCCGGTGCTCGCCTGCAACGAGGAGACCCTCGCGCCGGGCGCCGGCTTCGACGAGCACCCGCACAGCCACACCGAGATCGTGACCTGGGTGATCGAGGGCGAGCTCACCCACCAGGACAGCACCGGCGAGAAGAGCGTGGTGCGGCCCGGGGACGTACAGCGGTTCAGCGCCGGATCCGGGGCGCGGCACGTGGAGCGCAACGACGGCGCCGGGCGGCTGCGTTTCGTACAGATGTGGCTCTCGCCCCTCGCCGCGGGCGGCGAGCCCTCGTACGGGGTCGTCCGCGGGATCACCGGCACCGCGCCCTACGAGGTCCCCGGGGCCGGCGCCGTCCTGCACGTCCGGCGGCCCGGCGCGGGCGAGCGCGTCGCCGTACCCGCGGCCGACCGGGTGTACCTGCATGTGGTGCGCGGGGACGTGCGCCTGGACGGGGCGGAGCTGGGCCCCGGGGATTCGGTACGGATCACCGCCGAACGGGACCTGGAGGTCGTCGCCGGGTCCCCGGGGGAGCTGCTGATCTGGGAGTTCCCCGACCGGTCCGGTGACTAGGCCGGCCTAGCGGGAGCGCAGCTCGGCCAGTACCGCGTCGGTGAACGGGGTCCAGGCCTCGGCCGCCCACGGGCCGAAGGCGCGGTCGGTCAGGGCCACGCACGCGGCGCGCGCGTCCGGGTCCACCCACAGGAAGGTGCCCGCCTGGCCGAAGTGGCCGAAGGTGCGCGGCGAGGAGGAAACGCCCGTCCAGTGCGGGGACTTGTGGTCGCGGATCTCCAGGCCGAGGCCCCAGTCGTTGGGGGACTGGTGCCCGTAGCCCGGCAGGACGCCCTTGAGCCCGGGGTGGACCACGGAGGTGGCCTCGGCGACCGTACGGACGTCCAGCAGCCGCGGCGCCTGCAGCTCGGCGGCGAACCGCAGCAGGTCGGCGACGGTCGAGACGCCGTCCTTGGCGGGCGAGCCCTCCAGGGTGGTCCGCTCCATGCCCAGCGGCTCGAAGACCGCCTGGTGCAGGTACTCCGCGAAGGGGATGCCGGTGGCCTTGGCGATGTGGTCGCCGAGCTCCTCGAAACCGGCGTTCGAGTACAGCCGGCGCTGCCCGGGCGGGGCCGACACCCGGTGCTCGTCGAAGGCCAGGCCGCTGGTGTGCGCGAGCAGGTGACGGACCGTCGACCCCTCGGGCCCGGCCGGCTCGTCCAGCTCGATCGCCCCCTCCTCGTACGCGACGAGGGCGGCGTACGCGGCAAGCGGCTTGGTGACCGACGCCAGAGCGAACCGGTGGTCGACGGGCCCGTGGGAGCCCGCCAGGCTCCCGTCGGCCCGTACGACGGCCGCCGCCGCGGTCGGCACCGGCCAGGTCTCGATGATTCGCAGGCTTTCCATGCCGTTCCCGTCCTCCACGCTGTCCATGTCGCCGAGCCTACTTGCCTGGAGTGCACTCAAGGGTTTTAGCGTGGAGTCATGAGCCAGAGCCTGACGCAGACGCGGTACACGATCAGCGAGGTCGAGGCCCGGACCGGTCTGACCCAGCACACCCTGCGCTGGTACGAGCGGATCGGCCTGATGCCGCACGTGGACCGCTCCCACTCGGGGCAGCGGCGCTTCACCGACAAGGACCTCGACTGGCTGGCCTTCGTGGGCAAGCTGCGGGCCACGGGGATGTCGGTGGCGGACATGGTGCGGTACGCCGAACTGGTCCGCGAGGGCGAGCACACGGTGGGGGAACGCCGGGAGCTGCTGGAACGCACGCGCCGCGAGGTGCGCTCGCGGATCACGGAGCTCACGGACGCGCTCGCCGTACTGGACTACAAGATCGATATGTACGCCATGAAAACGGTATCGGGGAAGGCACAGCAATGACGGAGCACGGCACCACCCTCGAACAGGTCGAGCTCGGCAAGGGCGGCCCGCTGGTCGGCGTCCAGGGGCTCGGCTGCATGGGCATGAGCGAGTTCTACGGGGACACCGACGAGGCGGCGGCCCGGGAGACCCTGGACGCGGCGCTGGCCGCCGGGGTCACGCTCTTCGACACCGCGGACGTCTACGGGCGGGGGCGCAACGAGGAGTTCCTGGCGCCCTTCGTGGCCGCCCACCGGGACGAGATCACCCTGGCGACGAAGTTCGCCATAGAGCGCACCGACGACCCGCAGTACCGGGGCATCCGCAACGACCGCGGCTACGTCCGCGCGGCCGTGGAGGCCAGCCTGCGCCGGCTCGGCGTGGACGTCATCGACCTGTACTACATGCACCGGCGCGACCCGGCCGTGCCGTTCGCCGAGTCCGTCGCCGCCATGGCGGAGCTGGTGCAGGAGGGCAAGGTCCGCCACCTGGGCCTCAGCGAGGTCACCGGCGCGGAGCTGCGCGAGGCGCACGCCGTGCACCCGATCGCGGCGCTCCAGTCGGAGTGGTCGCTGTTCAGCCGGGACGTGGAGCGCAGCGCGGTCGGCGCGGCGGCGGAGCTGGGTGTGGCGTTCGTGCCGTACTCCCCGCTCGGCCGGGGCTTCCTGACCGGGTCCTTCGCGGACGCGTCCGCGGAGCTGTCGCAGGACGATTTCCGCCGCTACCAGCCGCGCTTCAACGGCGACAACGCCAAGGCCAACGCGGAGCTGCTGGTCCCGGTCCGGGAGATCGCCGCGCAGCGCGGTGCGACCCCGGCGCAGATCGCCCTGGCCTGGGTGCAGCAGCGGGCGAAGGTGCACGGGCTGACCGTGGTCCCGATCCCGGGCACCCGCAAGCCCGGACGGCTGCGCGAGAACACCGGGGCGACCCGGATCACCCTCACCCAGGCCGAGCTGGACCTGCTGGAGCCGATCGCCGCGCAGGTCGCCGGGAACCGCTACCCGGACATGAGCTTCACCTCGGCGGCGCGGGAGGCCTGAACCGCCGGGCCCCGCTCAGAGCGACTCGGCGGCGAACCGGTCCCGCAGCGCCGCGTATTCCGCGTCCGTGAGCAGCCCCGCCGTGTGCAGCTCGCTCAGGTGCCGCAGCCGGTCGTCGCCGGAGCGGGCCCGTGGCACGGAGGCGACCGGGGTACGGGCGCGCAGGGCGGCCAGGACGGCCGCGGCGAACGGCAGCGAGTCGTGCACCGCCCCGTAGCCCGTGCCGAAGACGGCCGCCGCCAGGTCGTGGTCCGGGCGGGGGTCACCGGTGGTGTCCCGCAGCAGCAGCCGCAGGTGCCCGCCGGGGCCCTCGGGGGAGCTCCACTCGACGCCGGTGAGCGCGGCCAGCGGGAAGCGCTGGTCGCCCGCCTTCCACTTGGTGCTGGAGGCGCCCGTACGGGACCACTGGAAGGTGATCGCCGAGCCGTCGAAGCCCACCCGGGCGTCGTACGCCTTCAGGTGCAGCGGCGGCTGCGGCACGTCGACGAGGAAGTGCTCGGACGGCTCGGCGGCGTCCGGCCCGAGCCGGGACCGCAGCTCGTCGGCGAACGCCGTGGCGGCCGGCGCCCGGTCACCCGGCAGCACCAGCCGGTACGGGTCGCAGGCCTCCTTGAGCTGCCCGGCGGCGGCCTCCATCAGCGGATCCGCGCCCGGCCGCGGCAGGGCACGCAGAACCACCGTGTCCCGCTTGTTGCCGGTCACGGTCACGGTCACGGCGGACACCGCTTCGAGGGGGATCCGGCGCGAGCCCAGGGCATGCCAGAGTCGTGGCAGCCTCGGCGTTCTGATCCCCCGTGCGAAGCGGATGAGCACCGAGTCCGAGTCGAACTCCCAGACGGCATGATTTCCGGCCAGTACGTCACCCATGCGGCACATCGTAAACGGCGGTGCCCCCGCGCGTCCCCCCGGTTGCGGGGACCGATTTCCGCGCCTCTACGCGCGTCAGTCCTGCTCTGTCCCGGAAATCCCGCGCCGGCACGCATCGTTCCCGGTCGCACAGACAACGGAAGCGAAGGCGCCGGTTCCGATCTTGGCGAAGTTGTCCATCGAGTCCGTACCTGGCGCGAAATAGCCGGTGTGGCTCTTGGCCCGGGCCGAGGACAGCAGCCGCGCGCCGAACGCCGGGGAGACCGGATCGGCGCCGTGGCCCAGACCGCCGACCTCCAGGTGCGGTACGTCCGCGATCCAGTCGCCCTCGTCGCGCGTCGCCCAGACCCGCGCCGAGGTGTGCAGCCCGGCGACGTTCTCCGCGCGCATCCCGGGGCTGCCCGCCACCACCACGTCGGTGACCCGGCGCGGCAGCTCGTGCGCCGCGACCCCGCAGACCACCGATCCGTAGCTGTGGCAGAACAGCGCCACGCTCGCGTCCCCGGGCAGGGCCGTGGTGAGGGACTTCAGCAGGACGGCGCCGTCGACGGCCATGCGGCCCGTGGCGGCGTCCACACCGATGCCGGTGGGGGCGGTGTAGCCGGCCCAGGCGATGACCGCCGTCCGGCTGTCCGGCTCGGCCGCCCGCTGGGCCTCGTACAGGGACTCGGCCATGCCGACCGGGGAGGTCAGCCGGCGCTGGGTGCGCTCGAAGGTGAGCACGTCGGTGTCGACACCGGGGACGATCACCGAGACCCGCTCGGCCCCGGCGAGGTCACCGAAGACCTCGGCCACGCGGCCGTTGCCGCTCGGGTCGAAGGCGAGGATCTGGCGGCCCGGCCCGGTGAGCGAGGCGAAGCGGTGGGAGCGCCGGATGGCCGTGGACCGGTCGGCAGGGGTCAGCGCGACATCGTGGCTGCGGGCCTCCTCGACCCGGCGGGCCTGCTCCAGGCCCTGCTGGTTCGCCCGGTAGCGGACGGCCGCGGGGGCCCCGTCGAGGTTGCCCACGACGAGCGGATAGCCGTCGGCGAGCCGGGCGCGCTGGGCACCGTCGAGGCCCGCGAAGAAACGGGCCACCGTCCGTGCGGGAGCGTCCGCGGCGGGCACCGGGCGGCCGTCGATCCGGGCCTTGGCCCAGGCGCCGAGGGCTGCGACCCGCAGCGGGGTGTCCTTCTCGGGCCGGTGCACGGCCGTCCAGCCGGTGGTCGCCAGCATGATGAAGACCACCGCCAGCGCGAGCAGGGCACGCAAAGCGGCAGGGCGCGGGTCGGCGCCGAGGGCGGTGGGGTGGGCAAGGCCGGGCAGGTTCACTGTGACCAGCGTATGAGACGTCTTACGCCGCAGACGTGCCGGGTGACAGGACTCACGGCCGACCGTGGGACTCCGTGAGGCCCGGTCGGAGGACCCGCGGGCGCGTCGGCGGACCGGACGGCGCGGGCCGACGGGCTACGCGGACCCGCGCCAACTGGAGGTCAGCGCCGGGCCGATCCGGTCGAGGTAGCTCTCCGTCAGTCGCCGGATCGACTCCACACTGGTGTCCTCGCCCTGCCCCCAGAGCCGCCCCGTGACGCGCATCACGCCGCAGAACGCGGCGACCGCGACCCGCGGCCTCGGGTCGGCGTCCACGTCCAGTCCCTCGCGGGCGCCGATCAGCCGGGAGATCCGTTCCTCCAGCTCCGTGGAGCGCCGCAGGTGCACGGCGAGCAGGGCCGGGGTGGACTCGATCAACCGGTAGCTGCGCATGTAGAGATCGACCGGGACCACCTCGGACAGGGCCAGCTCGACGCTGTCCCAGGCCGCGAGCGCCGCACCCCGCAGGGCCTCGAAGGGCCCCTCGGCCGCCGGCCGGGCGTGCAGCTCGGCGACGAACCGCGACTCGACCAGCTCCTGGAGGGCGAAGACGACCTCCTCCTTGTTGGCGAAGTAGCGGAAGAAGGTGCGCTGGGACACGTGCACGGCGTCGGTGATCTCGTCGACGGTGGTGCGCTCGTACCCCTGGGAGAGGAACAGCAGGAGGGCGGCGCGCAGCAGCGCGTTCCGGGTGCGCCGTTTCTTGCGTTCGCGCAGTCCGGTCACCGGCGCGGCCGTCGCCGACCGCTCGTCGGTCATCACCGCGGGGCTCCCTTCTGACGCCGAGTGGGCGGTCAGCGTACCGGTGACCGACGGGGTGGCGACCGCTGCGTTAAGCCGTTTGCGACGCGCCGTCCGAGGTCCTCGGCCGGCCCGCGGGAGCGCTCGCGCATGACACGTTCGGGTGCGGGCCGGGCCCGGCCCGCACCCCGGCCGGGGCGGCCGCGGGCCCGGCCCCACGGCTCCCGGAGGCGTCAACTCCGTACGTACCAAGGCCATGCCGGAGGGTTCCGCCGGGGCTGTCGCCTATCCGGGTGGACCCGTCCGGGGCCTCTTCCGCCCGCCCGTCGCCGCAGGTCAGCGTGGTCTCGGCGGAGCTTTCGGAAACGGTCCGGTGCCCGCCGTCCACAAGGAGTTGACCCGTCATGCGTACGTGTCGAAATGCCCGCGCCACCACCACGACCACCCTCGCCGCGGCCGTCCTGGCCCTCACCGCCCTCATCCCGAGTACGGCCACCACGGCGCACGCCGCGGGCCCGCCGACCCTCGGGGCCTGCGCGACCGGGCAGCTGTGCCTGTGGGCGAAACCGGAGTTCAAGGGAGCGCGGCAGACGCACGAGCTGAGCAACCTGGACATCAACAGCTGCACCGCGCTGCCGGCCGGGACCAGCGCCCAGTCGCTCACCAACCGCACCGGGCGCCCGGTGACCACCTACCAGTCGGCCGAGTGCGCGGAGACGGGCGAGTTCCAGACCTATCCGGGCGACGGGGTCTGGCTGCCCCAGTCGCCCTACCAGGTGCGGGCGTTCAAGGTGTGGGAGAGGTAGCTTCCCGCTGCGCCGGGGCGTTCGGCGGGCCGGCCACGGTCGTGGTCGCGGTCGCGGTCGTGATCGAGGCCACGGCTGCGGCCGGGGCCGTGGTGCCGCCCAGCCGGGCGACCTCGCCGCGCAGCGCCCGTACCTCGTCCTGCAGTTCCCGGATGGCCGCCAGCTGGAGCATGTCCGCCCGGTCGTCGCGTTCGAAGCGGGAGATGAACCACGCGGCGATGTTGGCGGTCACCACACCGAGCAGGGCGATCCCCGACAGCATCAGACCGACGGCCAGGACCCGGCCGAGGCCGGTGGTGGGCGAATGGTCCCCGTACCCGACCGTCGTCATCGTGGTGAAGGACCACCACACGGCGTCGCCCAGGTTCTTGATGTTCCCGTCGGGGGCGTCCCGCTCCACGCTGAGCACCGCCAGCGAGCCGAACATCAGCAGCCCCACGACGGCCCCGGCCACATACGTCGTCAGCTGGATCTGCGGAGCCATCCGGGCCCGCCGGCCCACCAGCATCAAGGTGGCGACCAGCCGCAGCAGGCGCAGCGGCTGCACGAGCGGAAGCACCACGGCGGCCAGGTCCAGCCAGTGGGTCCGGACGAAGTGCTTGCGGTCCGCCGCGAGGGCGAGGCGGACCAGGTAGTCCACGGCGAAGGCCCCCCACACCACCCATTCGACGTGCGTGCAGGCCCGGTGCACCTCCGCACGCGCGTCGGGGGCGACGATGGGCACGGCGTACGCCACGGCGAAAGCCACGGCGAGCAGGAGCAGCGGGGTCTGGCTCCGCCGCTCCCACAGCAGCTGGCGGGAGGGTTCCTTCATGCCGAGCATCGTAAGGAATCCGTAAAGGGGAGCGGGCCCCGGCCGAAGCCGGGACCCGCCCGCCGCTGTGGTCCGTCCCGCCGCGCGGCGACTACGCGTCGCCGCCCGCAGCGCCCGGGTCCGCCGCCGTCACGTCCAGCAGCTGGTACCGGTCGATCGCCTGCTTCAGCATCGAGCGGTCGATCTTCCCCGCCCGGGCGAGCTCGGTGAGCGTCGCCAGGACCACCGACTGGGCGTCGATGTGGAAGAAGCGGCGCGCGGCGCCACGGGTGTCCGCGAAGCCGAAGCCGTCCGCGCCCAGCGAGGTGTACGCACCCGGCACCCACCGCGAGATCTGGTCCGGAACCGCACGCATCCAGTCCGAGACCGCCACGAACGGCCCCTCCGCACCCGACAGCTTCCGCGTCACGTACGGGACGCGCTGCTCCTCCTCCGGGTGGAGCAGGTTGTGCTGCTCCACCTCGACCGCCTCGCGGCGCAGCTCGTTCCAGGAGGTCGCCGACCAGACGTCCGCCCGGACGCCCCAGTCGGCCGCCAGGATCCGCTGCGCCTCCAGCGCCCACGGCACCGCCACGCCCGAGGCCATCAGCTGCGCCCCGATCGTGCCCGCGGTGCCCTGCGACACGCGGTGGATGCCCTTGAGGATGCCGTCCACGTCGACGTCCGCCGGCTCGGCCGGGTGCTGGATCGGCTCGTTGTAGACGGTCAGGTAGTAGAAGACGTCCTCCGCCTCCGGGCCGTACATCCGCCGCAGACCGTCCTTGACGATGTGCGCGATCTCGTAGCCGTAGGCCGGGTCGTACGCCACGCAGCCCGGGTTCGTCGAGGCCAGCAGCTGGGAGTGACCGTCGGCGTGCTGGAGGCCCTCACCCGTGAGGGTGGTCCGTCCGGCGGTCGCGCCGAGGACGAAACCGCGCGCGAGCTGGTCGGCCATCTGCCAGAACTGGTCACCCGTGCGCTGGAAACCGAACATCGAGTAGAAGACGTAGACCGGGATCAGCGGCTCGCCGTGCGTCGCGTACGCCGAACCCGCGGCGATCAGCGAGGCCGTGCAGCCCGCCTCCGAGATGCCGTCGTGCAGCATCTGGCCGGTCGGGGACTCCTTGTACGCGAGCAGCAGGTCGCGGTCGACCGCCTCGTACTGCTGGCCCAGCGGGTTGTAGATCTTGGCGCTCGGGAAGAAGGCGTCCATACCGAAGGTGCGGTACTCGTCGGGCGCGATCAGCACGAAGCGCTTGCCGATCTCCTTGTCCCGCATCAGGTCCTTCAGGATGCGGACGAAGGCCATGGTCGTGGCGATCGACTGCTGCCCGGACCCCTTCCTGGCGGCCGCGTACGTCGTGTCGTCCGGCAGCTGCAGCGGCTTCGCGCGCACCACGCGGGTCGGCACGTACCCGCCCAGCGCGCTGCGCTGGTCGTGCATGTACTGGATCTCGGGGGAGTTCGGGCCCGGGTGGTAGTACGGCGGGGCCCCGCCCTCCAGCTGCGCGTCCGTGATCGGGATGTGCAGACGGTCGCGGAAGCGCTTGAGGTCGTCGACCGTCAGCTTCTTCATCTGGTGCGTCGCGTTGCGGCCCTCGAAGTTCGGGCCGAGCGTCCAGCCCTTGACCGTCTGGGCCAGGATCACCGTCGGCTGGCCCTTGTGGGCCTTGGCCGCCGCGTACGCCGCGTAGACCTTCTTGTGGTCGTGACCGCCGCGGCCCAGGTGCTGGATCTGCTGGTCGGACATGTTCTCGACCATCGCGCGCAGCCGCTGGTCGCCGCCGAAGAAGTGCTCGCGGATGTACGCGCCGGACTCGGTGGCGTACGTCTGGAACTGCCCGTCGGGCGTGGAGTTCATCTTGTTGACGAGGATGCCGTCGCGGTCCTGGGCCAGCAGCGGGTCCCAGGAGCGGTCCCAGATCAGCTTGATGACGTTCCAGCCGGCGCCGCGGAAGATCGACTCCAGCTCCTGGATGATCTTGCCGTTGCCGCGCACCGGGCCGTCGAGGCGCTGCAGGTTGCAGTTGACGACGAAGGTCAGGTTGTCCAGACCCTCCCGGGCCGCGATCGACAGCTGGCCCAGCGACTCCGGCTCGTCCATCTCGCCGTCGCCGAGATACGCCCAGACGTGGGACTTGGAGGTGTCGGCGATACCGCGCGCCTCCATGTACCGGTTCATCCGTGCCTGGTAGATCGCCCCGAGCGGACCGAGGCCCATCGAGACGGTCGGGAACTCCCAGAAGTCCGGCATCAGCCGCGGGTGCGGGTAGCTCGAAAGGCCGTACGGGGCCTTCGACTTCTCCTGGCGGAAGGAGTCGAGCTGCTGCTCGGTGAGCCGGTCCAGGAGGTAGGCGCGGGCGTAGATGCCGGGGGAGGCGTGACCCTGGAAGAAGATCTGGTCGCCGCCGTCGCCCTCGTCCTTGCCCCGGAAGAAGTGGTTGAAGCCCACGTCGTAGAGGGAGGCGGAGGAGGCGAACGTGGCGATGTGGCCGCCGACGCCGATACCGGGACGCTGGGCGCGCGAGACCATGACGGCCGCGTTCCACCGGGTGGCGTTGAGGACCTTGCGCTCGATCTCCTCGTTGCCGGGGAAGAACGGCTCGTCCCGGGTGGCGATCGTGTTGACGTAGTCCGTGCTGCGCATCTCCGGCACGGCCACGCGCTTCTCGCGGGCCCGCTCGATCAGCCGCAGCATCAGGTAACGGGCCCGTTCACGGCCCCGCTCGTCGACTGCGGCGTCGAGGGAGTCGAGCCACTCCTGCGTCTCCTCCGGATCGAAGTCCGGGACCTGACTCGGCAGGCCGCCAATGATGATCGGATTGCGATCGGATGCGGAAGCCACGCTGTTCCTTCGCTGTCGGGGGAGTCGTGCCTTGGGTTCGCCGCCTCCCATGCTCTTACGCTGGGCCGAAATCTTCATCTTTACCACCGGGTAATCCCCGGAAACCGCAGGGAACCCGGGAGGGAAGGATCGGCGGGGATCCGTCGCGAGTCCGGCCAAACCGCAACCTTACGCCCAAGACGGGCACCGACTTCGTAAGACCGTTCGTCCCTCAAACAGGTAGGAAAGTCCTCAAGCGTCGACGATGATGCCGAATGAGCTGGAATGGTGTGGGATGAATCACGAGAGGTGCACACGGGAAGGCTGAAAGTTGCGGCGAGACGGCCGCAATCGTCACCGTTTCGACGGTCTCGGCGGCCGGGTACTTGCGCGATCCGCCGCGCCCGTGTGGACTACGCCCAATGCTGCGCGTACGCGCGCCGCCGAAGACATTCACCGAACATGAGCAGGAGGCACCCCGTGAGCGCGACCGCGGACCACGCGGAGAGCCTGGCCGCCCGGCTGGGTTTCCAGTCCGAACAGGTGGTCCAGGAGATCGGCTACGACGAAGACGTCGATCAGGAATTCCGTGAGTCCATCCAGGACCACATCAGCAACGACCTCGTCGACGAGGACTTCGACGACGTTGCCGACGCGGTGCTGCTGTGGTTCCGGGAGGAAGACGGCGATCTGACTGACACGCTGGTCGACGCCACAGAGCTGGTCGAGGACGGCGCACTGATCCTGCTGCTGACCCCCAAGACGGGCCGCCCCGGCTACGTCGAGGCCAGCGACATCAGCGAGGCCGCCGAGACCGCCGGCCTTTCGCAGACCCGGAGCATCAGTGTCGGTAAGGAGTGGGCCGCCACCAAGCTGGTGACGCCCAAGACCGCCGCCAAGTCCAAGCGCTGAGCCGCGCCCGCTGCCGAGCGGACACGCTTCCACACCCCGCCGACCAGGTGACCCCGGTCTGCGGGGTGTGTGCGTTCCATGACCTGCCCACGTCCAGGGCCTAGTCTGTGACTCACCCGAACAGCCCAACGCGGGGATGCGGGAACGAAGGGATGCGAGAGATGGCGATCGAGGTCGGCGACAAGGCCCCGGACTTCGAGCTCAAGGACAACCACGGCGCCACCGTGCGGCTCTCCGACTTCCGGGGCGAGAAGGCAGTGGTGCTGCTCTTCTACCCGTTCGCCTTCACCGGCGTCTGCACCGGCGAGCTCTGCGAGCTGCGCGACCAGCTCCCGCGCTTCCAGAACGACGACGTGCAGCTCCTGGCCGTCTCCAACGACTCCGTGCCCACCCTGCGGGTCTTCGGGGAGCAGGAGGGCCTGGAGTACCCGCTGCTGTCGGACTTCTGGCCGCACGGACAGACCTCGCGCGCCTACGGCGTCTTCGACGAGGACAAGGGATGCGCGGTCCGCGGCACCTTCATCATCGACAAGGAGGGCGTCGTGCGCTGGACTGTCGTCAACGGACTGCCCGACGCGCGTGACCTGAACGAGTACATCAAGGCACTCGACAGTCTCTGAGCGCGCCCGAGCGGGCCGTACACGCATTTTCCCTGCGAAAACCGCTTACAGGCGGGAACCCGTCACTAGGATCGAAACGTTGATCCGGTAGCTCCTCCGGTCACGGCCGGGAGGGCCCCCGCACGACGGGGCACCGCACGACGGGGCACCGCCCCACACACAGAACCCAATGGAGGACCCGTGGGAGTCAGCCTCAGCAAGGGCGGCAACGTCTCGCTGACCAAGGCCGCGCCTAACCTGACGGCGGTCATCGTCGGTCTGGGCTGGGATGCTCGCACCACCACCGGTGTCGACTTCGACCTCGACGCCAGCGCGATCCTGACCAGCGACCAGGGCAAGGTCACCAGCGACGCGAACTTCGTCTTCTTCAACAACCTGAAGAGCCCCGACGGCTCGGTGGAGCACACCGGTGACAACACCACCGGTGAGGGCGAGGGCGACGACGAGGCGATCAAGGTCAACCTGGCCGGCGTTCCGGCCGACGTCGCCAAGATCGTCTTCCCGGTCTCGATCTACGAGGCCGAGAGCCGCCAGCAGAGCTTCGGCCAGGTCCGCAACGCGTACATCCGCGTGGTGAACCAGGCCGACAACAGCGAGCTCGCCCGTTACGACCTCTCCGAGGACGCCTCGACCGAGACCGCCATGGTCTTCGGCGAGCTGTACCGCAACGGTGCGGAGTGGAAGTTCCGCGCCATCGGCCAGGGTTACGCATCGGGCCTGCGCGGCATCGCGCAGGACTTCGGCGTCAACGTCTGAGCCTGAGAGCAGTCCGTCCGTCCGGCGCCGTGCACTGTGTGTACGGCGCCGGACCGGCTTTACCCGCGGAGACCGCCGCGGGCGGCACACCGCACCACAGGCACAGCGCACCACCGGCACAGCGCACGCAGCACCACGGCACACAGCAACACCGCACCACACCCGCCACACCGCACCACACCCGCCACACCGGCACATCGCCGTACCGCCACACCGTCGTCCGGGGAGGACCACAACATGGGCGTCACACTCGCCAAGGGGGGCAATGTCTCCCTCTCCAAGGCCGCACCGAACCTCACCAGGGTTCTGATCGGTCTCGGATGGGACGCGCGCTCGACCACGGGAGCCGACTTCGACCTCGACGCCAGCGCGCTGCTCTGCAACAGCGGCCGGGTGCTGGGGGACGAGTACTTCGTCTTCTACAACAACCTGAAGAGCCCCGACGGCTCCGTCGAACACACAGGGGACAACCTCACCGGCGAGGGTGAAGGCGACGACGAGTCGATCATCATCGACCTCACCAAGGTGCCGGCGGCCGTGGACAAGATCGTCTTCCCGGTCTCGATCCACGACGCGGACTCCCGCCGGCAGAGCTTCGGCCAGGTCAGCAATGCCTTCATCCGTGTGGTGAACCAGGCCGACGGCCAGGAACTGGCCCGCTACGACCTGTCCGAGGACGCGTCCAGCGAAACCGCGATGATCTTCGGCGAGGTCTACCGGTACGGGGGTGAATGGAAGTTCCGTGCGGTGGGGCAGGGGTACGCGTCGGGGCTCCGAGGCATCGCTCTAGACTTCGGGGTCAACGTTTCGTAAAGCCGTACAAGACGATGGGGTGCCAGTGGTTCTCAAAACCTTCGGCTGGTCGTTCGCAATCACTGCGCTCGGTCTGGTCGCAGCGGTGTTCTACGGGGGGTGGCAGGCCTTCGGTATCGTCGCGATCCTGTCGGTCCTCGAGATCTCGCTGTCTTTCGACAACGCGGTGGTCAACGCCGGAATCCTGAAGAAGATGAATGCCTTCTGGCAGAAGATCTTCCTCACCGTCGGCGTCCTGATCGCGGTCTTCGGCATGCGACTGGTCTTCCCCGTTGTGATCGTCGCGATCAGCGCCAAGATCGGGCCCATCGAGGCCGTCGACCTGGCTCTCTCCGACAAGGACATGTACGAGCAGCTGGTGACGGACGCCCACCCGTCCATCGCCGCCTTCGGTGGCATGTTCCTGCTGATGATCTTCCTCGACTTCATCTTCGAGGACCGTGACATCAAGTGGCTCGCCTGGCTGGAGCGTCCGCTCGCGAAGCTCGGCAAGATCGACATGCTCTCCGCCTGCATCGCGCTGATCGTCCTGGTCGTCGCCTCGATGACCGTGGGGGCCAACGCCCACCAGCACGGTGGCATCCACGTGGACAAGGCGCAGACCGTCCTGATCTCGGGTGTCCTCGGCCTGATCACCTACATGATCGTCGGCGGCCTCTCCGGCTACTTCGAGAACAAGCTGGAGGAAGAGGAGGAAGCCGAGCACGAGGCCGAGGAAGAGGCCAAGAAGAGCGGCAAGCCCGTCTCGGCCGTCGCCATGGCCGGCAAGGCCGCCTTCTTCATGTTCCTCTACCTCGAAGTCCTCGACGCCTCCTTCTCCTTCGACGGGGTCATCGGCGCCTTCGCCATCACCAACGACATCGTGCTCATGGCCCTGGGCCTCGGCATCGGCGCCATGTACGTCCGTTCGCTGACGGTCTACCTGGTCCGCCAGGGCACCCTCGACGACTACGTGTACCTGGAGCACGGCGCGCACTACGCCATCGGCGCGCTCGCCGCGATCCTGCTCGTCACCATCCAGTACGAGATCAACGAGATCATCACCGGTCTCGTCGGCGTGCTGCTCATCGGATGGTCCTTCTGGTCCTCGGTGCGCCGCAACAAGCGCATGGAACTGGAGGGTTCCACCGCCGAGGCATGACCGCGGCGGTAATGCGGAACGCTCCATTGCGGGGCGGTCCACCGGGTCCGAGGACCTGGCGGGCCGCCCCGCTTCCGTAGGCTCAGGGCGATCAGGGGATCAGGGGACCAGGGGGGTAGGGGATGGGCTTCTTCGACGGCATCATGGGCAGCCGGGCCGTGCAGTTCCAGTCGGGCAGTGCCTCGTCGAACGCGATCGAGCTGACCAAGCGGCATGCGACGGTGTCGCTGACCAAACAGGGGGCCGTCCACGGCAACCTGCGCGTGAATCTGTCCTGGCGCATGCGCACCTCGGACATCGGAGGCCGCTCCGGCCAGAGCGGCCAGCTCTTCCGGCACCCGTTCAAGCTGTTCAAGCCGGACATGGTGCAGGCGCACACCCAGGGCATGGTCAACGTCGACCTCGACATGGGCTGCCTGTACGAGCTGACGGACGGTACCCGCGGCGCCGTGCAGCCGCTGGGGAACCTGCTGGGCGACCTCAACGACCCGCCGTACGTCAAGCTCAGCGGGGACGACCGGTTCGGCTCGGCGTCGGGGGAGACCCTCTACGTCAACCTCGACCACGCCGACGAGATCAAGCGGCTGCTGGTCTTCGTCTACATCTACGACCAGACCCCGGCCTTCGACCGGACGCACGCCATGGTGACCCTCTACCCCGTCACGGGGCCGCGGATCGAGATCCCGCTGGACGAGCGGCACCCGCAGGCCCGCTCCTGCGCGGTCGTCTCCCTGGAGAAGGTCAAGGGCGAGCTCGTGGTCCGGCGCGAGGTGAAGTTCGTGTACGGGTTCCAGGCCGAGCTGGACCGGCTGTACGGCTGGGGGCTCCAGTGGGGGCGGGGCTACAAGAGCACCAAGAGCTGACCGGGACCCCGGGACGGGTGATCGTCCGCGGGGCCCTCGGCCCGGCGCCGGCACCGGCGCCGACATCGGGGTCGGTGGAGTCGGCTGGTTCAGCCGTTTCGGCTGCGTCAGCGGCGGATGAACTGCGGGCCCTGCACCGGCAGCCGGAAGGACGGATCGCCGCCCGGACCCGGCACCGGGGCCGGGGACACCGGCTGCGGGTACCCGTAGGCGGGCTGGACGGGCGGCGGGGCCTGCGTGGGCGGGGCCATCATCGCCGTCTGCTCGGAAGCGGGCCCGGAGTCGGGACCGGCGCCGGCGCCGACGCCGGCCGCGGGGGCCGCCTCGGCCGCGGCGGCGTTCTCGTCGACCGAGATCCCGTGGTCGGTCGCGAGCCCCACCAGTCCGTCGGAGTAACCCTCGCCGAGCGCCCGGAACTTCCACCCCTCACCCCGCCGGTACAGCTCCCCGCAGATCAGCGCCGTCTCGGCGCCGGTCTCGGGCCGTACGTCGAAGTAGGCCAGCGGTTCGGAGCCGCCGGTCGCGGTGGCGTCGTAGAGGAGGATCCGCAGGTCGTGGACCCGCTGGAACGGGACATCCTCGGCGGAGGCGACCACCAGGATCCGGTCCACCGTGGGCGTCACCGTGCGCAGGTCCGCCTGGACGGCGTCGGTGATCGCGTCACCGATCTGCTTCTTGCCGAGCCGCCAGACGGCCCCCGAGGGGTGCCGGGGCTGGTTGTAGAAGACGAAGTCCTCGTCCGAACGCACCCGGCCGTCCGGGCCGACGAGCAGTGCCGAGGCGTCCACGTCCGGCACCTCGGGGCCGCCGGTCCAGCGCAGCACCGCCCGGACCGCCACGGCGGCCACCGGGATGTTCGAGCCCTTCTGCATCGCGTGCGTCATGCACGTCATCCTGCCCTCCCGGGGTGGACAGGGACAATGCGGCCCCCCGTAGGGCCTTGTCTCGAACGCGAGACCTGGGCATGGTGCAAGAGGGTTACCTGAACTTCATGTGCTTGAGGAACTCTTGACTCACGTTCGTACGTACTATTACCGGCCATGCCAGTTGGGCCGCGGAGGCAGTACGGGGGAAGCACATGCGTCACTTTGGGCACATATCGCCCGCCGTCCGTAAGGACCTCTTCCACCAGGAACCGGCGGAATTCACCGGAGCCTCGCCCTCCCGCGTCCTCGCGGCCGCGCTGGGCGCCACCCTCTACAGCCCGGCCACCCGGCCCACGCTCGCGGCCGACATCCGCAAGCAGGCCGGCCGCGGAGTCGTCTCGATGGTCCTCTGCCTGGAGGATTCCATCAGCGACGGCGATGTCGCCGGAGCCGAGGAGAACCTCGTCCGGCACTTCTCCGAGCTCGACGCCGACGGCGCGGAGCTCCCGCTGCTCTTCATCCGCGTCCGCACGCCCGAGCAGATACCCGACCTGGTGCGCCGGCTGGGCGGCTCCGTGCGCCGACTGGCCGGATTCGTACTCCCGAAATTCGACGAGAACCGCGGGATCGCCTTCCTCGAAGCCGTCGCCGAGGCGGAGGCCGTCAGCGGACTGGCCCGCCTGTATGCCATGCCGGTCCTGGAGACCCCGGACCTCCTCCACCTCGAAACCCGCGTCGAGGCCCTCGCCGGCATCTCCCGCACGGTCAACAGCCACCGCGAGCGTGTCCTGGCGCTGAGGCTCGGCGTGACCGACTTCTGCTCGGCCTACGGCCTGCGGCGCACGCCCGACATGACCGCCTACGACGTCCAGATCGTGGCGGGCGTCATCGCGGACGTCGTCAACGTCCTCAGCCGGGCCGACGGCACCGGCTTCACGGTGACCGGGCCCGTCTGGGAGTACTTCCGCAGCCAGCAGCGCCTCTTCAAGCCCCAGCTGCGCCGCAGCCCCTTCCTGGAGGAGGGCGTGGAGGAACTGCGCACCGCCCTGATCGAGCACGACCTGGACGGACTGCTGCGCGAGATCGAGCTGGACCGGGCCAACGGGCTGCTTGGCAAGACCTGCATCCACCCCGCCCACGTCACGCCCGTGCACGCGCTGTCGGTGGTCTCGCACGAGGAGTTCTGCGACGCCCAGGACATCCTGCGGCCCGAGCGCGGCGGCGGCGGCGTGATGCGTTCCGCCTACACGAACAAGATGAACGAGGTGAAGCCCCACCGGGCCTGGGCCGAGCGCACCATGCTGCGCGCCGAGGTCTTCGGTGTGGCGAAGGAGGAGGTCGGCTTCGTCGACCTGCTCACGGCCGGGCTCCAGGTGTGAGCACGCCCGCGCGGACGCCGGCCCAGGCACGGACAATGACGATGACGAGGAAAGGCAAGACGATCGAAGAGGTGTGGTCGGGTACCTGGGTCGCGGACCGGCTGGGCGTGAGCCTGCAGGACTCCGGTGACGGTCCGCGGCTGACCGAGCTGCTCGGACTGGCCCTGCGGCGCAACCCCAAGCGCGCCCACCTGCTGGTCTCGCAGGTCCTCGGCAAGCACGTCCCGCAGTCCCCGACGGTCGTCCACGCCGCCGGTTTCGGCCTCGGCGAACGCGTCCGGGCCCTGCTCGGCGAGGACGGCGCCGCAGCTGCCGTGGTCCTCGGCTACGCCGAGACCGCCACCGGGCTCGGCCACTGCGTGGCCGACGGCCTCGGCCCGGCCCCCTACCTGCACTCCACCCGCCGCCCCGTGCCGGGCGTGCGGGCGGCCGGCGGTTTCGAGGAGGCGCACTCGCACGCCACCTCGCACCTGCTGCTGCCCGAGGACCCGCGGCTGCTCGCCGGCAGCGGTCCCCTGGTCCTCGTCGACGACGAGTTCTCCACCGGCAACACGGTCCTGAACACCATCCGTGACCTGCACGCCCGCCACCCCCGCTCGCACTACGTCGTCGTCGCCCTCGTCGACATGCGCTCGCCGGCCGACCGCGACCGGCTCACCGCCTTCGCCGCCGAGCTGGGCGCGCGCGTGGACCTGATCGCCCTCGCCTCGGGCACCGTCTCCCTCCCGGACGGCGTCCTCGCCAGGGGCCAGGCCCTGGTCGAGGAGTACGAGTCACGCGTCGAGCCCGCACCCCCGGCCGGGCAGAACCAGCCCCTCCGGCGTTTGAGGAGCGGGGTCCGGGGCGGAGCCCCGGCAGACGGCCCGCAGCCGGTCACGCGCGTCGACCTGAACTGGCCCGCCGGGGTCCCCGACGGCGGCCGCCACGGCTTCACCCCCACCCACCGCGCCCGCCTGGAAGCCGCCCTGCCGAAAATCGCCGACCGGCTCAGCGCAGCGCTCGGCCCCGAACCCGGCCGGATCCTCGTCCTCGGCAACGAGGAGCTGATGTACGCGCCGCTGCGCCTCGCCAAGGCCCTGGAGGACGCGGGGGCGGCCCGCGAGGTCCGCTTCTCGACCACCACCCGCTCGCCGGTGCTCGCCGTCGACGACCCCGGATACGCCATCCGCACCCGGCTGGTCTTCCCGGCCCACGACGCCCCGGCCGACGGCCCCGGCGACCGCTACGCCTACAACGTCCACAGCACGGACGGTGCCGGTTTCGACGCCGTCGTCGCCGTCGTGGACTCGGCCGGGGACACCCCCGAGCTGCACACGGGACTGCTGGCGGCCCTCGCCCCGCACACCGGCCACGTCGTCCTGGCCGTCGTCCCGTCCTACACACCCGACCGGCGGGAGCCGAAGCCGATCATGACCGAGCCGACCGAGCAGCCGACACAGCAGCTGACCGAGCCGACCGAGCAGCCGACACAGCAGCTGACCGAGCCGACCGCGCAGCCGACCGAGCAGCCGACCGCGCCGACCCTGCGCGCGCCCTTGCGGGGCCCCGCCTTCTCCTCGTACGCCGCCGAGGACGTCGGCTGGCTGCTCCAGGACTTCTCCGACGTCGAGCTGGAGGCGCCGACGGAGGAGCGCGAGGAGGCGATACAGGCGGGCGGCGCGCACTACGCCGAGTCCCTGCCCGTCGAGTACCAGCCGTCCCCCCAGTACCAGGAGCTGTACGGGAGCGCGCTCGCCGCCTCCGCCGTCCGTGTGGCCCGGGCCGTCGGCACGGTCACCGAGACCGTTCTCGCCGAGCGCTCCCCGTCCCCGGTCCTGGTCTCCCTGGCCCGCGCCGGCACCCCCGTAGGCGTACTGATGCGCCGCTGGGCCCGCGCCCGCCACGGTCTGGACCTGCCGCACTACGCCGTCTCCATCGTGCGCGGCCGCGGCATCGACGCCAACGCCCTGCGCTGGCTGGCCGCCCACCACGACCCGGCCGACGTCGTCTTCGTCGACGGCTGGACCGGCAAGGGCGCCATCACCCGCGAGCTGCGCGAGGCCCTCGCCGAGTTCGACGGCTTCAACCCGGAGATCGTCGTCCTCGCCGACCCCGGCTCCTGCGTGGACACGTACGGCACCCGGGAAGACTTCCTGATCCCCTCCGCCTGTCTCAACTCCACCGTCTCCGGTCTCATCTCACGTACGGTTCTGAGGTCCGACCTCGTCGGTCCCGACGACTTCCACGGCGCGAAGTTCTACCGCGAGCTCGCCGGAGCCGACGTCTCCGTCGCATTCGTCGACACCGTCGCCGCCCACTTCGACGAGGTGGCCGACGCCGTCGACGAGGAGGTCAAGGAGCTCCTCGCGGCCGACCGCACACCCACCTGGGAGGGCTGGGCGGCGGTCGAGCGGATCAGCGAGGAGTACGGCATCCACGACGTGAACCTCGTCAAGCCCGGCGTCGGCGAGACCACCCGCGTCCTGCTGCGCCGGGTGCCGTGGAAGATCCTGGCGCAGCGCGGCGCCGGGGCCGACCTGGACCACGTACGGCTGCTCGCCGAGCAGCGCGGCGTCCCGGTGGAAGAGGTCGACGGGCTGCCCTACACGTGCGTAGGACTCATCCACCCCCGATTCACGCGCGGCGCCACCGGCGCCGACGGAAAGGCTGTGGCCTCGAAGTGACTGTCCTCGTAGCCAGTGATCTCGACCGTACGCTCATCTACTCGGCGGCCGCCCTCGGTCTGACCATGCCCGACCCGGTGGCCCCGCGGCTGCTGTGCGTCGAGGTCCACGAGAGCAAGCCGCTGTCCTACATGACGGAGACGGCGGCGGGACTGCTGGCGGAGCTGACGGCCGACCCCTCGGTGGTCTTCGTCCCCACCACGACCCGGACCCGCAAGCAGTACCAGCGCATCCGCTTCCCCGGCCGCCCGGCCGCGTACGCCATCTGCGCCAACGGCGGGCAGCTGCTCGTCGACGGGGTCCCGGACCGGGACTGGCGCCGGCAGGTCGCGGCGCGCCTGGCCGAGGAGTGCGCCCCCCTGGAGGAGGTGCACCAGCACCTGCTGGCCACGGCCGACCCGGCGTGGCTGCGCAAGACGCGCCTGGCGGAGGACCTCTTCGCGTACCTCGTCGTCGAGCGGGCCCTGGTCCCGGACGAATGGCTGAAGTCCCTGACCCGGTGGGCCGAGGACCGCGGCTGGACGGTCTCCCTCCAGGGCCGGAAGATCTACGCGGTCCCGCGCCCGCTCACCAAGAGCGCGGCGATGCGCGAGGTCGCCCGCCGTACGGGAGCCTCCGCCACCCTCGCGGCCGGCGACTCGCTGCTGGACGCGGACCTGCTGCTGGCCGCGGACGCGGCCTGGCGGCCGGGCCACGGCGAACTGGCCGACGCGGCGTGGACGGCGCCGACGGTGACCGCGCTGGCCACGGCGGGCGTCCTGGCGGGCGAGGAAATCGTGCGCGCATTCGCCCAGGAGGCGGCCCGACTGGGCAGACTGGACGCATGACCAAGGGCAACAGCACCAAGATCACGGACGAGCTCTACCGGTACATGCTCGACCACAACCCCCCGCTGGACCAGGTCCAGCGGGGGCTGGTGGCGACGACGTACACCAAATTCCCGGACGTGGCCGGGATGCAGTCGGCGGAGGAGCAGGGGCCGCTGCTGGCTTTCCTGGTGAGGCTGACCGGCGCCCGCCACATCGTGGAGGTCGGCACCTTCACCGGCTTCTCGGCCCTGTCGATGGCCCAGGCACTGCCCGCCGACGGCCGCCTCATCGCCTGCGACGTCTCCGAGGAGTGGACGCAGTACGGCCGACAGGCCTGGGAGGAGGCGGGCGTCGCGGACCGCATCGAGCTGCGCATCGCACCGGCCCTGGAGACCCTGCGCGCGATGCCGGCCGAACCGCACATCGACATGGCCTACGTGGACGCGGACAAGCAGAGCCAGATCTCCTACTGGGAGGAGCTCGTGCCGCGACTGCGTCCCGGCGGCCTGATCGTCACCGACAACACGCTGTTCCACGGCACGGTCCTCGACGAGTCGGCCACGGGCGCGGCGGCCGGCGTCCGCGCCTTCAACGACCACGTGTCGGCGGACCCGCGCATGGAATCCGTCCTGCTCGCGATCTCGGACGGCCTGACCCTCTCGCGCAAGCGCTGAGACTCCGCCCGGGATCCGGGGATCCGGGGATCCGGGGATCCGAGATCCGAGATCCGGGATCAGCCGCAGCCGCCGCCACCGCAGCAGCCGCCCCCGCCGCCCATCGCGGGCGCGGGAGCACTGCTCGTCCCGCCCACGGCGACGGCGGACAACAGCTTCACGGTGTCGGAGTGCCCCGCCGGGCAGTCGGCGGGCGCGGAGGACTCGGCCATGGGCCGACTGACCTCAAAGGTGTCGTCGCAGGTCCGGCAGCGGTAATCGTATCGAGGCATGCGCACAGGCTAAGCGCGCCCGGCGCCCCGGCGCTACGTACGGCGCGGCTGCGGCCACGTACGGCGCGGCTACGGGCAGCGGCCGTGCATGACAGGGGTCGCGGGGGCCCGCCCCTGAACGCGCCGCGCCCGGTCCTCCCGGGCTGCCTGCTCGGGGTGGCGGGCCCGCCAGTACGGATTGTCGTGCGGCAGGGCGCTGCCCACCCGCCCGTACATCCCGAACCACATCAGCATCACGCCGACCACGAAACTGAACAGCACGTTCTGGATCTTGAAGGCCAGGAAGTTCAGCTCCGTGTCCAGCAGCGCGAGATTCACGAACCCGCTCGCGATGAAGAGGACGCCCAGCACGATGTTCAGGGTCGAGGCGAAGGTGCCGCCCACCACCATCCCGTAGATCAGCAGCGCGCCGATGCAGACGGACAGGACACTCAGCGCCCCGTTGGTGTTCAGGGCGAGCACCGTGTCCCCGCCGGTGTCGAAGAACCCGATCTGATTGACCAGCCCCAGGATCCCGAACACCACCAGCAGCAGACCCATGAGCCCCGCCCCGACCCGGTACACCTGGCTGAGCTTGTGGTCGGTGGGCAGATGATCGTCGAGCTGCGCGTTGACGGGGTGCAGCACGCGTGCCATGCGCCGCGAGACCGTGTCGGCGAGGCGCGGTGGGGCGGGCGCGTCGGGATCGGGCTCATGGGCGACGTAGGGCGCGTAGTGCTCGTGCGGTTCCGTGCACCCGTACGCCGCATGAGCCACATAAGGCTCATGCGTCACAGGAGGCTTCTTGACGCTGTGGGCAGCCATGGTGCCCTCCTCTGGTCCGTTCCCGGCACCTCCCAGCATCCGCCGTAGGCCGCCCGGAAACAACCGGGTCCGGGACCGGGCACCCTAGGCGTGCCCGCGCTCGGCCCGCCCGGCACCGCCTAGGCGTGCCCGCGCTCGGCCCGGATCCCGTTCACCACCTGGTTCACGGAGGCCCGGACGTCCGCCATCTCCAGCAGGAACGCCCAGTAGTCCGGATGCCGCCCCTCCAGCGCCGAAAGCGCCCGGGCCACCCGCGCCACCGCATCGTCCAGCGGCCGCGCGTGCTGCGGATCCGGCACACTGCGCCCCGCCATCGCCAGCCGCTGCGCATCCCGGATCGCGAAACGGGTCCGGTCCACCTCCGCCTGCGGATCCCGCGCCACCGCCTCCAGCCGCGTCAGCCGGTCCTGCGCCGCCGACACCGCCTCGTCCGTCGCGTCCAGCGAGCCGCGGACCGCCTCGATCAGCGCCCCCACATCGGCCCAGCGCTGCTCGTCCCGGGCCCGGCCGGCGTCCCGCAACTGCTCCTCGGCCTGCGCCACGTCCTGTACCGCCTGGTCCGGCACGTGCTGCAGGTCCTGCCAGCAGGCCGCACTGAACCGCCGCCGCAGCTCACTGAGCACCGGATCCACCCGGTCCGCCCGGTTGCGCAACGCCTGCGCCCGCGTCCGCAGACTCACCAGCCGCCGGTCGATCTCCGCTGCCCGCTCGGGCAGCCGCGCCACCTCGGCCCGTACCGCCTCCGCGTCACGCAGGATCCGGTCGGCACGCTGCACCGTCTCCTGCACACCATGCTGGGCGGCGCCCTGGTTCAGCTTGGTCAGCTCCGGGCCGAGCGCCGCCAGCCGCGCCGCGAGGTCATCGGCCCGTATCCCCTTGGCCCGTACGGCGTCCAGCGCGTCACTCGCCCCGATCAGCGCGGCCCTGGCCCGCTCCCGGGCCGGCGCCACCCGCGCGAGCTGCGTCTCGGCCTTGTCCAGCAGCGGCTGCAGCCCCTGCGCGAACCGCTCCAGCTCCCCCTGGACCCGCACCAGCTCGTCCCGGGCCCGGGTCAGCTGCTCCCGCGCGCGCGTGGCGACCGAGGCCTCCAACTCCGCCCGGTCCAGGTCGTGCGCGTCGACCGCCTCGATGTAGACATGACTGACCTCGTCGATCCGCCGCCCCAGCGCGGCGAACCCCTCGGTCGCCTGCCGCGCGGCGGGCGACCCGTCCGCCGCGGCGATCGTCTCGATCGAGATCCGCAGATCCCGCTGCGCCGTGTCCAGCTCGTAGAACGCGGCCGCGGCGGCATCCTTCGCCGCCTGCGCATCCGCCCGCCGACTCTCGTCCCGCCCGCCGAACCACCGCCGGGATGCCGTCGTCACAATGCCTCTCCCGTACCGCGTCCGCCATGCCCCGGTCCATTCTCTCCCACGGGAACGGGTTTGCGTGGGGGGTGTGCCCGCCATGTAGGCTGTCCACTCATCCACGGGTGCGTAGCTCAGGGGTAGAGCGCTGCTCTTACAAAGCAGATGTCGGCGGTTCGAAACCGTCCGCGCCCACCAGCACGAAGGCCCCCAACCGATCTTGGTTGGGGGCCTTTGACGGTTCCAAGTGACGGCAGTGGCCTACTCGGTCGGCCGCCGACGGCGCAGCATCCGGTCCATGTGCCCCATGGCCTCGCGCCTGCCGCCGTCAGCCACGTGGGTGTAGATGTTCATGGTGACGGCGATCTGTGAGTGCCCCAGAATCTCCATCACCACCCGAGGTGCCACCCCGGCCGCGAACAGCAGGGTGGCGCACCCGTGTCGCGCGTCGTGCAGCCGGATCCGCGGCAGGCCGGCGTCCTGGCCGATCCGCTCGAACGACCGGCTGATGTTGCGCGGCTCGATCGGCCGGCCGGTGCGGGTGGTGAACACGTAGTCGCTCTCCTCCCACTCCTTGGTGCGGCATGCAACGCGGCCTGCCGCATCCGCTGCCACCGCAGGGGCGCGACGCACATCCGGGGGAGGGGGATGACCCTGCTCCGCCGGTTCTTGGTGGAGTCCGCGTACAGCTCCTTCTGTACCCGCTGGATCTGGTTCCGCACGGTCAGGGTGCGGCGGTCGAGGTCGATGTCCGACCAGCGCAGTCCGAGGATCTCGCCCCGGCGCAGCCCCAGGGCGACCGCCAGAACGAAGGCCGCGTACAGCGGGTCGCGCCGACTGGCTCCAGGAACGTGAGCGTCTCGTCGAGGTCCCACGGCTTCAACTCGCGCTGGACTACGCGCGGCGCCGGCACGAGCATCACCACGTTGCGGCTGATCAGCTCCTCCCGGTTCACGGCGGTGAGCGCACTGCGCAGCACGCGGTGCGACTCCTTTGCCGTCGCGGCGGAAGCCTGCGCGGTCACGGCAGCCACCATCCGCCGCACGTCCCGCACCCCGAGGGTCTCCAGACGCTTCGACCCCAGATGCGGGATGAGGTACAGACGGACATGGGTCTCGTACTTCGCGTACGTCGTCTTCTTGCGGTCGTGCTTGACGAACGTCTCCAGCCAGAACGGCAGCCACTCGGAAAGCTTGGCCGAGCGGGTGGGCGTTGGGACGCCCTGCCCGTCGCGGAGGACCAGCTCCTGACGCTTGGTGTCGCACTCTTCCCACGTCTTGCCGTAGACGGTCTTCCGACGGCGAGTGCCGTCGGGCTGCGGGACGTAGACGCGCGCCTCGTATCGACCGTCGCTGCGCTGCCAGATGCTGCCGGCGCCATTCGGGTTCCTCTTGCGTGCCATCAGGCTGCTTCCTCCAACTTGGCTTCCAGATAGGCGCGAACGCTGTCTGCGGGGATCCGGCGCGAGCGGCCCTCGGTGAAGCTCGGGAGGGCGCGGGAGCGGATCAGGTTGTAGACGGTGAAGCGGCTGAGCCGCAGGGCGGCCATGAACTCGGGGACAGTCAGGGCCTGGTGGGTAGTGGGCAGGGGGGAACTCACAGCGGCCTCCGGGGCGGTGGTCAGTGCGTGTGTGTCCGAGGCTGGGATTTCTGCGTCATCGCGTCATCTGCGTCATTCATGGCCCTGAGCTGCGGGTTTGGGTGACACAGAGGGTTGGAATCTGTGTCACCGGTGACACAGCCGTCCGTCACGGGGTGACGCAGGTGACGCAGGATGACGCAGGATTTAGGCCTCTGCGTCACCCCTGTTGGTGCAGGTCAGGCCAGGTTTTCGGGGCCGTGGTGACGCAGGTGACGCAGCGTCTTCCTACTTAGGGAAAAGGGAGGGGCTTGTGTCTGTTGTTGGGTGCGCCTTCGGGCGAGATGCGGAGCCGTAAGCGGCACGCCCGTTTGGCGGCGGCGCGGCCGCCGAAGAACAAGAAGAGCACCCGGGCGCCTGGGCGGGGGTGCTCCTCTTGCTTGTGCGGCCGGGACCGTCGGCGCGGGGTCTAGAAGAGGTCGTTCTGCTCGTCCTGCGAGGGTTGGGGTCGGGCCATCGCGATGTAGCGGGCGGCGTTGGTGCGGCCCCAGTCGACGAGGACGCCGCGGGCGGCGAGGACGGGCTGGAGGCGCTTGAGGCGGTCGGAGAGGACTTTGCCGGTGGTGGGCCACCCCTTGGGCTGGGGCCGGAAGTCCTCGCCGGTGTAGAGCTGGGTCAGGGCGTGCAGCCACTCTGCCGACGTCATCCGGACCTCGCCGCCGGGCTCGGTTTCGGCGGCGTGCTTGAGGACGGTCTGGGCGAGTAGGTCACCTTCGATGACGTCGTCGTTGAGGTCGTCCAGGCGGGCCCGGTACGCGTCCAGCGCACCGAAGCTGCGGGCGGCGTCGAGCTGCGCGCACAGGTGGGCGAAGTCGGCCATGCGCAGGTCGGTCGGGATGTCGGCCTGGGCGGCGCGGACGCTGACGGCCAGGTCGAGCACGGACCCGAGGATCACGGGCAGGTCCCGCGCGAACTCCGTCCACAGCTCCGCCTCGGTCCGCCGCACGCGGGGGCGTTCCAGGCGGAGAGGGAGGAGGCGTTCGGCGAGGTCGGGGCGGATCACGCCCACGTCGATACCGGTCAGGAGCAGCGGGCGACGGTAGCGGGAGCGGACGACGTCGCCGTCGGTGAACAGGGCCCGCTTGACGTTCTCGGCGCCGGTGACGATGCAGCACATGAGGTCGGACAGGTCCGGGCCGAGGTGGGAGAGGTTGTCCAGGCTGGTGACCCACCCGGCGGCGACAGCGGTGATCAGGTAACGGCGACAGCGGCGACAATCACGGTCACGTCTGAGGTGGAAGATGGGCTCTGGTTGAGTAGCGAACTTGCCGAGCCATCGATGTTCGTCAACAAGCTGACGGTCGCCAGGTCGTATGCCGGACTTAACCTCGGTGGCCGTCTGTTGGATTGGGCAGGGGACCGGGCGTATCGTGCCGGTGCCGCCTGGCTGCGCCTAGACGCGTGGACGACGAACGAGCAGCTCCAGCGGTACTACCTTCGGCATGGGTTCGAGCACGTCCGCACCGTAACGGACGGCGGGGCGGTAAATGGCGGACCTCGCGTTTCCGGCTGGCTGGCCCAGCGCCCTGCCCGCGAAGACTGGGGCCATCACCTGCTGGATCTGACGCCAACCCCGCCATCAATCGAAGTTGTGTGACATCGATGGCGATTTGTACTGACTGCCGGAATGGCGGGGGTGATGAACAGGCGGTGGATCGTCCCGATTTCGAAGACGATGCTCGCAAGATGGGGGATGCATGGCTCACAACAGAAGCCGCATAGATGAAGCCTACCAGCAGGTTCCGAGTATCGGGGAAGGTCGACGCTGGTACGACTATCCATACAAGATTTTCAGCGGAATTCTTCGATCGGGCGTGGGTGGGAGGCTCCCATATCGAGTGCGCCAGCTCTTTACATACGCACTGAACTACCTCCACCCATTCAATGATCACGAGAGGAATTTCATCTGGAGTCGCGAAGATCGCATGCATAACGTTCTGGTGCCGACCACAGAAGAGGTGGAGGTTCCAGGGGTTTGGGCGATCGAGCTCTTTCCGCCAAGTGAATTCGACGAGCTGGTTAAGGCCCTGGATCGAAATTCATGGGATGCGCATCGCGTCCGCTACGGGTTCGGCGACCGAAATCGAGATTACCTAGAAAGGTCGCGCAGTGGACGTGGGAGTGGGTGGTGGAGACTTGGCCACCTTGCATCCGGTCCAGGTTTCCACCATCCTGACGCCAAAATCGTCCCTCTTCCCGCCGCTTTTAGATCGGTCGAGCTGACCGGAGTTCACATCGGGGAAGGGCTGACGGCTGTCGTCGCGTTCTTTGCGACATCCAGCGAAGGGGCCAGTTCCCTAAATGTGGAATGGCATAAATCCCATGATCCGCAGCTCGTTTGGCGCCGGGGGCGCCCATTTGCCGAAGATAGGCAATGGTCCGCCTTTCGGGCAGTTCAGCACTCCCGGAACGGGCTACATAATCAAGCACGCACTTGGATGCGGGACGTACTACCTGGCGCCTTCGCTAGAAGGAAGGTAGCCAACCCTCTGGTGGATTTGATTCTATTCTCCGAGCATGACCCAACGCTGGGAGAGAGGGATAATATCGAATTCAGCGGGGCCCTGCGGGCCTTGGGTCTAAAGTGTGGATTCCCATACGACTTTAAGTCTGACGCCCTTCCCGGTCTGCTTCTTGATCTGGTGGATGAAGGGTTGTGCCCCGTTCTGAAGCCTGAAACATGGGCGCTCTGGGGCCAGAAGGGCAAGGTTGCCTCAATGCTGGGCGACTTGAGAACTTACGGCGGCGACGAATCCCCGGCGATTGCACACCGCATCAATGATAGCGTGCGAGAAACTCTTCGCCTCCTATCCATTTCGGCATTCTTGAAGGAAATGCGGGGCGAATTTGCCGACTTGCGCGATGCGGCTCGAATTCAACATGGAAAAATCACCCGGAAACGCCTCAGGAGAATGCGTGACATTTTTCTGAGCTTGAGTATCGATGTGAGTAGCACTGTCCGTGATGTTAGGGAGTTTCACTCCCGAGTCGGTAGAGTTTCCGAGCTGCCGATCTTCGTAGTCGAAGAGCCTGCTTGGTTGAGGAGGACTCGCGAGTCGGGTGCTGCGGCTGAGGATCCAGAGAACTACAACGGCATTATCATGGAGCGTCAGAGAGAATGGGCGGAGAATCTCTCTAAGGAAGATAGAGAGTATCGGGAGATCCTCTCTACCGTCGCATCTTTGGGTGCCTCCATTGACACCTTCAAAGTGGGAAGGATTGCCCTCTGGGTTTCCTTCATGTCCCTAGTGGTATCTCTGGTGGCTCTGCTGCTTGCCGAAGTGAAGTCCGGAACAGTACTGAGCCACCTCTGGCGTTTCATCGAAACGTAGGTCCTACTACTGGGGACGCTTGAGCCTGCTGTGCGTCGAAGGTTCTCAGTGGCAAGGACCACGCCGACCTGGCATCAGAGGGTGCTAGGCCGGCGCTGGTTGTGACGGGGCGGCTAAGCGCTCTCCAGAAGGCGACGGGTCCGACGGCAGTCGCTGACGGCAACGTCGGCTCACGTCGACGGGTCCGTACCGCACCTGGCCGTGCTCTCTTCGCATGGCTGGTGGGCCAATCCCGAGGCCATCTCATGTACTGGGGGAGCTTACAAAGCAGATGCCGGCGGTTCGAAACCGTTCGCGCCCACCAGTGGGAGGACCCCTCGCCGATCATGGCGGGGGGTCTTTTTGCGTCCATGTCCGACCCCACTGGGACTATGCGCAGGGCGTCGTGCAGCCGGACCGCGCGAGGCCGTGGGTGTCGTCGAAGTGGGTCTGTCCCCGCGCCAGATGGAGTGAAGAGCCGTACGCGCTCGGCGGGTTCGTGGTGGCCGAGTCCCGGTGAGGCGGTGATCGGCCCCTTCGGGCCGGACTTTCCGGCGCGGGCTTGCGGCCGACTCTGTTCTCGGAATGCCGGGACGTGCCTGCGGCGGGACAATCGGGATCCGCGAGGCCTAGCCCGGAGGTTGCCATGAGCCCTCAGCCGCCGCCGCAGTGGGGGTTCGTCCCGGAGCGTCCGCCGGAGCGGCGGAGGTGGTTTGCCCGGCACCGGCTGTTGACGGTGTTGCTGGCCGTGACCGCCGGACTTGTGGGCCTGGGGGTCCTGGGGGCGCTCGGCGGTAAGGAGCCGGTCGCACCGCCGCCTGCGACCAAGACCGAAGCCGAGGCCGTCAAGGAGTCCGGGCGCCGGCCCGGGGTGGGGGAGCCGGTTCGGGACGGGAAGTTCGAGTTCACGGTCACCAAGCTGCAGCCCGGGGTGCGGAATGTCGGAGGTGCGTACGGTCGGAACGCGCAAGGGCAGTTCTTCCTTGTGCACATGACCGTGAAGAACATCGGCGACCGGGCGCAAACCTTCGACGGTGCCGACCAGAAGCTCATCGACCGCAACGGCAGCAAGTACAGCGCGGACACCGCCGCAGCGCTCCATCTCGACGGAAGCGAGTCGTTCCTCCAGCAGATCAACCCCGGCAATGCTGTTGACGGCATCGTCGTCTTCGACGTTCCCAAGGCTGCGGACCCTGTTCGCATCGAGCTGCACGACTCGCTGTTCAGCGGTGGTACCACCGTCGATCTGACCGGTCGGCGTTGACCCGGGTGTGTGCCGGTCGTGCTTCCGTCCGCGTGTGGTGCGCCGCCCGCGCCCGCGGGGCCGTCGCTGGGCAGGGAGGGAGGGCGATGTGACTCGGCCCAGGTGTAGGGCGCAGACGGCCGCGGGGCGTCCGTGTACCAAGCCCGCGATGGTGAACAGCTCTCGGTGCCAGTTGCACCAAGAGGACGTGACCCGCGAAGACCCCCGGCCGGTTGTGGCCGGGGGTCTTTCGGGTGGTTCGTTCAGGCGTTGGGGCGCTTGCCGTGGTTGGCCTTCTTCTTCTTGCGGGCCCGACGCTTGTTGCCTCGCTTCGCCATGGTCGTGGTCTCCCTCGTCGGCGACAGGTTCATGCCTCGGTCAGTCTAGGTTCGGTGTGGTTCATCCGCATTTGGGGAGGCGGACGCTCTCTTGGCCGCCGGTTCGGGGCGTGGGATCGTCGGGGGATGGGCGAGCTCGCGTGGGGTGGGTTGGTCGTCGCCGTGGTCGCCGTGGCGCTGGCGCTGATGGAGCGATCCCTCGGGGTGGGATTCGAGCGGAAGCGGGACGAGGAACGGGTGCGGCTGCTCGCGCACCTCGCCGAGCCGGGCGAGGCCGACAGGCCGTCCGCCGTGCCCGGCGGGGGAAAGTTCCAGGACGTCGGCGGGATCCAGCACCCCGCGGCGCAGCTCGGCGACCGGCGGGACGACTTCACGCCGATCCTCGTGGAGTACTACGCCTACGGACTGACCCAGGCGCGCAGCAGCTTCGCGACCAGCCAGCGGTTCGCCGGGGTCGGGGCGGCGATCCTGCTCTTCGGGGTCGGGCTGGCCGTCTGGAAGGCCGAGGGAGGCGGGGAGCTCTACCTGGGGATCGTCACGAGCTCGGCGGGACTGGTCACCACCCTGATCGGGCAGCTCTTCCACCGGCGGGCCGACATCGCGCTCAAGCACATGGCCGACCAGACCGCCTCGCTGCGGGACGACCGGCGGGCCGCCGAGACGACCCAGCAGGCCATCGAGCTGCTGGACACGGTCGAGGACCCGGGGCTCAGGGCCCGCCTCCAAGCCGGTTTGATCATGAAACTTTCCGGGGCCGAGCTGCCCCGGTAGCGCGATAGTAGGGGTATGTGCCGTTCCATTAAGACCCTGCGCCCGCCGGCCATCCCCGAGAAGGCGACCGAGGAGGAGATCCGCGCCGCCGCCCTGCAGTACGTACGGAAGGTGTCCGGGTTCCGGGCGCCCGCCGCGCACAACCGCGAGGTGTTCGAGGCGGCGGTGGACGCCGTCGCCGAGGCCACCGCGGCGCTGCTCGACGGAGTGCACGTACGGGGGCAGGCCGCCCCGGCATGACCCCGTCGCGGGTTACGAGGCCGCCGCGCGGCGGCGCATCACCCACACTCCGGCGCCCAGCGCGCCCGCGGTGAGGGCGCTGCCCACGGCGATCTGGCCCGGGCTCATCGAACCGATGCTGCCGCCCGTCCCACCTCGCGCCGCACCTGTGGTGACCTGCAGCGATACGGTGGTGCGCTCGCCCCCGGGGCCACCGCACTCGAAGACGACGCTGTGCGTGCCCGTATTGGCGTTGTTGAAGACGGTGGCGGTGCCGATGAGGTTGGTGGCCGCCGAGCTGCCCGGGGTCAGCCGGACCTCGCCGAAGGCGGTCGACGTGACCCTGGCGACCTGGGTTCCGCAGCCCGTGACATTGAGAGCGACCCGGCCGCCCGGGGCGACAGTGGTGGGTGAGACGGTCGCGGAGGGGTAGGCGTACGCGAGTGTGGCGGGCGCGGCGGCAGCGGCGATGAGCGTCGCGGCCGCGACGGTCATCAGGCGGCGCGCCGTGGCGGGCGGTGCGGCGGGCGGTTTGGCGGGCATGGAGAGGACTCCTCGGCTCGTCGAAACGGCGCGGCCAGGCCACTGGTGTGACGCGGATTCGGTTGCGCACCGTGCTGTGGACGCTAGGAGCCCAGCCCGGGGGCGGCGATCGGGGCCGGGTGAACGGGTGAGCCACTGCTCCGCCCGGGGGAGCCGAGTCGTGCTGGACGGCCTACGCCGTCGCCGCAGCCGCCTCCGGGCGGCGGACGAGGAAGGCCGCCAGGGCGCCCGCGGCGAAGAGGGCGACCACCGACAGGGCGGTACCGAGCCACTGGGTGCCCAGCCACTGCGTACCGAAGTAGCCGAGGGCCACGCTGTAACCGGCCCAGGCCATGCCCGCCAGGACCGACCAGGGCAGGAACTCCGCCACCTTTCGCTGGGTCTTGCCCGCACCCAGCGACACCACAGAGCGTCCCGCCGGGGCGAAGCGGGCGATGACCACCAGGGCGCCGCCGCCGCGCGCCAGAGCCGTACCGAGGCGCTCGTGGGCCCGGGTCAGCCGCCGGGAGCGGGCGATGGCCCGGTCCAGCCGGGCTCCGCCGCGCCGGCCCAGCCGGAACGCGGCCATGTCACCCAGCACCGAGGCGGTCGTGGCGATCACGAGCAGGAGCAGGATGTCCGGCACCTGTTCAGGTACCGGCACCGGCACCGGGCCCGCCGCCCCGGCGGCCGCCGCGGCCGCCGCCGCGGTGATCACCAGGACTCCGCTCGGGAGCACGGGGAGGAAGACGTCGAGCACGATGGAGGCCGCCACGAGGGCGTAGATCCATGGGCTCGCGGTCAGCGATCCCAGCGTCTCAAACAAAACGGGACTCCCCAGTCCGGTTGACGTGCTGCGACACGAAGCGCCGCGACGTCGCGGGGAGCGGCTGGAGCGGCCTGACAGCCAGACAGCGTACGCCCGGCGTTCGCACCCCGGACGCCCGGGGCGCCTGCCCGGTACGCCTGCCGGGGACGGACGCCTGCCGGGGCCGGACCCCTGCCGGAGGCTGATGCCCGTCAAGGACGACTCCCGCAGCGCCGCCACGCCAAGTTCACCACCCCGCACCGCCGGGGCCCGCCACATCCCCTACTCCGCCGCCGTGAGATCCCGGTCCAGCACCGTCACCAGCACGGCCCCCTCGCGCTTCTTGCGCGCCTGGTCCAGTCGCAGCCGCGCCGTCCGCCCCGACAGAGCCAGCGTCATCAGCTGGTTCCCGAACCAGGGCCCACCCGTACGCCGCCAGTTCAGCGGCGGCCGCCCCGTCCGCCCGTGCAGGGAGAAACCGCGCCCCAGCCACCGCCCCGTCCGGGACCAGCCCAGCCGGAAACCCCACTTCACCGCGGTATGGATGGAATTGTGAACCGGCGAGCATGTCAGCTGGAACACCCGTGCCGTACTCGGTATTCGAGGCTCGGCCACATACGCGTGATGCACGTCCCCGGACAGCACGCACACCGTCGCCGGCGCCCGCGGCCCCGTCCCCACCTCCTCGATCAGATCCGTCAGGGCCGCGAACGAGGCCGGGAACGCCGCCCAGTGCTCCAGATCGCTGCGCCGGCGCAGGTCCTCCCCGATCCGCGCCCACCGAGGCCCCCGCTCCCCGCGGCACAGCGCGGCGTTCCACGTCTCGGCATCGTGGATCAGCGGCGGCATCAGCCAGGGCAGCGAGGACCCGATCAGCAGATGGTCGTAACCCCCGTGCCCGGCCAGCGCGTTCTCCCGCAGCCACTGCTGCTCCGCCGGATCGAGCATCGCCCGCCCGTCCTCGGCCAGCACCCGCGCGGCCCGGGTGTCCACCATCAGCAGCCGGGTCCGGCCGAAGTCGCGCCGGTAGCTCCAGCGCACCGTGCCCGGATCGGCATCCGCCGCGGACGCGAAGGCCTGGAGTACGTCCGTACCGTCAGGGGTCTGCCGTACCGCCTCGTACACCGCGTCGGCGGCCAGTTCGGCGGGGGAGAGATTGCCCAGGTGCTGGTACACCCAGTACGACATCAGCCCGCTGAGGACACGCTCGCGCCACCACGGCGTCGCCCGCATCTCCGCCAGCCACGCCGCGCTCGTGTTCCAGTCGTCGATGACGTCGTGGTCGTCGAATATGTGCAGGCTAGGGACCGTCGACAGCAGCCAGCGGATCTCCGGGTCGAGCCAGGACTCGTAGTAGAGCCGGGTGTACTCCTCGTAGTCCGCGACCTGGGCACCCGGCGGCTCCCGCAGATCCCGCCGGGCCGCGAGCCACTGCCGGGTCTCCCGGGACAGCGCATCCGCGTACACCTGGTCGCCGAGCAGCAGCAGGACGTCCGGGCGCACCGCTTCCGGATCGGCGGCCAGCCGCGCCGCGAGGGTGTCGAGCGCGTCCGCGCCGTGCGGCCCGTGCCGGCCGGCGGGCGGTGCGGCCTGCCGGCAGGAACCGAAGGTCACGCGCAGCCCGGGCGAAGGCCGGCCCGAGCCCGTCACGGCGGGAGAGGTGATCGTGCTCGGCGGGAAACCGCTCTCCGGCAGCGGCCACACCGGCCGGCCGTCGAGCAGCACCTCATAGGCCGTGGTCGCGCCCGGCGTCAGGCCGGTCACCGGCACCAGCGCGTAGTGGTGACCGGCTATCTGGAAGGTGCGCGCACTGCCGCCCGCCCCGTCCGTGCACCGCACCTCGGCCGTGCACGGGCGGTCCGCCTCGACCCATATCGTGGCCGACCGGCCCGTGTCCCAGTCGACGTGGCGCAGCAGCGGCCCCAGACGCAGTCCGGCCATGCAACTCCCCCTCCTCCGTAGCCCCTTCGATCACGGTACGACGGGTGGGGGGAGCCACGCCTCCCCCTGACGGGGGAAAGATCGGCCGGCTTGGTCAGCAGCCGTTCAGGATGTTGACCAGGGCCGTCTTCTCGCCGGAGTCCATGCTCAGACCCCAGTACTGCTTCACGTTGACCCACATCCGTGCGTACGTACAACGGTAGGCCGTCCGCGAGGGCAGCCACTTGCCGGGGTCGAGGTCGCCCTTGGCCTGGTTGACGTTGTCGGTGACCGCGATGAGCTGCGGGCGGGTGAGGTCGTTGGCGAACTGCTGGCGCTTGCTCGTGGTCCAGGAATTGGCACCGGAACGCCAGGCCTCGGCGAGCGGGACGACGTGGTCGATGTCGAGGTCGGAGGCGGCGGTCCAGGTGACGCCGTCGTACTCGGAGTACCAGCTTCCGCTCACCGCGGCGCAGGCGGAGTCCTGGACGACATTGACGCCGTCCCGCTTGAGGACGGTCTCGCGGGTGTTGCAGCTGCCGGAGACGGTGCTCCAGTGCGGGAAGAGGTCGCGGCTGTAGCCGCTGGTGGATCCCTCGGTCTTAGGGGTGACCGTCGCCAGGTAGGCGCGGGCGGCCGAGGCGCTGATGGGGGCGGGCGGGGAGGCCTGGGCGGTGGGGGCGTTCAGGAGGGAGGTGAGCGCGGCGAGTGCGGCGGCTGACGCGAGCACGCCAATTCGACGCGCGTAGATGCTGGGTATGAGTGCCATGAGGGCTCCCTGGGTGCGGGGGTGCGGCCGTGCGGCCCCGGCGGGGCGTGGCCATGGTCCTGGCGCCGGGTGTCGCTGGGGTGGGCGCCAGGTGACAGCCTGGCGACATGAGCACGTCACATCAAGTCACCCAACGCTCCTGATTTAAACGGAGGTTGAAATTCCGAAGAGGGTGGGTGCGGCAAGGACGGCCGGCCGGGCCCAGGTCAGAGCGGGGGGCAGGGCGGGCCGCGGGCGGAGGCCGAGCGGCCGCAGCGCGGGGCGGGGGCGGGACCAAAGACCTATTCCGGCCGGTCGGGGGCGTCGCGTACTCTGTTCTGAGCAGAAGGGGAGTAGCTCTTCGCCGGACCGTCGACATACTGCTGGGTCACACCAGCCGGCGCCCGGAGGCAGGACGCGGACAGCGGCCGGCCAGCGAGACCTTCGGCCGCAGTGTCCTGTTCAGCGCAGGCGCGTTTCGTACGCGCACGCGCAAGCCAGGGCGCCGCCGAGCCGAAGCGACCCCTGACACACCCCAGGTCTCTCGGTCCCGATGGCGCCCTGCCCGACCGATCGAGGTTTCACCCCCGTGTTCAGCTTCAGCATCACGGCGATCGCCTTCGGCGTCGTCTTCCTTGCCGAACTCCCCGACAAGACGGCCCTCGCCGGCCTGATGCTCGGCACGCGCTACCGCGCCTCCTACGTCTTCGCGGGCGTCGCCGCCGCCTTCGCCGTACACGTCGCACTCGCCATCGCCGCAGGCAGCGTCCTCACGCTGCTCCCGCACCGGCTCGTCCAGGCCGTCGTCGGCGTCCTCTTCCTCCTGGGCGCGGCCATGCTGCTCCTGAAGAAGGACGACGGGGACGAGGAGGTCAAGGCGCCCGCCGACCAGTCCTTCTGGAAGGTCTCCGGGGCGGGCTTCATGCTGATCCTGGTGGCGGAATTCGGCGACCTGACCCAGATCATGACCGCCAACCTCGCCGCCCGGTACGACAACCCCGTCTCGGTCGGCATCGGCGCCGTCCTCGCTCTGTGGGCGGTCGCCGGCATCGGCATCCTGGGCGGGCGCACCCTGATGAAGTACGTGCCGCTGCGACTGATCACCAAGATCGCGGCTGCTGTGATGGCCGCACTGGCCGCGTTCTCGCTCTACGAGGCGATCGCGGGCTGACACGCCGGAGGTGCGGGCCGCGGCGGCGGATATTTCCTTGCGGGGAGGCGGTGCGCAGGTCACGCTCGTGCGCGTGACAGACACCACCGCCTCCACCGCCTCCTCCACCGGCCCCGCCGTCGAGCCCGCACCCGGATCCGCGTCCGCGCCGGCGTCCGCCGAGGACCGTCAGTTCGGCTGGTCCAACATGTTCGTCCACCCCGACGAGGACACCCGGACCGACGGCGGGTTCCAGGGCGAGCACGCCGTACTCGCCGGCTACCTGCGTGACCAGCGCCTGACCCTGGAACTCAAGTGCGCGGGCCTCGACGCGGAGGCCCTGGCACGGCGCTCGGTGGAACCCTCCAACCTGTCCCTCCTGGGTCTCGTACGCCACCTCGCGGGCGTGGAGCAGTACTGGTTCCGGCAGGTGATGGCGGGTCAGGAGATACGTCGGCACTACCGCTCGGAGGAGGACCGCGCGGGGGAGTTCACCGGCGCGGTGGCCGACCCGGAGGTGGTCGCGGAGGCGTGGGCCACCTGGCGCGCCGAAGTCGCCTTCGCGGAACAACTGGTCGCGGAAGCCGCCAGCCTGGACGTCACGGGTGACAGCGGACACGGCGACGAGCCGATGGAGCTCCGCGAGGTCCTGGTCCACATGATCGAGGAATACGCCCGCCACAACGGCCACGCGGACTTCCTGCGGGAACGCATCGACGGGCGAGTGGGGCAGTAGGGGGCTTCGGGGGGCGGAGCTGCTCGATCGGGGTCGGGCCTGGGGCGGGGGCTTCGGTGGGCGGGAGCTGCTGGGGCGGTATCAGGGATGGGTATGGGGGTTTCCCGTCAGTCCCATCGTCCCTCCGTGTCGGGACGGTCCCTCAAGGGCGCTCCTCCTTCGTCGTCGCGTCGCTTCGCGATGTCGCTGCGCTCCACCCTTGACCGACCGTCCCGCCCCGGAGAAACGAAAGACTGCCGGGAAGCCCCCAAAGGAACGGGCCGGGACATCAAGACAGGGACGGGGCGATCAGAGATGCGCAGGGGGTCCGGGTGAGCACGGTCCAGAGACGGGGCCCATCACAGACCAGCATCCGCGTCGGGGGGAGCGCGTCCAATCGCTACGCGCTTCTCATCTCTCAGCGTCCGACGACCGTCCTGGGCTGGACATAAGCCGCCCACGGCCCCGGCCCCACGCTTGTTATGCGTCCGACGGCGGCTTGTGGCCGGTCGCAGGCCGCCTCGGATCGCTACGCGCTTCTCCGTGACCGCGACCGGCGCCTGTCAGTGGCTGATGCGAGCCGTTGAGAGGGGCGGACGGCCGGCAGCTCGGCTATTCCGTCGTGGAGCCGGGTCAGTGCACACACGGCACCACAAACTCACTGTCAAACAAGGGTAATTGGGGCAAACGTGTCGGCCTTTCGAACCGCCCACCTGCTCTGACCCGCATCCACGACGACATAGCCGCTGTCCCGCGCTTGTACGCCCCGGACAGCCGTCAGGCACCTCCCAGGGGGAGCGCCCAAGGGTCGTGGGCCGCTTATGCCCACCCTGGACGGCCGCTGGACGCATGTCGAGCGCCGCACCGATCCCGTGGGCGGCTTATGAACAGCCGCAGACGGTCGTCGGACGCCGTCGGTGAGAAACGCCCGAGGTCGTGGGCGGCTTATGTCCAGCCCAGGACGGTCGTCGGACGCTGAGAGATGGGGAGCGCGTAGCGATCGGGTGCGCTTCCTCGACACGGGCCCTGGTCTGTGATGGGCCCCGTCTCTTGATCGTGGCTCTTCGCGCCCGACCGGGCAGCACGTCTCTGGCCGCCCCGTCCCTGTCTTGATGTCCCGGCCCGTTCCTTTGGGGGCTTCCCGGCAGTCTTTCGTTTCTCCGGGGCGGGACGGTCGGTCAAGGGTGGCCGAAGGCCATCGCGAAGCGACGCGACGAAGGAGCGCCCTTGAGGGACCGGCCCGACACGGAGGGACGATGGGACTGACGGGAAACCCCCATACCCATCGCTGATACCGATCGAGCAGATCCCGACTACCCGAGCCCCCGCCGCATTTCCCGGACCCCGTCCAGCCGGCTCCCGCACACCGGAGCCGCCGGCTCCCGCCCTCCGAAGCCCCCGCCGCACCTCCCGGCCCGCCCCGCCCGCCCCCGTAGGCCTGGCGGCGGCCTGTGGGTTTGCCGTTAGGCCGTCGGCTGGAGCGTGATGGTGATCGAGCCGTCCGGGGTCGTTGTGACGTGGAGTGCCGTCAGGTCCGGGACGTGGGCCGTCGGGGCGTGGGCGGCTGCGCGGGGGCCCACGCCGATCACGCGCATGCCCGCCGCCCGGCCCGCAGTGATTCCCGCGGCCGAGTCCTCGAAGACGATGCAGTCGGCCGGGTCCACGCCCAGTGCGGCGGCGCCCATGAGGAAGCCCTCGGGGTCGGGCTTGCTGGCCTGGACGGACTCGGCCGTGACCCGTACCCCGGGCATCGGCAGGGCGGCGGCGGTCATCCGTGCCGTGGCCAGGGCGGTGTCGGCGGAGGTGACCAGTGCGTGCGGCAGGCCGTCGAGCGCGGCCATGAACTCCGGGGCGCCCGCGACCGGGACCACTCCGTCGGTGTCGGCCGTTTCGCGGGCCAGCATCACGGCGTTCTCGGCGTGATTGACCTCCATGGGTCGGTCCGGCAGGAGCACGGCCATGGTGGCGTAGCCCTGGCGGCCGTGGACCACCTTCATGGCTTCCTGCGGATCCAGCCCGTGGGAGACCGCCCACTCGTGCCAGCAGCGTTCGACCACCGCGTCGGAGTTGACGATCGTGCCGTCCATGTCCAGGAGCAGGGCCTTGGCGGTGAGGGCGACGGGTGCGGTGGTGGTGCTGGCCGGCATCGGCGGGGCTCCAGACGGGGCGGGAAAGAGAACAAGTGGTTCCGTCCACCGGTCAGGGAATGAGGACGGAACCACTTTGTTCCTTCACGATACAAAACAAAGGGCAGTCCGCGCCACCAGCGGACATGTGACGCTTATCCCTCCAGAGCCTTGCGGGTCACCGGCCCGTAGAAGCCCCACTCCTGATCGTCGATGCCTCTGTCGTACTGGAACTCCGACACGGCCTCCTCCACCCGCCAGTCGAACCGGCCGTTGATCCTGCCCCGGTACAGGCCCTGCGCCGCGAGCAGCCGCTGAAGCTTCTCCACCTCCGAACCCGAGTCCCCGTGCCGCAGGGTCGGGGCCTGCGTGGGCGGCGGCGGTGGGCTGGAGGAGCGGCTCGCGCTCGGAGACGGGCTGGGGGACGGGGGCGCCGATGTGCGGGACGCGCTCGGCGACGGGGACGGCGACGCCGACTTCGAGGCGCTCGGGGACGGGGAGGCCGAGGGGGACGGGCTGCCCTTGCTCGGGGACGGGCTCGCTGAGGGCGCGGCCGGGGCTGCGCTCGTCACGGGCGCCGACGCCTTCGCGTCCATCAGCACGGCCTCGGTCTCGGTGGAACTCGGGAGCGCCCACACCGCCACGGCCGTCCCGCTGAGGGCGACCGCCGCCGCGGCGCCGATCAGCAGCGCGAGCGGCTTTCGGGCGGCCGGGCCGGTTCGCTTCTCCGGGGCCCCGCCCCCGCCCCCGCCCCCACCCCCTCCCGCTCCGCTGTCGTACGTGGGGCCCGCTGCCGGGACCGCCCGGAGCTGGACCGTCTCGGCCGGGTGCGCCGCGTGCGCAGGCCCGGCGGGCCCCGCAGGCCACGGCCCGTCCTGCGGCGGCACGGGTATCCCGTACGCCGGAGTGTCGTCCTCCGCCGGCGCAGGCACGGGCGCCGGGCGCGGGTCCGGGGCCACCACTGCGGACACCGGCTGCGGGGACACCGGAGTGTCCGGCTCGCCCGGGTCGGGCAACGTCACGTACGGGCGGATGCGCAACGGGTTGAAACCCACACCCGGCACGCACCCGCAGCCTGCGCCGGCGGCGCCGCATTCTGGACAGTGCTGACGGCTCACTGGACTCCCTCCCTGGCTATTGCCTGCGATTATGCAGACCCGCAGGGGCCCTCCCAACCGCCCGAGAGGCCATAACCGGACACACCGCTCAGGATGGAGATGTTGATCCGGCCTGAGGAGGTATCGATGGCTCAGGATGTGACCGCGCAGGGCCCGGGCCCCGTTCTCGACCCGGAGAAGGCCGGTCCCGCCGCCGAGCACGCCTCCCGCGACGTACTCGTCTCCATCGGAGCCCTGCTGCTGGGCCTGCTGATCGCCGCACTCGACCAGACCATCGTCTCCACCGCCCTGCCGACCATCGTCAGCGACCTCGGCGGCATGGCGCACCTGTCCTGGGTCGTCACCGCCTACATACTCGCCTCCACCGCCGCCACCCCCCTGTGGGGCAAGCTCGGCGACCAGTACGGACGCAAGAGGCTCTTCCAGTACGCCATCGTCCTCTTCCTCATCGGGTCGGCCCTGTGCGGGATCGCCCAGGACATGCCCCAGCTCATCGGCTTCCGCGCCCTGCAGGGCCTGGGCGGCGGCGGACTGATCGTGCTGTCGATGGCGATCGTCGGCGACATCGTCCCGCCGCGTGAACGCGGCAAGTACCAGGGCCTCTTCGGCGCCGTCTTCGGCGCGACCAGCGTGCTGGGCCCGCTGCTGGGCGGCCTGTTCGTGGACAACCTGTCCTGGCGCTGGGTCTTCTACATCAACCTCCCGATCGGTCTCGTCGCGCTCGTCGTCATCGCCGCCGTCCTGCACATCCCGGCGCGCTCCGCGAAGCACACCATCGACTACCTCGGCACCTTCCTCATCGCCTGCGTCGCCACCTGTCTCGTGCTCGTCGCCTCCCTCGGCGGGACCTGGGGCTGGAGCTCGGCCCGGACCATCGGCGTCGCCGTCCTCGGCGCCGTCCTGCTCGCCGGCTTCCTCCTCGTGGAGCGCAAGGCCGCCGAACCCGTCCTGCCGCTGGGTCTGTTCCGCATCCGCACCTTCACCCTCTGCTCGGCGATCAGCTTCGTCGTCGGCTTCGCGATGTTCGGTGCGATGGTCTACCTGCCGACATTCCTCCAGATCGTCCAGGGCGTCTCACCGACCATGTCAGGCGTCCACATGCTGCCGATGGTGATCGGCATGCTGATCACCTCCACCGCCTCCGGCCAGATCGTCAGCCGTACCGGGCGCTGGAAGGTCTTCCCGATCGCGGGCACGGCCGTGACCGCGCTCGGTCTGCTCCTCCTGCACCAGCTGCACCGCACCAGCTCCACCTGGGAGATGAGCATCTACTTCTTCGTCTTCGGTGCCGGGCTCGGCCTGGTCATGCAGGTGCTCGTCCTGGTGGTGCAGAACGCGGTCAGCTACGCCGACCTCGGCGTCGCCACCTCCGGTGCCACCTTCTTCCGTTCCATCGGCGCCTCCTTCGGCGTGGCCATCTTCGGCACGGTCTTCACCCATCAGCTCGACGACAAGCTGGCCGCCTCCCTCGCGGGCGTCACGCTGCCGGCCGGTGCGAGCGTCGCGCAGCTGGAGGCGGATCCGCGGGCCATCGGCGCACTTCCCGCCGAGCTCCAACCGCAGGCGCTCGACGCCTACGCCACCGCCATCACCGACGTGTTCCTCTACGCGGTGCCGATCGTCCTGATCGCCTTCGTGATCGCCTGGTTCCTGAAGGAGGACAAGCTCCGCGGCTCGGTCACCGCCCCCGATGTGACGGAGACCCTGGCCTCCAACCCCGTCCAGCGCTCCTCCCACGACGAGGTCGCCCGTGCCCTGTCGGTCCTCGGCACCCGGGAGGGCCGCCGCCACGTCTACGAGAAGATCACCGAGAAGGCGGGCTACGACCTGCTGCCCGCCTCCAGCTGGCTGCTGCTGCGGATCAAGAGGTACGGCTCCGTGGAGCCCGCGATGCTCGCCGAGCGCACCAATGTGCCGCTGAAGGTCGTCACGGACGCCGCCCGCCAGGTCGAGGAGCGCGGGCTCGCCGTCCGGGACGGGCTGCCGCTGGTCCTGACCGACCAGGGGCGCGCGTGCGCCGCGAAGCTTGCCGAGGCCCGGGAGGAGTCCCTCGCCGAGCTGCTCGGCGACTGGTGGGGCCCGGACCGTCCGACGGACCTGGTGAAGCTGGTGCGGCAGATCAACAAGGAGTTGTGCGGTTCCGACGCCGAGGAGCCCTACGACGCCTTGCCGCGCCGGGACCACGCCGCCCACTAGCGGCAGCGGCTCTGCCGGTGCGCGGCCCCGTCGCCGGGGCGCGGGCTCAGGCCAGGCGCTTCTCGAACCAGTGGTGGGCATACGGGCCGGAGTTGTAGGCCGGTATTTCCGCATACCCGTGGCGCGCGTACAACGCCCGGGCCTCCACGAGGTCCGACCGGGTGTCCAGCCGGACCCGCTCGGCGCCGAGCGCACGGCCCTCCGCCTCCAGGACATTCAGCAGAGCCGCCCCGCCGCCGGTGCCGCGGGCGCGCCGGTCGACGTACACCCTGGTGAGCTCGGCGGTGAGGGGGTCGAGCAGCCGGATCCCGCCGCAGGCCAGGGGCTCGCCGTCGAGTCTGCCGACGACGAACTGGCCCGTCGGCGGGACCAGCCCGTCGTCCGGGAAGTCCAGCAGCCCTTGGTCGATCTCGGTCTCGGTGACCTGTCGTTTCCAGTAACGGCCGGCGACCTCGGCGTAGTACGCGCGGCGCAGGGCGGTGGCGTCCCGGGTGGTGAACGGTTCGGGGGCCACGGTCCACGACCGGGTGGGTGTGCGGTGTTCGCTGTGAGTGGTCATGGCGTCATTGTGGAGTTCGCGGCGGATCTCCCGCGTGGAATATCCACAAGGCCGGGCCGATGATAGGAAAAAGGACATTCCCTGCGTACCCGGAGGGTGGGAACGCCATGTCAGAGCATCCCGACTGTGCCCTGGTCCGCCGTGGTTACGAGGCCTTCGGCAAAGGCGACATGGAGACGATGAGCACGTTGCTGATGGCCGATGTCATCCACCACGTGCCGGGCAGCAACCCGCTGTCCGGGCACCACAAGGGGCGGGAGAACGTCCTCGACTTCTACCGCCGCCTCGGCGAGGAGACGAAGGGCACCTTCCAGGTGGATCTGGAATCGGTGCTGGCGGACGGGCGGGGGCACGTGATGAGTTTCCACACGGCACGCGCCGACCGCGGTGACCGCGGCATCGAGATCCGCCAGGGGCTCTTCTTCACGATCATCGGCAACAAGATCACCGATATCGACCAGTGCACCGCGGACATCGACGAGGAAGACGCCTTCTGGAGCTGACGCTCCCCCCGAGTCCCCGAGTCCCCGAGTCCCCGAGTCCGCCGAGTCCCCGAGTCCGCCGCGCCCCCGAGCCCGCCGCGCCCCCGAGCCCGCCGCGCCCCCGAGCCCGCCGCGCGCCACGGGCGTGGTCGGGGCCGGTGTCGGCCCGGACCACGCCCGTTGCGCGCATCCGGACGGCGTCAGGCCTGCTTCGGGGCCGCCTGCTGCACGACCTCGAACGACCACACCGTCGAGGCGGAAGCCGCGGGCTTCGGCCGCTCGCCGCCACCCTCGCCGCCGCCCTGGTGAGCGGCCTTCATCGGGCCCTCCATCCACGCCTGGAAATCCTCCTCCGAACGCCAGCGCGTGTAGACCAGGTACTGGTCCGTGCCCTCCACCGGGCGCAGCAGCTCGAACCACTCGAACCCGTCCGAGCTCTCCACCGCCCCGGCCCGGGAGGCGAAGCGCTGCTCCAGGATCTCCCGCTGCTCGGCGGGAACCGTCAGTGCGTTGATCTTTACGACACTAGGCACAGGACACCTCTCATGAAACACAGGCCGGGCCAACGCCCGGCCTCGACGATATGCGTGCAGTTTCCTACATCCGCCCCTCCGAAAGGGCGCAGGGACCGCACCGTGGTGCGGTCCCTGCGCCGTGGCCGTGGTTCCACATCTCAGGTCTGAGGCGGCCGGCCCTCCCCGGACGTGGGCGGCTGCTTGCCGATCTGTTCGTTGAGCTTCTGCTGCGCCGTGTCGACCTGGCTCTGGTACTTGTTCCCGGTCTTCGCGTCGAAGGCGTCTCCGGCCTTCTCGACACCTTGGCGGGCCTGGTCAGGGTGTCCCTTGATGAGGTCCTTGAGCTTGTCAAGCATGGACATGAGCCGTCCTCTCCACGGAATGCCTGTCACCTCAGCTTCGCCACGAAGTCCGCTGTCCGCACCTGGAGGGCCCGTGGGCCCCGGATCGACCCGGGGCCCCGTCCGGGAACGGGCCTCGCAGGTCGGCGGGCGTGTCGGTCTTCGCGATGCCCGTGAGAGCCGTCCAACGCATCCCGTGGGAGATATCGTCGTGCGGGTAATGGAGCGCGGCAGCCAGGCGAAGTCAGGGTTGCGGTCAACATGGCGGGAGGCCGGCGAGGCGTGGCTAACGCGGCAGAGCACAGCGGTGCGAACGGACATGCCGGAGTCATAGGCGATCACGGCAGGCTCGGGGCTGCTCGCCTTCTCCTGTGGGCACTGGCCGGCGCGCTCGCCGTCAGACAGGCCGCCGCCGTGCTGCGGGTGCCACCGGCCGAGTGGCTGAGCGGCTTCCACCTCCCCGGCAGCCTGCCCGGATCGGTCTACGACACCGGCCAGTTCTCCGACACCCCCTTCGCCGGGCTGGTCCTGAGGCCGCTGGTCGGCCTCGCCCCCCCGTCGCTGGAGGTCGCCTGGACCTGCGTGACGCTGCTGTGCGTCGCCGCCATCGGGCTCGTCGCCGCCCGCGGCCTGCCCGACCCCGTGCCGCGGCGCACCGCGCTGCTCGCCGCGCCCGTGCTCACGGCCCTGATGATGGTCTCGCTCCCCGTCCGCGAGGCCGCCTCACCCGGCCAGACCGCCGTCCTGCCCGTGCTGCTGGTGCTCATCGCCGTGTTCCGGGTGCCCGGCGACCGGCCCGCCGGCTTCCTCGTCGGCCTGGCCGCCGCACTCCAGCCCGCGCTGCTGCTGTTCGCACCGCTGCTGTGGCTGACCGGACGCCGCCCCACCGCGCGCACCGCCGCCGTGACCTTCGCCGGAGCCACCGCGCTGTCCTGGGCGGCCATGCCGCGCGACTCCTGGACGTACTGGGTCGAGCACCTGGCCGGTACCGGCCTCGGCGGAGCCCCCGACGGTCTCGCCAACCAGTCCGTGCACGGCGCGCTGCTGCGCCTCGGCCTGACCGGACCCGCGGAGATCCTGCTCTACGCAGCCCTCGCGGCCGCCCTCGTCTGGATCGGCCTGCGCCGCGCGGTCCGCTACGCCCGCGACGGCCAGCTGCTGCTCGCCGTCGCCGTCACCGGCTGCGTGGCCGTCGCCGTGTCCCCGACCGGCTGGCGCCACCAGCTGCTGTGGGTGCTCCTCGCCGTCGCCGGCAAGGTGGGCAAGCGGGCTGCCGACCGGCCCGTGTGGCCGGTGGCCGTGGTCCTCGCGATGACCCTGCCGAGCACGATGCTGCTGCCGAACCTGGCCGCACTGGCCCCCGTACGCGACAACGTGCTGCTGCTCACCGCCGTGGCCGCGGCCTGCGCGGTACCGTTCCTGCCGCGCTCGTCGGCGTACTGGCGCGAGCCCGTACCCACCGACTACGGGCGGCCCGCGGCGGCCCGCTGGGCGCGGGTGCCGCTGATGCCGTTCTGGCGGCGCGTGCTGTCCCGCCCGAACCTGCTGCTGGAACTCCTGCTGATACGGGTGGGCTACTCGCTCTACTCGCACATCCGGGCCGCCGCGCCCACCAGCCGCAGCCTCGCCGAGGGCAACGGCAGCCAGATCCACGGGATCGAGCGCGCGCTGGGCATCGACATCGAACACGCCGTGAACCACGCCGTGGTGAACACGCCCTGGCTGGAGGCGTTCTTCAACTTCTACTACACCTCCTTCCACTTCGTGGTCCCGCTGACGATCCTGGCGGTCCTGTACTGGCGGCGCCCCGGCGACTACCGGTGGGCGCGGGCCTCGCTGGGGCTGGCCACGGTGCTGGCCCTCATAGGTTTCTGGCTCTACCCGCTCGCACCGCCGCGCCTGATGCCCGGCCTCGGCTTCATCGACACGGTGCACGGGCCGCAGGACCTGGCCAACCCCTCGTACGGGGCCATGACCGCGATCTCCAACCAGTACGCGGCGATGCCCTCGCTGCACTTCGGCTGGTCGCTGTGGTGCGGGATCGTGATCGTGGTGCTGGCGCCGAAGGGCTGGCAGAAGCTGCTCGGCGCGCTGCACCCGCTGATCACGGTGTGCGCGATCGTGGCCACCGCCAACCACTGGGTGCTGGACGCCGTCGGCGGAGCCGTGGTCGTGTCCGCCGGCTTCGGGCTCGTGTACGTGCTGTCCGGGCCGCGGGGGCTGCAGCTGACCCTGCCCGCGCAGCGCAAGGGCGCGGTGGGCGAGGAGCAGAAGGAGGAGCAGGAGGAGGAGCCGAGCGAGGGACGGGAACGGCGGCAGAAGGCCCCGGCCCGGACCTCGTAGGGGTTCGCGGCGGCGCCGGGCCGGCTCCCGCAGGCGCCGCGCCCGGCCCGGTGCCAGCATCGGGTCATGAGCGCGAAGCCGACGGGGGGCGCACACGCCGCCGGGCGGGTGGCCTGACCCGTGGGCGACTGGTACCAGCGTCAGATCGTCGAACCCGGCAAGCAGCCGCTGCTCTGCCTGCTGCTGGGCTTCCTCGGCGCGTTCCTCTTCATCCGGATCAGCGTGCGGCTGATCCGGGCGCAGGTCTCCTGGTGGCCGAAGAACGTCACGCCGGGCGGGCTGCACATCCATCACGTGGTCTTCGGCGTCGTCCTGATGATCGTCGGGGGGCTGGGGCTGGCCTCCCCGACCGGCGACCGGCCCCCGTGGGCGGAGATCGACGCGGCGGTGTTCGGCATCGGGACGGCGCTGGTGCTCGACGAGTTCGCGCTGATCCTGCACCTGAAGGACGTGTACTGGTCCGAGGAGGGCCGGCTGTCGGTGGACGCGGTGGTGGTCGGGGCCGCGGCGTGCGGGCTGCTGTTGCTGGGGGCGTCGCCCTTCGGCGTCGACGACGCCGACGTATCGGAGGGCGGTACGAAGGCCTCCGGCTGGACGTACGTGGTGGTGGTCGCGGTGAACGCGGGCTTCGCGCTGGTGGCGCTGGCCAAGGGGAAGGTGTTCACCGGGCTGCTGGGGATCCTCGTACCGTTCTTCGCGCTGGTCGGGGCGGTGCGGCTGGCCCGGCCGGGGTCGCCGTGGGCGCGGGCGCGGTATCCCGCCGGGGGGCGGAAGGAGCGGAGGGCGCGGGTGCGGGAGGAGAGGGAGGGGTGGCGGAGGAGGGTGCGGCTGCGGGTGTACGACGCGGTTGCGGGGAGGCCGTCTGGGCCGTAGCCCTAGCCGGGCCGTTGCCCTGGCCGGGCCGTTGCCCTGGCCGGATCTGGCTCGGGGAGGCCGAAGGGGCGCCGGGGCATTCGCTGCCCCGGCGCCCCTTCGGCTGGATCGCCGCTGCTTGCCAGGATCACTCCGTTCGGGTCGGGCCGCCACTCGAACGGGTGCGGCGCCGTTGCGGGGGCGCTGCCCCCGGACCCCCGCGCCTCAAACGCCGGCGGGGCTGAGAGAGGGGGGCTCCGCCCGGGACCCCCGCGTCTCAGGCGCCGGCGGGGCTGGGAGAGGGGGGCTCCGCCCGGGACCCCCGCGTCTCAGGCGCCGGCGGGGCTGGGAGAGGGGGGCTCCGCCCGGGACCCCCGCGTCTCAGGCGCCGG